>DATHIT010001057.1:0-13425 GCA_035489915.1 Pseudonocardia sp. | reverse complement strand
GCGCCGCCGACGAAGTTGCCGGTGACGTAGGCGGTGTTGATCCGGCTGCGCGCCTCGGCGGAGATGGCGAAGATCTGTGCCTGGTTCAGGATCCGCTGCCCCTGGGTGGCCACGTCCAGCGCCACGATCCCGATCAGCAGCCAGACCAGGGAGAACCGGCCGAGCCCGCAGATCGCCCAGGCGCCCACGGCGAGCAGCCAGAACAACCCGGTGGCCCGCGTCGACCAGCCCCGGTCGTACAGCCGCCCGGCACCCTGCGCCGCCATCGAGCCGACCAACCCAGCCAGGCTGAACAGCCCGATCACCGCGGTGGAATACCGATACGGCGGCCCGCTGAGCAGGAAGGTCAGCCCGGTCCAGAAGATGGTGAAGGTGGCCATACAGATCACTCCGTAGACCATCGCGAGCCGCAGTACCGGCTCCTGGCGCACCAGCCGCGGCACCGAACGCAGCAGCGAGCGGTAGGACCGGGACGACTTGGGCGGGGTGATCGGCATGGCCCGCCAGAGCAGCACGGACAGCCCCAGCATCAGCGCCGCCGCGCACAGGAAGACCACCCGCCAGCCGGCCGCGTGCGCGATGAAGCCGCTGATGATCCGGGCCACCAGGATGCCGGTCAGGGCGCCGCTGACCACGATCCCCAGCACCCGCCCCCGGCTCCGCTCATCGGCCAGGTCACCGGTGAGCGGGATCAGGATCTGCCCCGCCACCGTGGTCAGCCCGACCGCGAGCAACGCGCAGAGCAGCAGCACGATCCCCGGGGCCGCGGCGCAGCAGGCCAGAGCCAGCGCGGACAGGGCCATCATCAGCGGCACCATCCGGCGGCGGTTGCGCACGTCGCCGAGCGGGACGATGAACATGATGCCGAGGGCGTAGCCGACCTGGGTCGCGGTGACCATCAGCCCGGCCGTGCCCTGGCCGATGCGCAGGTCACCGGCGATCAGGTCGAGCAGCGGCTGGGCGTAGTACAGGTTGCCCACCGCCGCGCCGCTGGCCACCGCGAACAGCAGCACCAACGTCCGGGAGATCCCCGGGGGCGGGCCGTCCGAGGCTGGGGCGGTGTTGGGTACCGCCCCGCTGCTGACCGCCGGCACGGCACCGGCGGCCGCTGGATCCACCATGTCCGCTCCCCGGCCGAGTGAAGTGCTCGCTGTACGTACGTACAGTCTACTTCAGCGGCTCGGCTCACGGACATCATGTCCGCGAGCGGGGCGCCGGGCCATATGGAGCTGGTCTCACCCGTCCAGGGTGCGGCGGAGCACCTCGGCGAACTCCACGGTGTGGCTCAGGAAGCCGCCGTGGTCGCCGGGGAAGTGCACCACCGAGGTGCCCAGCAGCTCGGCGGTGGCCACCGAGGTGCGGTAGGTGAGCTGGTCGGGGCGGGTGCTGCCGGCGCCGATCACCACCCGGGTGGACGCCGCGCGCAGCGCGGCGCCGTCCGGCAGGTACCGAACGGTGCTCACCATCATGTGGCCGAAGAAGTAGTCGTTGTTGGCCCGCATCTCCTCGGTGGACAGCGGGAACGGCAGGTCCTCGCCCGGGCCGTCCGGCGCATCCCCGGCAGCACCGGCCGGCTCCGGGGGGCTGTCGAAGCCGGCGCCGGCCAGGAACTTGCCGAACGCCGCGTCCTGCCCTTCCTCCCGCCAGGTTCGGTGCAGCTCCTGGCCCCAGGCCAACTGTTCCTCGGCGTCCGACAGCACGTCGATCAGCGGCGGCTCGTGGGCGACCAGGGTGCGCACCAGGTCGGGGTGGCGCTGCACCAACGCGAGCCCGGTCATCGCTCCTCCGCTGCTACCGAACACGTCGACCGGGCCGCCGCCCATGGCCTCGATCAGCCCGCGCACGTCCTCGGCCCGGGTATCCGGGGTGTCATCCCCCGCCGGACCGGTCAATGTGCTGCGGGAGATCCCTCGGGGGTCGTAGGTGAGCACGGTGTGGTCGGCGACGAACTGATCGGCCAGCTCAGTGAAAAACATGCTGCCCATCGGGGCGCCGATGATCAGCAGGAGCGGGCCGGAGCCCCGGACCTCGTAGTACAGGCGCGCGCCGGGCACGTCCAGGCCGCGGGCTGTGGTGTTTTCCGGGGCAGAGCTGGGCATGGCGGTCATCCTCCGTCGAAAGCCGGGGTTCGTGCGGGTAGACCTGCGCCGACCCGAGAACTCATCGGCTCCGTCACCACGAATCGGACATCGGGGTTCACGGAACCGGCCCTGTCCGGACGCCTGGTCGCCGTGCTAACGTGCGCTCGTTCAACCGAACGATCGGTCGGGCGAGCGGTTCAACTCGGACGAAACGGATGTGACGCACCGATGCAGCACGCTGGCACCACAGCCTCCCGACCGACCGAGCCCGCCACGATCACCCGCCGACTCGGTGACCCGCCGCCGGACGATCTGCTGGACCCGGCCGAGCGGTACAGCCTCGACGAGCTGCGCGCGACACAGCTGCGCCGGCTGCAGTGGACGCTAAGGCACGCCTACGACAACGTGCCCTTCTATAAAAAGAGCTTCGACGCGGCGGGGGTGCACCCCCAGGACTGCCGCGAGCTGGCCGACCTGGCCGCGTTTCCCACCACGAGCAAGGCCGACCTGCGGGACAACTACCCATTCGGCCTGTTCGCGGTCCCCCGCCAACGCATCCGCCGCATCCACGCCTCCTCCGGCACCACTGGACAGCCGACAGTGGTCGGCTACACCGAAGGCGACCTGGATATCTGGGCAGAGGTCATGGCGCGCTCGATCCGCGCCGCCGGTGGTCGTCCCGGCGACCGGGTGCACAACGCCTACGGATACGGACTGTTCACCGGGGGGCTCGGCGCGCACTACGGCATCGAACGGCTGGGCGCGACCGCGATCCCGGTCTCCGGTGGCATGACCCCGCGCCAGGTCCAGCTGATTCAGGACTTCCAGCCCGACGTCATCATGGTCACCCCGTCCTACCTGCTCACCGTGCTCGACGAGTTCGACCGGCAGGGCATCGACGCCCGCTCCACGTCGCTGCGGGTGGGGATCTTCGGCGCCGAACCGTGGACCGAGCCGATGCGCGCGGAGATCGAAGACCGGATGGCCATCCACGCGGTGGACATCTACGGGCTCTCCGAGGTGATGGGCCCCGGGGTCGCCCAGGAGTGCGTGGAGACCAAGGACGGCCCGCACATCTGGGAAGACCACTTCTACCCCGAGGTGATCGACCCCATCGAGGGCACCGCGTTACCCGACGGGGAACAGGGCGAGTTGCTGTTCACCTCACTCACCAAGGAAGCCCTGCCGATCATCCGCTACCGCAGCCGCGACCTCACCACGCTGCGACCCGGCACCGCCCGCCCGGCCATGCGGCGGATGGACAAGATCACCGGCCGGAGCGACGACATGATCATCCTGCGCGGGGTGAACCTGTTCCCCACCCAGATCGAAGAGATCGTGCTGCGCACCGCCGGACTGTCACCACACTTCCAGCTGGTGCTGAGCACCCAGGGCCGGCTGGACGCGCTCGAGGTCCGGGTCGAGGTCCGGCCGGACACCTCGGCGGCTCGGGGTGAGCTGGCCGCGGCTGAGCTCGTCCGGGCGGTGAAGGAGACCGTCGGGGTCACGGTGACCTGCTCGGCGGTCGATCCGAGCACCCTGGAGCGCTCCGTCGGCAAGCTCAACCGCCTGGTCGACCTTCGCTAGCCGCCGCCCGGTCAGCACTCGCGGGTCGCTTCTGCATACCCCTTTCGCGTGACGCTGCTTAGTGCCACCATGAGTTCGCATACATGGCACATGTTCACCTATGTGAACACGGCACAACGTCGTCCGGGGGGCCCGGTGTATACCCAGAACCTGAATCCGACCGGTTCGCTGACCATGTCAGCACTGCTCGCGTCGCTGCCGTTGCTGGCGTTGCTGGTCGCCCTGGGGGTCTTCAAATGGCGCGCTCACTGGGCCGGCGTGGCCGCGCTGCTGATCTCCATCGCGATCGCCATCGCCGTGTTCCACATGCCGCTGTTCGAGACGCTCAATGCCGGCGTGTACGGGGCGGCGGTGAGCGTCCTGGCGGTCCTGTGGATCACCTTCAACGCCATCTGGATCTACAACCTGACGGTCAAGAGCGGGCACTTCGCGGTGCTGCGCCGATCGTTCGCCACGATCAGCGACGACCGGCGGATCCAGTCGATCGTGATCGCCTTCTCCTTCGGCGCGCTGCTGGAATCGCTGGCCGGCGGCGGGTCACCGATCGCGATCTGCGCGGTGATGCTGATCGCCATCGGGTTCAACCCGCTGAAGGCGGCCACCGTCGCGCTGGTCGCGAACACCGCGCCGGTGGCCTTCGGCGGGCTGGGCAACCCGATCACCATCATGGGCCAGGTCACCGGGCTGCCCGCGGAGCAGTTCGGCGCGATGGCCGGTCGGCAGGTGTCCATCCTGGCTCTGTTCGTGCCGTTCGTCCTGGTCGGCATCGTGGACGGGTGGAAGGGCGTGCGTGAGGTCTGGCCGGCCGCGCTCACCTGCGGGCTGTCCTTCGGCCTCGCCCAGTTCGCGTTCTCCAACTTCGTCAACTACAAGCTGTGCGACATCGTCGCCGCGCTGGTGTCCGCGGTCGCGGTGATCCTGCTGAACAAGGTGTGGCAGCCCCGCAAGGAGCGGGTCACCGCTCCCCCGGTGATCGCCGGAGGCTCGACCGAGGATCCCGCCTTCACCCGCCGGATAGGTGCCCCCAGTGGCGACTCGCGCCGGGACGTGCTGCTGGCCTTCGCCCCGTACGCGGTGGTGGTGCTGCTGTTCTCCGTGGCCCAGCTACCCGGGATCAGCGGCGCGCTGAACGCGCCGACCATCACCTTCAACTGGCCAGGACTACACGTCCTCTCGCAGGCGGGGACGACTGTCTCGGTGGCGTACAAGCTGAACTGGCTGGCCGCCACCGGGACGCTGCTGTTCATCTCCGGCCTGGTGACCGCGCTGGTGCTGGGGATCAAGCCGCTGGTCGCGGCCAAGACCTACGCGGAGACGCTGCGCCAGTTCGGCTGGGCGATCGTCACCATCCTGCTGGTCTTCGCGCTTTCCTACGTGATGAACCTGTCCGGCCAGGTCTCCACGCTCGGCCTCTGGCTGGCCCAGGCCGGTGCGTTTTTTGCCTTCCTGTCCCCGCTGGTCGGCTGGTTCGGGGTGGCGGTCACCGGCACCGACGCGGGCTCCAACGCGCTGTTCGCCAAGCTCCAGGTCACCGCGGCCGAGCAGCTGCACGCCAGCCCGATCCTGTTCGGCGCGGCGAACACCTCGGGCGGGGTGATGGCCAAGATGATCTCGCCGCAGAACCTGGCGATCGGCACGGCGGCGGTCGGTCAGGTCGGCGCGGAAGGCATCCTGTTCCGCCGGGTGTTCGGCTGGAGCGTGCTGTTCCTGCTGGCCATGTGCGTGCTGGTGTACCTGCAGTCGACCTCTGTGCTCGGCTGGATGGTGGTCGGCGGCTGAACCCGCGCGGCCCAGGCGGCCGCGGAGCTACGCTGATCCGGCGCCGGCGTGCGTCGGCGGCTTGGCGGGCGAAGGGTCGGCAGGCATGGGCATCGTGTCCCGGGGATTTCAAGGCCGCTCGCGCCGGTCCGACCCGAAGTTGCCACCGGGCCAGTACCTGACCGATGACTTCCCGGTGCTGTCCGCCGGCCCCACGCCGAGGGTCAACCCGGACCGCTGGGAGTTCGTGGTCGCCACCGAGACCGGCACCCGGCACCGGTGGACCTGGCCGGAGCTGCTGGCGCTGCCCTCCGAGCGACCGACGGTGGACCTGCACTGCGTCACCAAGTGGTCCAAGCTCAACACGAGCTGGCAGGGCGTGTCGGTGAGCACGCTGCTGGCCGATGTGGAGACCGCGGCCGACTACGCGCTGGTGCACGCCTACGGCGGGTACACCACGAACCTGCCGCTGGAGGACCTGCTCGACGGCCAGGCGTGGATCGCCTACCGCTACGACGGCGACGACCTGGCGCCCGAGCACGGCGGGCCGGCCCGGTTGCTGGTGCCCCACCTGTACCTGTGGAAGTCGGCGAAGTGGGTGCGCGGCATCCAACTGCTGCTGGAGGACGAGCCGGGCTTCTGGGAGACCGCCGGCTACCACGACTACGGAGACCCATGGCGCGAGCAGCGGTATCAGGGCGACTAGCCGAGCGGCTGCGCTGGCGGGTGGCCCGCCTGGTCAGCTTCGGCGACGAGACCGAGGCCGCCCGCACCCTGGTCTTCGACGTGCCGGGCTGGCCGGGGCACCTGGCCGGTCAACACGTGGACGTCCGGCTGACCGCCGAGGACGGATACACCGCGCAGCGCAGCTATTCGGTGGCCTCCGCGCCGGCGGGCAGCCAGGTCGAGCTGACCGTGCAGCGGGTGGCGGACGGCGAGGTGTCGCCGTACCTGGCCGACGTGCTCGAGGTCGGCGACCAGATAGAGCTGCGTGGCCCGGTCGGTGGCTGGTTCGTCTGGCGGGCGGAGGACACCGCGCCGGTGCTGCTGGTGGCCGGCGGCTCGGGCATCGTGCCGCTGATGGCCATGCTCCGGGTCCGCCGGGCGGCCGGCTCCCGGGCGCCCTTCCGGCTCGTCTACTCGATCCGCACCCCGGAGGACCGTTACTACCAGCCGGAATTGCGCCATGATGACCCCGGCGTGGACGTCACCTACCTCTATACCCGCAAGGCAGCACCGGACGGGGCCCGACCGCCCGGTCGAATCAGCGCGGCCGATCTCCACTCGGCCGGCTGGCCGGCCGAGTTCGAACCCGCCTGCTATGTCTGCGGGCCGACCGGCTTCGTGGAATCGGCCGCCGACCTGCTCGTCTCGCTCGGCCACGATCCGAGCCGGATCCGTACCGAACGTTTCGGCCCAACCGGAGGCTGACATGACCTACGAGCTCGCCGAGCGGTACGAGGACGGAAACGCGCTGGCCGGTCCGCTGGCGGAGATCTTCGCGGTGGACATCACCTCGGCCACCGGCCGGTGCACCGAGTGCGGCACCAGCGGCCCGGTGGCCACCCTGCGGGTGTACGTGCACGCGCCCGGGATGGTGGCCCGCTGCCCCGAGTGCGACCACGTGGTGCTCCGGTTGGTGCGCGGGCCGGACTCGGCGTGGCTGGACCTGCGGGGCACCGTGTCGCTGCGGTTCCCGCTGCCCCCGGCCACCGACTGACTCCGCGGCCGGCCGCGCGGGCCGCCCGCTACAGCACGCCGACCAGTCCGCCGTCGCAGCGCACCGCGGTGCCGGTGGTGTAGGAGGCCGGCGCGCCGCACAGGAACGCGGTGACCGCGCCGAACTCTTCCGGCCGCCCGTATCGCCGCGCCGGGATGCTCCGTTCACTGTCTGCCCTGGCCTCGTCCACCGAGCGCCCGCTGCGCTCCGCCTGGGCCTTGTCCAGCGACTCGGTGCGGTCGGTGGCGATCCGGCCGGGCAGCACCAGGTTCACCGTCACGCCGTCGGCCGCCACGTCGGTGGCCAGGCTCTTCAGGTAGGCGGCCAGCGCGGTGCGCCCGATGTTGGACAGCGCCAGGTTCGGCAGCGGCTGGACCACACCGCTCGAGGCGATCGCCACGATCCGCCCCCAGCCACGCTCGCGCATGCCCGGCAGCACCGCGTTGACCAGCGTCTGCTGCACCAGGAGCAGGTCGTGCAGGGCTTTCACGGTGGACTCGGTGTCCAAGGTGGACGCGGTGGCCGGGCGCGGCCCCGGGCCGTTCAGCACCAGGATGTCGACGTCGCCGAACGCCTCGTTCGCGGCCCGGAGCAACGCCTCGGGCCCGCCGGGGGCGGTCAGGTCGACGGCCACCCCCACCGCGCTGGGCAGCTCAGCGGCGATCGCCTTGGCCAGATCCTCGCGTCGTCCGGAGACCACCACGTTCGCGCCCTCCGCGCCCAGCGCCCGGGCGGTCGCCGCGCCCAGCCCGCTGGTGGAGGCACACACCACCGCCGTGCGTCCGCTGATCCCTAGATCCACTGCGCTCCCCCGAGGTCGGCCGCCAAGTACCTCGCCGACCCTAATGTCTGGGCAGCGCACTCACCCGACGAACTCGGCCCAGGTCCGCGAGGGGACCTGGGCCGAGTTCGGTCGCCTCAGGCGACCGAGGTGAGCGTGGCAAAGGCGATGATGCTGTCCACGTAGCTGCCCTTGCCCTTGTCGAATCCCCCGCCGCAGGTGATCAGGCGCAGCTGGGCGTCCGGGGTGTCGCCGTAGACATCCACGGTGGGGAAGGCGTTCTTGGCGATCTGCTGCAACTTGGTCACCGTGAAGACGGCGGTCTTGCCGTCCTGGCGGGTCACCTTGACCTGGTCACCGGGCTTGACCTGATTGAGCCGGGCGAAAATGCCGTCCTGCCCGTTCCCGTTGACGTGTCCCAGGATGATCGCCGGCCCGGCCGCGCCCGGCGTCGGGCCCAGCCGGTACCAGCTGGCCTGCAGCGGGGTGTTCACCGGCGGCACGGTGATCGTCCGGTCCGGGTTCAACCCCAACGGGACCAGGCTGGAGGTGGCGTCGATCGCATCGATGCGCACCTCGGTCGGCGCCGAGTCCGGCAGCGGCGCGGCCGGCGCCACCGGCCCACCGGTCACCAAGGCCGAGGTCAGGTTAGGCCCGTCACCCGGCCCCACGGCCGATCCGCCGCAGCCCGCCACCAACCCGGCGGCCGTCACCGCGACCACCACCGCCACCAGCCGACTCATGCCGGTGCTCACCCACCCCGCCGGCTCCGCAAGCTCCGCCGGCTGCCGTCCCCCGGGCGCACTCATCGCCGAGCCTCCCCCGCGTCGCGCCGACCCAGCACAGGACCGGTCCCGAGCACCGCCGCGCCGGTGATACCGGTCAGCCCGATCGCCGCCACGGTCCACAGGGCGGCGTCGCCCCCGGCGGCTTCGGTAGCTGGGCCACCACCGGTCTCCGGGGCACCCACCGGATACACCGACACCTGCTCTCCTCCACCGGCCGAGTCGTCATCGCCTTCACGATCGCCGTCGCCCTGGACGAAGAACGACTCCTCCATGGTGTCGTCCCCGCACCGCACCCGAACCGTGTGCTCGCCGGGCTCGGCGTCATCACTGACATGCGTGGTCCCGCTGTGGCGCCACGGCCGGCCATCCTGATCGAGGTCGATGTCGTCCAACGCGTCGGACTCCACCCGACCCACCGACCAGTCACAGCCCACCCGGATGTCCACCTCGTCGCCGCGATGCCCGTACGACGGATCCACACTCAGGTACCGGTCATGATCACCGCGCTCGGTCAACACCCAGAACCCCTGGCTGTCACTGCGCCCATCACAACTCACCGTCACCCGGTGCCAGCCGTTGCGCACGTCACCGACGACGCGCGTGCTGCCGGTCAACCGGTTGCCGTCCCGGCGCAACGTGGTGTCCTCCAGCGCGTCGGACTCCAAGCGCGCCCAGTTGTCCCGGCACCGCACCGACACGTCCACCGAGTCACCTCGGTAACCGGAGCGGTCGCTCAGCCAGAAGTCCCTCGGCCCGTCCCCGGTGCCGCCGCCGTCGCCGGGGATGACCCGGAAGGTGTCGGACACCGATTCGACCACGTTGCCGTGGAAGCAGGTACGCCGCGCGGTGTGCTCGCCCAGCCGGGCGTCGTCGTGCACCCTGCCGATGCGCCCTCGGACGTCCACTCCGTCGGCGTCCAGCGACTGCTCGCGGCCGTTGCGGCAGCCGCCGTTGAAGTAGACGGTGTCGCCTTGGCGGACCACCTTGGGAGACACCGAAAGCGTGTCACCACCCGGCTCGCCCCTGGTCACGACCCGGAAGGTGTCGGTGGCCGACTCGGTCCGGTTGCCCTCCACACACACCCGGGTGGCGGTGTGCCCACCCTCGCGGGCGTCCTGGCGCACCGTGCCGGAGTTGCCGTGGACGTCCACCCCGTCCGCGGTCAGCGTCTGCTGGCGGCCGTTCGGGCAACCGCCGTTGAACTGGATCTCGTCGCCCGGCTCGACCTCCTTCGGGGAGACCATCAGCGAGGGGTGCAGGCCGGGCCCGCCCGGGTCGTTGCGCTTCACCACCTGGAAGGTGGCGGTCGCGGTGTTCCGCTTCGAGGCGTTCACGCAGACCAGCGTCACCGTGTGGTTGCCCTCGCTGGTGCCCAGGCTGACCGTGCCCTCGAGACCGCTGAAGCTCACCCCGTCCCCGGACAGCGAGTCCCGGGTGCCGTTGGCACAGGTGGCGTCGGCGTGCATGGTCTCGCCCGCCTTGACCGTGTTGGGCGTGAGCGACAGGTGCGCGATGGGATCGGCCGGGATGGGCTTCTGTACCTCGACCGGCGGCTTCGGGCCGACTGGCGGCTGTACCGGCGGACCGGGCTGCTGCACCGGCGGGACGGGCTGCTGCACCGGCGGCTTGACCGGGTCGGCCGGTTTGGGCTGTTCGACCGGCTTGGGCTGTTCGACCGGCTTCGGCGGGTCGACCGGCTTGGGCTGTTCGACCGGCTTGGGCGGGTTGGCCGGCTTCGGCGGTTCCACCGACGGCTGCGGGGACTGCTGCTTCGTGCCGCCGCTTCCGGCGGTGCCGCTTCCGTCGGTTTGGTCGTCGGTGCTGACCGAAAGTTGCTGGAAGCTCGAGCTCCGCGGCTTCAGGTCACTTCCCTCGTTGGTCTCAACGGCCAGCGCCACCGGGGCGGTCCAGGCCGCGACCAGGAGCGCCAACAGGGCCCCGGCCAGCAAAGTGCGGATTCGCATCGAGTCTCCCCCTCGAAAGACCCGCTGGCGGGTTGCCAGTGGATCTGTGGGGGATTACGTCGGAGAAACTAAGAGCGTTTCAGTAAGTTACCGAACTGAAACTATCGGCACTAAATCTGGCAACAAAACACCCACATACGACACTCTGGTACCAGGAGCACCACGAGCCCGGTGGCGCTCACATTGGCCACCAGGTCGCCCAGGATTCCTTCGACCAACCTTCGAACAACCGCTCCAGCACGTGGCGTCTGCGGGGCTCGGCCGGCGGCGGGACCGAGTGCCCCTCATACACGGTCTGCTGCAGATC
Organism: Pseudonocardia sp.; assembly: GCA_035489915.1. Lineage (GTDB taxonomy): Bacteria > Actinomycetota > Actinomycetes > Mycobacteriales > Pseudonocardiaceae > Pseudonocardia. The sequence goes on along the minus strand of DATHIT010001057.1, from coordinate 2,439 downwards.
GGCGAAGAGCGCGTCCACCAGGTCCGGGCATCCGGGCGAGCGCCGGGCGAACAACAGGCCCGCCACCCCGGAGTCTGGGTCGATCCAGCAGTACGCGCTGCTCGGCGCCGCGCAGGTCAGGCTGCCGGCACTGGGGCCGCCCGACACCGCCTCGGCGCTCACCATGAAGCCCAGGCTCCATTTGCACTCGGTGCCCGGGTACAGCCTGATCTCCGGATAGAAGTTGACCTCGCCCGGCACATCCACGGATTCGAGCCGGAGCACCTTCGGCACGGTCAACTCGCCGATCTGGTTGCGCTGCATCAGCTCGAAGGAGTTCGACGAGAGCAAGCACCCGTCGCGGCTCAATACCGCCCGCATAAAATCGAAGTAGTCCCTCGGCGTCGAGTAGAACGCTGTCTCCCCCGGCGTGCTGGCCAGGCCTCGCCACCCGCCGGCCACCCGCCTCCGAGCGCTGTATTCGACGTAGAATCCGGTATCGCGCATGCCGAGGGGCTCGAAAACCCCGTCACGCAGGTAGTCGGCCACGGGCATTCCGACGACTCGTTCGATGATCACCCCGACAATTCCGAGATCGCCGCCGTAATGCCAGCGGGAGCCTGGGTCGAAGAGCAGCGGCGTCGAGGCCACGCGTCGCGAAATGTCCAGCGACGCCTCGGCCCTCGGCATTGCATCGCCCCAGGTGCCGCTGTGCAGTCCGGAGGTGTGGCTCAGTAACGTGCGCAGGGTCAGCGCGCCCCGCGCGGCACACAGCATGGGGCTCCCGGCCCGGTCGAAACCGGCCAACCGATGTGCAGCCTGCATGCCTGGAAGGATCGCGCCGAGCGGCTCGTCCAACGCCAGCTTGCCGGCGTCGACGAGTTGCAGAGCGGCAGCGGTCAGAATCGGCCGGACCATCGAGGAAATCTCAAAAATGGTGTCATCGGAAATCCGGCCGCCATCCCGCGACGCGGTGCCAGATGCGCTGGAATAGGTGCCCCGCCCTGGCGCGGATGCCATCGCGACCGCTCCGGAGACGTACCCAGAACCCACTGCATACTCAAGCAGCTCGTCGACGTTCTGCATGTTCCTAGGTATGTCAGCCCGCGATAGGCATCGCGTTGACGGACAGTTGACATGCCGCCGGGGGCGGAGCCCGGTCGCGGGCGTGGCTCAGTGATCGAGGCAGGGCGGAGCGGCGGGAATGGAGCGCTGGCGCAGACCGCTGCGCGCAACGGCAAGCTGATGGGCGACCTCGGCCGCGATTACCTCACCGACGTTGTGACACATCAGAGGTCGCGTACGCGAGCAGACCGAAAACGGTAGCAGCGTCGTCCACAGTGCCGTGGTGGGCGGGGTGAGCCGCTCAATGCATTCAAGCGGGCCGACTAAAACGGGAAAATACGTAAACATATGCGCATCTCGACGTACCAGCAGGGATTAAGAGTTCCCGAACTAATTGAAACATGAGGTTAATTCCGAGTGACGCCCGAGCGGTCCCGGGAGACCGGGGCCACATAAAAGAGTGGCATGTATACGACTACCTCGACCGTTAGACGTAACTCACCGTCAGTGATTCTCAGCATCCGAAGACGGTCGATCTGTCGCCCAGGACTGCGCGGACACCGCCGAAGTCCATCTCTACCAGTCGACTCTGCTTCCCCGGTCGACGCCACTGTCCATGGAGTCGGAGCGGAAGCTGAGAGCGCCCGGCTCTGCCGACGCGAAATTAGGACACGCCCAGTGGTGCATACAGTATGCGTCCTGCACAGTTCTTAGGAGAGGAACCTAGTGAGGAACGGTCGTGATCACCGTGGCGTACCGCTACAGCCTGCTGGGCCCAGTTCGAGTGTGGCACGACGGCCGCGAGCTTGATCCGGGGTCTCCTCAGCAATGTGCCGTACTCGCCCTGCTGCTGTTGGCTGGCGGCCGGCCGGTCACCATCGACCAACTTGTCGAAAAGCTCTGGGGTGCTGCCGCGCCATCGGCTGCCCGACCCACCGCCCGCACCTACGTGTCCCGGCTACGGCGGCTGCTTCCCGCTGAGGGCGCCCGCTCGGTGATCCAGTCGGGGCGAGCCGGATACCTGCTGCCCGTCGCCCCCGACGCGCTGGACCTGACCGCGTTCGACCAGCTGGTCGTCGACAGCCGCGACGCGAAGACATCCGGTGACCCGGGGTTGGCCGTGCGGCACCTGCGCCAGGCGCTGGCGCTCTGGCAAGGCTGCGCACTGGCCGGGGCGCGCGGGGAGTTCGTGGACAGCGAGCGGGCCCGCCTCGAGCAACTGCGACTGGGTGCCACCGAGGAGCGGATCAGCCTGGACGTGGATCTCGGTCGACATGCCGAGGTGCTTCCGGAGATCAGTAGCCTGGCCGCCGCTCACCCGCTCGAGGAGCGGCTCAGGGAGCTGCACATGCTCGCCCTCTACCGCTGCGCGCGGCAGGCGGACGCGCTGCAGGT
>DATHIT010001056.1:0-5147 GCA_035489915.1 Pseudonocardia sp. | reverse complement strand
TCGGTGGTGAAGCCGTGCACGAAGAAGCCGTCGGCCACCTCGCCGGCCACCTTGGTCATCCTCGGGCCGACGCCGGCCAGGATGATCGGTGGGTTGCCGTGCGGGTTCGGCCCGGGGTCGAAGAACGGCGTCATCAGGGTGTGCGTGTAGTACTCGCCGAGGAACCGCAGTGACTCGCCGGTGGCCCAGCTCTGCCAGATCGCCCGCACCGCGAGCAGGTACTCCCGCATCCGGTCCGCCGGCGCCGACCACGGCATGGAGAAGCGCTTGGTGATGTGCGGCTTGATCTGCGAGCCGACGCCGAGGACGAACCGGCCGCCGGAGTAGAGCTGGAGATCGTTCGCCTGCACCGCGAGCGACATCGGGTTGCGCGCGAACGCCAGCGCGATCGCGGTGCCCAGCTCCATCCGCTCGGTGCGGGTCGCCGCGACCGCGAGCGCCGGGAACGGGTCGTGCTTGATCTCGCTCAGCCAGCCGCCGTCGTAGCCGCGTCGCTCCGCCTCGGCCGCCGCGTCCCAATCCCCCGGCTTACCCTCCAGGGTGAAGTCGACCTTCATCTTCCGCTCCACTCGTCGCGCCGCCAGCCGCTCGTCCGCCGTTCGTCGCACCATAACCGTTCACCGGCTGAGTCTGGTCGACCGCCGAGTCATAACGTCCTCATAGCTCCCCGGTTGGGAACCGGAACTATTGATAGGGCAACCTGGATGTCGGACCCAGACAAGATCGGCAGCGGACGGTGGCCTCTCACCCCGCGCGACAACGGAGGAACTGGCAATCATGTCGGTCGGCTACCCGGAGAGTTCCGCCACGGTGCTCGAAGGGGCTTCGTCGGCGGGCCGTCCGGCTCGCGTCGACGACCGGTCGGCCGACGGGGCGGCGGCTTCCGGGCCGGAACCCAAGCCTGTTCAGAAGGCTCGGTCAGGTGGCTCCCGGGTACGCCAGATCGACGCGCTGCGGGTGCTCAGCTGCTTCTCCGTGGTGACCGTGCACGCGGTCGGTGGCCCGTTCCCGGCGGACAGCATCGGGCTGGGTGAGACCAGCTTCCTGCTGCACTACAGCCGGGAGATCTTCTTCTTCGTCTCCGCGCTGGTGTTGGTGCGGACGTACTACCCCCGGCTCGGTCCGAACGGACGGCTGCCGGACGAGGGTAGGTTCCGGCTCCGCCGACTGCGGGTGATCGGCGTGCCCTACCTGTGGTGGACCACGCTGTACTTAGCCGTCTCGATCTTCCACACCCGCAACAGCCAGCCGTTCTCCCAGACGCTGGACGACCTGCCGCTGCGCTGGTTGTACCTGGTGGCCACCGGCAACGGCAGCTATCACATGTACTTCCTGCTGGTCACCCTGCAGTACGCGGTGCTGTTCCCGGTGGTGCTGCGGGTGTTGCGGCGCACACAGGGACGGCATGGCCGGGTGCTCGCCGTCTCGGCGGTGCTGCAGCTCGCCACGCTGGCCTGTTACCACTGGGTGCTGCTGCCCGAGGACGGCTGGCGCGGACTGCTCGGCGACGCCAGCCTGCCCGCCTACCAGCTGTGGCTGGTCGGCGGCGCGATCGCCGGGCTGCACCTCGAGCAGTGGCACCGCTGGGTGGTCACCCACCGGGGCCTGGTGCTCGGTGCGGTGCCGGTAGCCGCGGCGGTGTTGCTCTGGGTGTACTGGGCGCAGGTCCCCTCGATGGGCGGTCTCGGCGCCAGCAGCCCGCTGCAGCCGATCATGGTGATGTGGTCGGTGGCCGCGCTCGGTGCCCTGTACCTGCTCGCGGTGTGGATCGTGGAGCGGGGTCGTCCAGGGTTGCGCAACGCCTTCAGCTACCTGGCGCAGCTCTCCTTCGGGGTGTACCTGGCCCACCCGATGGTGCTGGACCTGGTGCTCGCGGTGCTGCGCCGGGCCGGGCTGATGGCGCCCTCGGTCTGGGTGTCGCTGACCGCGCTGGTGCTCACCGTGGTGCTCACCGTGGCCGTCTGCAGCGCGCTGCACCGAACGCCGCTCAGCTTGCCGCTGATGGGCCGCGGCCGGCTCACCCTCAGGGGCACGGATCGGGCCGCCGGCCGGGCCGCCGGCAAGGATCGGGGCGCGGCGCCGACCGGACGCCCGCCCCGGCTGCGCCCCCGGCTGGCCAGCGTGCCGACCGCGGTGCTGGGGATCAGCGTGCTCGCCGTCCTGCTGGTCGGCGGGGACCAGACCCCGCTCGCCGAGACCGGCACGCCGAGCTGGGAAGAGACCGTGGTGGCCAGCGACCCGGTGTCACCCTCCGACGACGACGATTGCCCGTCGGGCGAGCCGGCGGTCGGGACCCCGATCGATCCCGGGACGGACTGCTCGATCAGTGGCACCGCCGTGGCGTCTTCGGCGGCCTCGGCGTCGGGCCTGTCCGGGATGTCCGGCGGCTGACCCTGGCCAGCGCGGCCCCGTATCGGCACGGCCGACAGGCACTCGGATGGGCGACGTGTCCGGCGCCACGCCGTGCTGCCCGACGCGGAGCGCGAGCACCTGAGACAATGGAGGTCGGGTGTGCCTTCTTCGTGCGCCCAGCTGCCCCGGGACAGCCGTCCGGAACAGCCTTGACGAGAGAAACTGACGAGACACGCTGCTGTGAGCATTGATGTTGCCGATCCGCACGCTACCGCGCTGACGTTCGCCGACCTTCCGCTGGATCCCGTGCTGTTGAGCGAGGTCGCTTCGCTCGGGTACGAGTACCCCACCCCGATCCAGGCCGAGGCGATCGGACCGCTGGTGGAGGGCCACGATCTGCTGGGCCAGGCCGCCACGGGCACCGGTAAGACCGCTGCCTTCATGCTGCCGATGCTGCAGCGGTTGGCCGAGCGGCGCGCCTCCGGCGACCGGCCGACCGGCGTGTTCGGCCTGGTCCTCGCGCCGACCAGGGAACTGGCGATGCAGGTCTGCACAGCGGCCACCCGGTACGGCGAGAGCATGGGCGCGCGCACCCTCGCGGTCTACGGCGGCGCGCCGATCGGCCCGCAGCTGAGCGCGCTGCGCCGAGGCGTGGATGTCGTGGTGGCCACCCCTGGCCGAGCCATCGACCTGATCAACCGGGGCGGGTTGAACCTGGCCAAGCTCGAGGTTGCGGTGCTGGACGAGGCCGACGAAATGCTCGACATGGGCTTCGTGGAAGACATCGAGACCATCCTGGACGCCACCCCGGACACCCGTCAGGTGGTGCTGTTCTCGGCCACCATCCCGCGCCGGATCGAGACGCTGGCCCAGCGCTACCTGCACAAGCCGGTGACCGTTCGGATCGCCCGGGAGGAGATCGCCGAGGGCGCCTCGCCGCTGGTCCGGCAGGCCGCCTATCTGGTGCCTCGCACGCACACCACGGCCGCGCTGGGTCGCGTGCTTGAGCTGGAGCGGCCCCGCTCGGCGATCGTGTTCTGCCGCACCCGGGCCGACGTGGACGCGGTCACCGAGACGCTGACCGCACGCGGGCTGCGCGCCGAGGCACTGCACGGCGGGCTGGATCAGGACCAGCGGGCGCGGGTGGTCGAGCGGCTGCGCAGCGGGCGCACCGAGCTGCTGGTGGCCACCGATGTGGCCGCCCGTGGGCTGGACATCGACCTGCTCACCCACGTGGTCAACCACGACGTGCCGCAGACCCCGGAGGCCTATGTGCACCGGATCGGCCGTGTCGGCCGGGCCGGCCGGGAGGGCACCGCGATCACCCTCGTGCCGCCGTCCAAGCGGTACGCGCTGCGCAACATCGAGCGGCTCACCGGGCAACCCATCTCGCTGGCCTCGGTGCCTTCGGTGGCCGACCTGCGGTCCGCCCGGCTGGCCAGGACCCGCGCCGAGCTGGTGGCCCAGCTGACCGGAACCGACTCGGTCGGCGACGCGGAGCCCGAGCCACGCGGCCTGGACGCGGCCCGCGAGGAGATCCGCGCGATGATCACCGAGCTGGCCGGCGAGTACGACCCGGCCGAGGTGGCCACCGCCGCCCTGCTGCTGGCGCAGCAGCGCAGCGGCGCACCGGTGGACGAGGAAGACATCCCTCGGATCGACCCGGACAGCCGGGCGCGAAGCACCGTAGGCGGCGGTCCGCGTCGCCTCAGCAAGCCCGAGCGTGGCCCTGCCCGCACCCGGGGTGCCGGTGGCCGGCCCAAGGCGGGCACCACCCGGCTGTTTGTCGCCGCTGGGCGGGCCGCCGGGGTGCGCCCGCAGGACATCGTCGGCGCGCTGGCCAACGAGTCGCAGCTGTCCGGGAACGACATCGGCACGATTCAGATCCACGAGCGGCACGCGCTGGTCGAGGTACCTGAGTCGGCCGCCGACGAGGTGCTGCGCGAGCTGCGTGGGTCCACCGTGCTCAAGGGCCGGCGGGCCAACGTCCGCCGGGACCGCGCCTACTGACCCCGGTGCCGGAGGACGGCGCCGGCGAGCTGCCGGCGGACTGGAGCAGGTGGCGCGACCAGGTCGCGTTGACCGGCTACGACGAGCGGTGGCGGCGGATGGCCGAATCCGGCGTGAACCCGCACGGCGAGGCCGACCTGGTCAGCTGGTACCGGCCGGCCTCGGTGCTGGACGGCGGTTGCGGCACCGGCCGGGTGGCCATCGAACTGGCCCGACGCGGGGTCCGGGTGCTCGGTGTGGACGCCGACCCCGACATGGTCTCCGCCGCTCGCGCCAAGGCGCCGTCGCTGCGTTGGCGACTGGCTGACCTGACCGAGCTGGACACCGTCCTGGCAGCCGAGACCGATACCGGGGCGGACCGGTTCGACGTCGTGGTGCTGGCCGGCAACGTGGTGCCCTACATCGCCGCCGAACACCGGCCCGCCGCCGTGGCCGCAAGCGCGCGGGCGTTGAGCGCTGGTGGCCGGCTGATCGCCGGGTTCAGCCTGCGGGCGGGCTGGCCGTCGGTGGACGACTACGACCGATGGTGCCTCGACGCCGGCCTGGTGGCCGAGGACCGGTTCGCCACCTGGGACCGGGAGCCCTACGCCGGTGGCGACTACCTGGTGGCAGTGCACCGGAAGCCTTGAGAGGAACCGCGTGGTCGACCTGGATGAGCTGATCAAGCCGGGGATGCGGATCGCCGTGGCGGACGGCACCGGTACCCCCCGCGCGCTGTTCCCCGCGCTGAACCGGGCCGCCGAGCGGTACGGCGACCTGCGGCTGCTGCTGGGCTGGACGCCGGT
>DATHIT010001055.1:0-2915 GCA_035489915.1 Pseudonocardia sp. | reverse complement strand
GCCGAGTGGTACGTGAGTCGGCTTTGATCTCGATCGCGAGCCGACCGGTGTACCACTCGGCGCGCCGAACCCCGGCGCACCCAGCGGGAAACCCGACGGCCCTTGCTGTGGCGGCGGTCAGCGTGGGCGGCCGCGGTCAGCGCTGCGGATACGACAGGCTCGCCCGCGCTAAGGCCAGCCGACGTCGACCGGACGACACCACCGAGTTTTCCCCCGATCACGCCCGTCCGCCAGGACGCCAACCGCTATACAGAACGGAGCCGTGTTGCGTATTTGTGCGCAGAGCAAAGCGCTCAGAACAGGCCTGGCGCTGGGCGTGGATTCGGGCCAGTTCCTAGAGTCTGCCGGCGAACACGGCGGGCTGGTAGCCGACCCCGAAGTTCGGCTTGACCTGCACTTCCAGGTTGGTCGCCGCGCCGGGTCGCAGGCCGAAGGCGGCCTCGAAGGTGGCCCCCCTCCCGGGCCGGACCGTGCCCGGCCGGGTACCGGTGAGGTTCACGCTGTCGGGCAGCCGGTCGGCCTCCGTGCCGTCAGCCTTCGCGGCGAGTACGAGTCCGTTCGCATCGATGTTGTGCTGTGACCCGTTCACGATCGTCACCGTGACGGCGACGTAGCGGACGTCCGCCGGGTTTGCCGCCGCACCTGGGTCGATCGGCCTTGGCGCGGACACGCTGACGGTTGTCCCGTCCGGCCACCCGGCGCGCTGGCCGAAGGCCACGGCGGGCGGCGGCGGGGGGACCGCCGGGGCGGACGTGGGCGGCGGGGTCCCGACCCAGCTGTCCACCGCGCCGGATGCCACCGAACTGCCCCAGATGCCCAGGAGGATGACGCCCGAGCCAAGGACCGTAGCGGTCCAGGCCAGCGCCGGGTCATGGCCGATGCCTTGGCGCGCCCGGCCGAAGCTGAGCACCCCGAGTACTACCGCGAACAAGCCGAGCACCACCGCAAGCAGCCCGAGCACCACCGGCAGGAATGCGCTGACTGCCAACGCACCGGCCACGGCGCCGACCACCGCGGCGACCAGCGCGCACAGCCCGAGGGCTCGGCGCTGCTCGAGCTCCGGGTCAACCTGCGGAGGGTTGTGGCTAGGCGGGGAGTAAGGCCGCCAGCTGTGTGCACTCGTCATGGCTAGCCTCCGGGAGCCAGGTAAGAGCAAAACTCTTACTTAACCGGTGTAACACGCGGTACGGGTGAGGCGCTAGAAAGATCCTCCTATGGCCTCGTTGTCCGCTCCTGTCGATTCGGCTCAATGCCGTTCGTGTAGAGGGTGTCGCCGGTACGGTGCCGGCGGTTGGCTAAGGAGGCACACCCGATGCAGCAGTACCTGCTCAGCATTTACCAGCCCGACGGCGACCCGCCGCCCCCGGATGTACTGGACCCGATCATGGACGACATCTCCGCGCTGAACGCCGAGCTCAAGGCGACCGGCACCTGGGTCTTCGGCGCCGGACTGCGCCCGGCGAGCACGGCGACCGTGCTGCGCGCCAAGGAGAGCGAGGTGCTGATCACCGACGGCCCGTTCACCGAGGGCAAGGAGCACCTCGGCGGGTTCACCGTCATCCAGGCACCGGACCTGGACGCCGCGCTGGAATGGGGCCGCAAGCTGGCGCGCGCCCTCCGGTGGCTTTCGGTCGAGGTCCGGCCGCTGGTGGACGAGTCCGAACGGGCGTGTGACGCGCCACGTGGCTGACCTGACCAGGTCAGAGATCGCGCGGGTGTTCCGGGAGGAGTACGGCCGCGCGGTGGCGGTCCTGGTCCGCCACTTCGGCGACATCGACCTCGCCGAGGAGGCGGTCCAGGACGCCTTCGCCGCCGCCGTGGCGCGCTGGCCGGACACCGGGCCGCCGCCCAGCCCGGCCGGCTGGATCATCACCACCGCTCGCAACCGAGGTATCGACCGGCTGCGCCGGGAGGCATCCCGGGAGGAGCGGCACGCCCAGGCGGCGCGGGAGCAGGTCCCGGACACCTCGGAGGAGGACGCCATGCGGGAGAGTGGGGTGCGCGACGACCGGCTGCGGCTGATCTTCACCTGTTGCCACCCGGCGCTGGCCACCAGCGCCCAGGTCGCGCTGACCCTGCGGCTGCTGGGCGGGCTGAGCACCCCGGAGATCGCCCGCGCCTTCCTGGTGCCTGAGCCCACCATGGCCCAGCGGCTGGTTCGGGCGAAGGGCAAGATCCGGCACGCCCGGATTCCGTACCGGGTGCCGAGTGAGGCCGACCTGCCGGACCGGCTGGGCGGCGTGCTCGCGGTGCTCTACCTGATCTTCACCGAGGGGCACACCGCGAGCTCGGGGGAGCGGCTGGCCCGCGACGACCTGTGCGCCGAGGCGATCCGCCTGGCACGGTTGCTGGCCGAGCTGATGCCGGATGAGCCGGAGGTGTCGGGCCTGCTCGCGCTGCTGCTGCTGGTCGAGTCGCGCCGAGGCAGCCGCACCGGCGCGGATGGCGAGCTGGTGCTGCTGGCCGACCAGGACCGGGGCCGCTGGGACCGGGCGCTGATCGCCGAGGGCCAGGCGATCGTCCGGCGCTGCCTGCGGCGCAACCAGCCCGGCCCCTACCAGATCCAGGCGGCTATCAACGCGGTGCACAGCGACGCCCCGGAGGCCGCCGACACCGACTGGGGCCAGGTCCTGGCGCTCTACGACCAGCTGATGGCGGTGGCGCCCAGCCCGGTGGTGGCGCTGAACCGGGCGGTCGCGGTGGCCGAGGTGCACGGACCGGCGGAGGCGCTGGCCCTGGTGGACGGGCTCCAGCGCACCGCCCACCTCGAGACTTACCACGTCTACCACGCGATCCGCGCCGACCTGCTGCGCCGGCTGGGGCGCACCGCCGATGCGGCGGCCGCCTACCGGGCGGCGATCGCGCACACCGAGAACGTCGCCGAGCGCACCTTCCTGAACCAGCGCCTCGCCGCG
>DATHIT010001054.1:0-2009 GCA_035489915.1 Pseudonocardia sp. | reverse complement strand
TCCAGGGCCGGCCGCTTGCCGACCACCACCCGCTCGATCTCGTCCAGCACCGCCGACGCGCGCTCGGCCACCCCTTGCCCACTCATGCCGCATTCTCCCTGCTCAAGACCCGTGAGTGGTAAGTGGTCCTATAGGACCACTTACCACTCACGGGTTCTTTTCTAGCGCTCATGCTGTTCGACCCTTTCCAGAATCCGCAGCACCGCGTCGCGGCCGGCCCCTGGGGTGGACCGGTCCTCCGAACGCGGCACGTCGCGGTCCACCAACGCCCACAGCTCCGGACCGAGCAGATCTTGCGCCATCCCGCGCAGCTCCCCCCCGGCCGGATGGCGCTCGGCCACCGCGAGGTCGACCAGCTCGGCCAGCACCGGGCGCACGCTGTGATCCCACTCCCGGGCCGATCCGCCGGCCCACGCGGCGGCGACCAGGTAGCGCCGGTAAGCCGCCGACGCCTCGACGGTGTTCGGCTCGACCTTCGGCGCCGCCGCCCGGAGGCGCTGCCAGCGCAGCCACAGGTTCGCGGCGATCACCACCGCGATCACCAGCAGCGCGCCGCTGCCCATCACCACCAGCCCGGCCACCGAGCCCACCAGCCCGCTGGCCGCCTGAATCCCGCCAGCCGCCACGTCGCTCATCTGACCCGCTCGGCGGAGCCGTCGAGGCTGGCCAGGATCGCGGTCAACGCACGGTCGGCGGACGCACGGTCCGCCTCCCCCACCGGGTGGGTGCTGAACCGGGCTACCCGGAACAGCCGCAGCAGCTCGGCGGCCGGTTGCTCGGGGATGGACGCACCGGCCACCCCTCGACTGAGCACCTCGGAGGGCGTGTCGGCGTCCCGGGGCGCGATGTCCCCGCCGAGCCCGGTCAGCGCGTGCTCCATGGCGGCGAAGCAGGCCACGATCGCCTGCCTCGGATCGCGGATCGCGCGGTCCTGTACCGCCGCGCGCCCGGCGGCCACCGCGCGGGCCACCGCCTCGGCCGGCGCGACCTCGTCCTCGCCGTCCGACTCGACGACCTGGGTCCGGCGCAACAGCACGATCACCAGCGCGGCCAGGGCGGCCAGCGCGGCGAACACGGTCAGATAGGTACCCAGGCCGGCCTGGGGCATGTCGTGCGACTGGATGTTGGTCAGGCCGAGGCCGGACGCGTCGGGCGGCCCGGCCGGCTGGTCCGGGGCGGGCGGCGCCTGCTGTTGGCTCGGCGGGAGGCTACGCATCAACAGCTGGTAGCCCAACGCCACCAGGAGCCCGATCAGCGTGGCCACCACGACCCGCTTGCGCTGAGCGGCGGTGAGCCGTGGCTTGGCTTCCGGAGCGGCCGAGGCGGCGTGGACCCGGGAGATCCGCCGGCCCCAGACCAGCAAGACCAGCCCGGCGGTCACCACTCCGATGCCCACCGAGCGGATCAGGTCGATCACCACGGCGCCGGACGGGCTGCCGACGTGCGGCAGCTGGCCCTCGGCCCGCGCTCGTGCCGCCACCACGGCGAGCACCAGCAGGCCGGCCAAGGCGGCGACCCGGACCGTGGCGGAACCGGGCCCGGTGCCCTCGTCCCGCTCGCCGTGCCGTTCTGCCATCGTCTCTCCCGGCCGAGCCACCGGCGCCCTCGCCGGTTTGCGCCGGGTCCCGCCGGCGCGTGGTCACGGTGTCACCGCCGCCACATTGTCGCTGTTGACCACCGGTTCGGCACATCCGGTACCGATCGGGTGTCAGAGCGGACGACTCATCGCCAGCCGGGGCCACCGATCCAGCCCGGCCTTGGCCTCCAGCTCGCGGATCGCCCGCAGCCCCGGGCCGAGCTCCGACTCCGGGATCTCGGTGAAGCCGAGCGCGCGGTAGTACGGCGCATTCCACGGCACGTCCCGGTACGTGGTGAGGGTCAGCGCGGGAAAACCCTTCCCCTCGGCCACCCCGGCCAGGTGCTCGATCAGCGCGGCACCGAGCCGCCGTCGGGCCGCCGCCGGGTCCACCGAAACCTGGGCGATGTGCATGTCCCCGTCCACCGGCTCG
>DATHIT010001053.1:0-14612 GCA_035489915.1 Pseudonocardia sp. | reverse complement strand
ACGAAATCCTCCGGCTGATCCAGCGGCGCACCGAGGTGTCCCAGCGGATCGGCGCGATCCGCCGCGCCGAGGGCGGCCCGCGCATCGTGCTGTCGCGCGAGCAGGCCGTGCTGGCCCGGTTCCGTGAACTGGGTCCGGAGGGGCGTGAGCTGGGCATGATGCTGCTGCGCCTCGGCCGGGGCCGGCTCGGCCGGGCCTGACCCCCTCGCCGCCCCAACTGTGGCACTGTGGAGAGATGGGCACCGTGTTCGGATTGATCGCTTTCCTGGTGGCACTTGTCGGCCTGCTGGTCACCCTCGGATACGGCGGCTACCTGGTCATGCTGTCCTCGGCCGCGAGCAAGCGCGGGCTGACCGGCGAGTCCACGCTGGACTATGTGCGCAGCCAGCGGACCAAGGCCGGGTTGCTCGCCGCCCTCGCGCTGATCGGGCTGCTGTTCACTTCCGGGGGAGTCGTGCTCGACCTGCTCGGGCTGGTGCTGGGCGCCGCCAGCGGGCTCGCCGGGTACCGCGCGTTGGAGGGCACCCGGCAGCGCTTCCGCAGCCAGGTCTGACCAGTCCGCGCGCGAGCCAGGCGGCACGTGCCTGACCGGCCGTAGGGTCGGTTGGTATGAGCTCGGTTGTGATGCGCGGAGACCAGGTCACCCCGCGACCCGACATTTCTCGTGTCCTGGTGGTCACCGCGCACCCGGACGACGTGGACTTCGGCGCGGGCGGCACGGTCGCGGCATACACCAAGGCCGGGATAGAGGTGGCCTACTGCGTGTGCACCTCGGGGGACGCCGGCGGGTTCGACGACACGCCTCGGGATCAGATGGCGGCGCTGCGCGAGCGGGAGCAGCGCGCGGCCGCGGCGGAGCTCGGCGTGGAGGACGTGACCTTCCTCGGCTACCCGGACGGACGGCTGACCGCCAGCATCGAGCTGCGCCGGGACATCTCCCGGCAGATCCGGCGGTTCCGTCCTGATCGGGTGCTCACCCAGTCTCCCGAGTACTACTGGGCGAGGGTCGGCGCCTCACATCCGGACCACCGCGCGACCGGCGAGGCCGCGTTCGCCGCCGTGTACCCCGACGCGCGCAACCCGTTCGCCCACCCTGAGCTGCTCGCCGAGGGCCTGGACCCATGGACGGTGCCCGAGATGTGGCTGATGGCCGCCCCGGACGAGCGGCAGAACCACGTTGTGGACATCACCGACACGATCGAGAGCAAGCTCGCCGCCCTGCGCGCGCACGAATCACAGACCGCTCACCTGACTGACCTCGACCAACGCATGAGGGCTTGGGGGCGACACTGCGCCCGCCGCTTCGACCTGCCCGAAGGCCGGCTGGCGGAGATCTTCCAGGTGGTCAGCACCGGCTGAACATCTAGATGAGCGGTTGGTAATCATCTGCAAGCGGTGCTACGCCACCCAGGTGAGTGCAGGTGAGCGGATGAGTAGCACTTGGCCGTCACGGTCACTGTCCGGTAAACATCAGGAGGCATTCACCCCCCAGGAGGACTCTCGATCGTGGCAGACTTCGCTCCCCAGCGCGGTGGTCAGCCCCGTCGGTCCGTCATCACCGTTGCCGATCTACTCGGCCGGCCCGGACCGACTGGCGCCCATGACGGGCGCGCTCCCGGCACTCGCACGGCGGTCTCCGTCGGAGCGTTGATGCGCCGCGAGGGCCAGACACCGCACGCGATGGCAGGTTCGGTCGACCCCCGAGGCGACCGGACGTTCACCCAGCTGACCTCCCCCCGGCGCAAGCTGGCCACCTCCGCCAGCGCCATGCTTGCGGTGGGCTCGCTGGCCGGCGCGGCCGCCTTGCTCGGGAACACCGGGCCGGGCCCGGCCGGGTCCAGCGCGCTCGACGGCGGCTATCCGGAGAACGGCATATTCGGCTCGCCGGGCTTCGGCGCCGGTGGCATTGGCGGCGTCGACGGCGGAGTGGCCGCGGGCGGGCTGGCCCAGGGCCCACTCGCGGTGACCCCGGCGTCCTTCCCGGTGCCGGCCGCGCTGCCCAGCCCACCCGGCGGGGTCCCCTCCCTGCGTCCGAACCTGCTGGTCCCGTCCGGGCCGAGCACCACCGTCCCGCTCGGCACGCCGAGCACGCTCGCCCCGGCCACCACGCCCAGCACCACCACGCCCGGCACCACCACGTACGCCGCCTCCGGGGGTGCCGTCGGTGGCACGCTGGACACCACGGTCAGCGGGGTCGGCGATGCGCTCGGTGGCACGGTCAGCGGGGTGGGCGAGGCGCTCTCGGTCCCGGTGGTCAGCCCGCTGCTCACCGGCGTCGGTGAGGGCGTCAGCCAGACCACCAAGGCGCTGGGCCAGACCCTGGACAGCACGGTCGGCGTGGTCGGCGAGGTGGGTCAAACCGGCACCAAGGTGGTCGGCGGCGTGGTGGACGGCGCCGGTGGCGCGCTCGGGTCCACTGTCCAGTCGCTAGGCAAGGCGCTGCCGGTCCCGGTGGTCGGCCCGGTGGTGGAGGGCCTCGGATCGGCGGTATCGGGCACCACCGAGGCACTCGGCGGCACCGTTGAGCACGGCGTCGGCGGCCTGGTCGGCGGCCTGCTCGGCGGGGTCAGCGGCACCACGGACAAGCTGACCGGATCGACCAAGAGCGGCAAGACGAGCGGTGACGACAGGTCGAGCAGCACGTTGGCGAAGTCTGGCGGCACGGACAGCGCCAGGAGCGGCGGTTCACCGGCCGGCGACGCGTTGAGCAGCCTGACCAAGCCGATCGAACGGTCCGACGCGCTCGGTGACACGGTGCGCTCGGTCACCGGGGGGCTTGGCTCGCTGCTCGGCGGCGGCTCGAACGGCTCCGACAGGTCGACCGCGTCCAGCAAGACCTCGTCCGCCAAGACCTCGTCCAGGGAGACCTCGTCCGGCGACTCGGACCGGTCATCCAGCAAGTCGGACAATTCCTCGTCCGGCAAGTCGGACAGGTCCGCCAGGTCGTCGCACAGCAAGTCCGACGAGTCCGACGACTCCGAGAAGTCAGACAGCAAGTCCGACCGGTCGGAGAAGTCGTCCAGCAGGTCGAGCAAGTCGAAGGGTGACGACGACTCGGACAGCTCCTCGCACTCCAGTGAGAAGTCCTCCCGCGACTCCGATTCCGATTCCAAATCCGGCTCAGACTCCGATAGCTCCGGCCACGGCGGGGGCGGGCTCTCCGGCCTGCTCAGCGGCGACTGACACCGGCGCGTCTCCCGAGGGGAACCACCTGACGTGGCTGACGTGGACTGGCCGTCCTGGCCATCGGCGACCGTTCCGCTAGCCCACCCTGGGCTGTTGGTCACCGAGCGGTACCGCCTGCTCACCCAGATCGGCGTGGGGGCGATGGGCGCTGTGTGGCTCGCCACCGACCAGCGGCTGAACCGTCAGGTCGCGCTCAAACAGGTCGTCCTGGAGCCCGGGCTCGACCTGCGGCAGGCCTCCGAGGCCCGGCAGCGCATCCTGCGCGAGGGGCGGATCGCCGCCCGGCTGCAGCACCCGCACGCCGTGGCCGTCTACGACGTGACCATGCAGGACGGCGAGCCCTGGCTGGTGATGGAGTACCTGCGGGCACGCAGCCTGGCCGCCGTGCTCACCGCCGATGGCCTGCTCACCGACCGAGCGGCCGCTCGGATCGGGGCGCAGCTGGCCGATGCGCTGGACGCCGCGCACCGGGTCGGCATCGTGCATCGGGACGTCAAACCCGGCAACGTGCTGCTCGCCGCGGACGGCATGGTGAAGCTGGCCGACTTCGGCATCGCCAGGGCCTCCGGCGACATCACCGTGACCCAGACCGGAGTGCTCACCGGGACACCGGATTACTTCGCCCCCGAAGTGGCCAGAGGCTCGGCACCCAGCTCCGAGGCCGACGTATTCTCGCTCGGCGCAACGCTGTACATCAGCGTGGAGGGTGAGCCGCCGTTCGGCGTCGGGGACAACGCGCTCACCCAGCTCCATGTGGTGGCCGAAGGCAAGATCAGGCAGCCGGTCCGGGCCGGCCGGCTCACCTCGGCGCTGGTGCAACTGCTCGATCCCGACCCGCACACCCGGCCCACCGCGGAGCAGGCACGAGCGCTGCTGTTGGCCGCCGCGAACGGCACCAGCGACACCGGGCGGGTGCCGCCGCCCAGGACCGGGGACCGGCCGGGAATTCCGAGTCCGCTGGATCCCACCGGGTCCGATCGCGGCCCGGGCATCGGCTCGATGACCGGGAGCGCGGCGAACGGGGCCCCGGTTCTCGGCAGCCCGGTTCTCGGCAGCCCGGTGACCGGCAGCCCGCTGACCGGCAGCCAGGTGGCCAAAGCGGCGGGCACACGCTCCGGCGCCGGACGACACAGCAGCACCAGTGCCACCCGCCGCTCCAGGGCGAAGGACACGGCGGACCTGCCGGTCGTCGGCGAGGCCCGGGTCTCCGGCGTGCTGCCACCTCCCCCGGGCCCGCATCGGCGGCGCTCGCCGGCCCCGGTTCGTCGCCGCCAGCTGGTCATCATCGGCCTCGCCGCGGCGGCCATACTGACCGCGGCGCTGTCCGCCTCGCTCGCGCTGAGCACCCGACCGACGGCGAGCATCGGCGCGGCCAGCAGCAGCGTCGCCGCTCCGGCCCGGCCGGCCAGCGAGGCGGACCTGCGCGCGGCGGTGGAGAGCTACTACGCGCTGCTGCCCGGGGACCCGCGGACCGCGTGGACCCGGTTGACCGAACGCGCGCACGGCCAGCTCGGCGGCCAGGCGGGGTACACCAGCTACTGGCGCGGCTTCAGCTCGGTGCGCGTGGTCAGCACCGCCGTGTCCACGCCCAGCCAGACGGTGCGCGCCCAGGTGCGTCTGCAGACCACCGACGGCGTGGTGCGCACGGTCGCCCAACGCCTGGTCCTAGCCCCCGCCCCCAACGGCACCTGGCTCATAGACACCTTCGGCAACTAACCCGCCGCCCCCAACCGCTCCGCGAAACTTCCCGCGAGTCGGGCGTCTCAGCACACTGTGTCGCGCGTTTCAGCACATCAGACAGGTGTGCTGAAACCGGCGACACAGTGTGCTGTGAGCGCCGACTCGCGGAACGGGGTTGGGCGGTGATTGGTGCGGGTGGAGTCAGACCAGGCGGCGGTCGGAGGCCCAGCGGGAGAGTTCGTGGCGGTTGGAGAGCTGGGTCTTGCGCAGGACGCTGGATACGTGGGTCTCCACCGTTTTGATCGAGATGAAGAGTTCGGCGGCGATCTCCTTGTAGGCGTAGCCGCGGGCGAGCAGCCGCAGCACGTCGCGCTCCCGAGGGGTCAGCAGGTCGAGCTCCGGATCCACCGGCGGCGCCGCGCCCGGGCGGTCGGAGAACGCGTCCAACACGAAGCCGGCCAGCCGGGGCGAGAACACCGCGTCCCCGTCGCGCACCCGCCGCACCGCGTCGGCCAGCTCCCGACCGGAGATCGTCTTGGTGACGTAGCCCCGGGCACCGGCCCTGATCACCGCGATCACATCGTCTGCCGCGTCGGACACGCTCAGCGCCAGGAACACCATGTCCGGCAGCTCGGTGCGCACCTGGCGGAGCACCTCGGCGCCACCGCCGTCGGGCATGTGCACGTCCAGCAGCACCACGTCCGGCCGGTAGTGCCGGGCGCCGGCCACCGCCTCGGCCACCGAGCCGGCCTCGCCGACCACCTCGACGTCGTCCGCGACGGTATCCAGCTCGGCGCGCACCCCGCTGCGGAACAGCGCGTGGTCGTCGACCAGGAACACCCGGATCCGGCCCGGAGTCTCGGCGGTGGGCGCTGGCACTTCGCCCGGAGTCTGCTCAGTCATGACGCTCCCTCATTGCTCGCTTGCGCGCGCGCCCCACGTTCCCCGGCCGCGGGTCTCCCCACATCAAGTTCCACCCGGTCCCTGGGCATTTCCAGGTGCACCTCGGTGCCCTCACCCGGGGCGCTGCGCAGCGAGGCGGACCCGCCGTGCCGGCCCATTCTGCCGTGCACCGAGTCGACCAGCCCATGACGATCGTCGGGCACCTCCTCTGGGTCGAACCCGATCCCCCGGTCCCGCACGAACACGTGCACGGTGTCCGGTTCCACCTCGGCGTACAGGCTCACCTCGCCCACCTGGGCGTGCTTCGCCGCGTTCACCATCGCCTCCCGGCTGGCCTGCACCAGGGCGCCCAGCTGGTCGTCCAGCACACAGTCCCCGACCACCACAGGGTGCACCGCGACCGCGTAGGTGTCCTCCACCTCCGCGGCCGCCGAAGTGATCGCCTCGGCCACCGTGCTCGCCGAGGGCGTGCCGGCCGCCCCCGGCGGCGAGCCCATCTGGCCGTACCCGGTCGGGCCGTACAACCAGGTGCGCAACTCCCGCTCCTGCCCCCTGGCCAGCCGGCGGACCTCACGCGGCTGCTCGGCCTGGCGCTGGATCAAGGCCAGCGTCTGCAGCACCGAGTCGTGCAGGTGCGCGGCGATCTCGGTGCGCTCGGCGGCCCGGATCCGCTCCCGGCGTTCGTCGCCCAGCTCCTGGGACAGCCGCACCCAGAACGGCACGGTGAGTACCGCGACGCCGACCAGGGTGGCCAGCACGGCGAGCACCCCGAACTGCAGCTGCCCCAGGTTCAACTGGCCGAGCAGGAACACCGCCAGGCCGCCGGCGACGAACAGCGCACCGGCCAACACCCGGACCACCGCCGCCCGGCCACCTCCGCCGACCACGCCGTTGCGGCTGGCCACCGCCCACCGCCGCCGGCGGGTCTCGTCGGCCTCCCGCCAGACCAGCGCCACCCCGACCGCGGCCACACCCAGTGGCCCGGCCACCCAACCGACCAGGGTGTCGCCGGCGGCCGAGGCGGCGATCGCCACACCCAGCCCGACGGCGGCCAACCCGAGCGCCTGCCGGCGTTCCCGGCGGGACACCACGCGACCTCGTTCGGCGGGTTCCTGCGGAATGAACATCCAACACAGCCCGTAGGCGAGCACGCCGGCCCCGGACAGCGCGGCCAGCACGGTGAACCCGGCCCGCACCCAGAGCACCGGCACGCCCAGGTGGTCGGCGATGCCGCCGGCCACCCCGGCGACCATCCGGCCGCACCGGTGCCGACGCAGCGGTACCCGGTCGACCGGCCCCGGCCCGGAGGCCCGGGTAGGCGGGTCGGCGCTGGTCATCGGGTAACACCCCCGCTCGGCTCCGAGGTACTCACACCGACCATGGTCACACGGACCGGCCCGGTATTCATCGGGGTAGACCCTCATGCTGCCTCCGGGCAAGGCCAGGGGCCCCCGCTGGCAGACTCAGGGGCGGCTCCGGGTTCCGCCCCGATGTGACAGCGCCCGCCCGACCGGAAGGTGGATGGCATGAGTCCGACCACCGAGCCTCGCGCGACGCTGCAGGCTATCTGGGACACCCGGCCGAGTCGCCGGCAGAGTGACCGCAAGATCGCTGGCGTGGCCGCCGCCATCGCCCGCCGATACGACATAGACCCCGTGCTGGTCCGGATCGCTTGTGTGGTGGCCGCGTTCTACGGCGTGGGCATCGCGCTCTACCTGACCGCGTGGGTGATGCTGCCGGCAGATCCGAACGACCCGCCGACCGGTCCGCTGGTTCGCCGGGGCGGATCGGTACATCCGGTGGTGTTGATCGCCGCCGTGATCGCCGGGCTCGCCGGGACCGGCTCGCTGCTCAGCGGCGACCCGGGCGTGCTGGTCGGGCTGGCGGTGCTCGGCGGGCTGTTCTACCTGCTGCACCAGAGCCGAAGTGAGCGCGGGCTGGCTGTGGATGCCGGGCCACCTGGGCACGGCGGAGCTCCCGGCACCGACCCGACGTCGGACCCGGCCGCGGGGATGGCCACCGGGGTGGCCTCGGCCGCCACCATGGCCGGCTCCACCAGCCTGGGCGCCGCGCCGCCAGCCGCACCCGGCGAGCCGAAGCCGCCCGCATGGGATCCACTCGGCGCCGCCCCGTTCGCCTGGGACCTGCCCGAGCCCGGCCCCGGGCCCGGGCCCGGCCCGCAACCGCGCCCGCACCGCTCCGCGCTGACCCTGGCCACCATCGGGCTGGCACTGCTCGCCGGCGGGATCACCGGAGCGTTCGCGCTGTCCGGAAGCGGCGCCGGCGGTGTGCGGCTGATCTTTGCGGCGATGCTCGCGGTGGTCGGTGTCGGCCTGCTGATCGGGGCTTTCCGGCAGGTCGGACGCGGTCTGATCGCGGTGGCCATCCCGCTGGTGCTGCTCAGCTACGCCGCGATGGCCAACCCGGTGCGGCACTGGCAGGGCGCCGGTGAGCTGCGCGCCGCGCCCACCACGGTGGCCGAGCTCGCGCCCAGTTACCGGCGCACCCTGGGCGCGGTCACCCTCGACCTGCGCAACCTCAACCTGGTCGCCCCGGTCGACGCGTCGACGCCCGGCACGCCGCCGAGCCAGTCCGCCGTGCCCGCCCTCCCGCCGGCCGCGCCAGTTCCCTCGGCCACCACCCCGACCCCCGGGCCCGCTCCGCCGGCGGCCGCGCCGGCCCCAACAGCGGCCGCGCCGGCTGCCGCTCCGCCCGCACCGATCCCGACGGCCGCCGCCCCGGTCCCGCCGCTTCCGCCGGTGGCCGTGACGCCCGCCGGAGCCGCGCCGGTCCGCACCGTGGTCAGCCTCGAGGCGGGCGAGGCCACCGTGCTGCTCCCGCCGAACGCCAATGTGCGGGTGCACTGCCACGTCGACATGGGCGAGGTGGACTGCCTGGGGCGCGGCGGCGGGGACGAGGGGCCCTCGGCGGACGTCGAGGTGACCGATCCCGGGGTGAACGTCCCGGCGAACAGCCGACCGCTGGACCTGGAGGTCATCGTGCGGACCGGCGCTGTGGAGGTGCGTCGTGGCTGAGTCCAACATCCCGGTGACCCACGAGGCGGAGCTCTCCGGCCGCCCGGACGCCCCGGTGACCGAGCGGCCGAGTCGCGGGCCGGATGTGCTCACCCTGCTGATGGGGCTGATCAGCCTGAGCGCCGCCGGCATGGCGCTGTTCAACTGGGCGCCGGCCCTGCCGCTGCTCGACCCGCGCTGGCTGCTCGCCGGCGGCGCCGTACTCGTCGGTTTGCTGTTGCTGATTGCCAGCGTGCGCCCGACCCGAGCGAACAGACGGAACCGCTAAACCCGTACCGCGCAGACCCCGCCCAGGCGGCACAGACCCTGCACGGTCTGTGCCACGGGCACCAGGTCTGTGCGGGGCGGAGGGGCGGAACCCGGCCTCCTGTTGCCCAACTGCACACCAGGCAGGTTGCCGGCGCCGAAACCCGGCCTCCCGTTGCCCAACTGCACACCAGGCAGGTTGCCGGCGGCGGAACCCGGCCTCCCGTTACCGAACTGCACACCAGGCAGGTTGCCGGCGAGGAATTAGACCCAAGGTCGCCCCTCGCACAGACCCCGTGCGACTCGCGCAGGACTCGGACAGGGCTCGCGCAGATCCACTGTCGCTGGCACAGACCCTGCACGGTCTGCGCCACGGGCACCAGGTCTGTGCGGGCGGAGGGTTAGTCGACGAGGCCGCGTTCGCGGAGTAGCAGCAGGCCCAGTTCCCTGGCCCGGTTGGCGGCATCGGTGTCGCCCTCGCCGGCGGCGATGATCGAACCCTTCATCAGGATGTGCCACTGCCTGGCGAAGCCGTCCGGATCGGCCAATCCGGCCGAGGTGGCCAGCTCGCGCAGGAACTCACGGATCTCGGCCAAGTGCGCGACGCTGGCCTTGCGCACCGGGCTGGCCTGGTCGGCGAACTCCAGCATGGTGGTGACGAACACACATCCCTCGAACGCCGGTTCGTTGAACCATTCGTCGAAGATCTCGAAGATGGCCAGCAACCGCTGCCTCGGGGTCGCGCCCCGGCGGGTCACCTCGGCGCGCAGCCAGCCGTTCGTCCAGAGCTCCTCGCGGCGCCGCAGGAATGCCAGGATGAGCTCGTCCTTCGAGCTGAAGTTGCGGTACAACGTCATCTTTGCGACGTTCGCCTCGCTGATCACCGTGTCCACTCCGACCGCGCGGATTCCGCGCCGGCTGAACAGGTCGTATGCGGCGCGCTCCACCCGCTCCCGGCCGCTCACCACGTCACCTGGCATCCGCTGCGACTCTGCACGATGCGGGGACATGGCCACCAACTTCTGCTCGAAGTCCCGGGAGGATAACAGCAGCCCCGCGCGAGGAGATCAACAACGACGTCCGCACGCTGACAATTCCGTAGTGCTCCCCGGCGGTTCCGGCGGCCCGGCGGTGCCCCATATGAGCGCCGCCCAGGCTATCTGTGCATCGGCTGGCTACGATGGTGATCGCGCGGGTCATCGCGCGGGTCTTGACCCGGCCCATTCCCTGGGCGTTGTACCGCGGCCGCCTCAGGGGTGCGTCCGGGAGTCGATGGAGGTTTGACGTGATAGTCGGCGCGATCGTCGGCAAGGCGGCGGGGCTGGTGGCGACCGGGTTAGCCGGCGCGGTCGCGCTGGAGGGCGTCAAGAAGGTGGCGCAGAGCGGGCTGGTGCACAACACCGCCGTCACGGTCACCTCCTGGGGGCTGCGCGGCGCGCGCGCCGCGGAGGTCGGCGCCGAGAAAGCGCGGCTGACCGCCTCCGACATCGTCAGCGAAGCGCGCGAGCGGATCGGCGAGCAGACGCCGCCGCCCGCCTCCGGCGCTGGCGCTGACCATGCCCACGAGCACTGAGATCGCCGGCCGCGATCTGGTCCGGGCCGGCGCGATCCCGCCGCGCATCGTGTCCGACGCCGCTGGCCGGGTCCGTTTCGCCACCCCTGAGCTGACCAAGTGCCCGGCGCTGGCGGTTGCCGTGGAAGACGCGGTGGACACCGTTGCCGGCGTCCGCCAGGTGCACGCCTACCCCCGCACCGGCAACGTGGTGGTCTGGTACGACCCGGAGCGCTGCGACCGCACCGAGCTGGTGGAGGCCATCGGAAAGGGCCTCGGCGCCGACCCGGAGGCCACCGCCAACCGCTCCCCCCGCTCCGCCGATGTGGGTTCCGCCGAGCTGGTCCGGCTGGTGGTCGGCGGGGTCGCGCTGGCCGCCCTCGGGTTCCGCCGCTACGGGCTGCGCCGCCCGCCCATGCTGGGCACCGCCAGCCGCACGGTGGCCACCGGGGTCACCATCTTCACCGGCTATCCGTTCCTCCGAGGAGCCCTGCGATCGCTGTCCGGCGGGCGGGGCGCCGGCACCGACGCGCTGGTCTCCGCGGCTACCGTGGCCAGCCTGGTGCTGCGGGAGAACGTGGTCGCGCTGACCGTGCTCTGGCTGCTGAACATCGGCGAGTACCTGCAGGACCTCACCCTGCGCCGGTCCCGCCGCGCGATCTCCGAGCTGCTCACCGGGACGCAGACCCGTACCTGGCTGCGCATCGCCGACGAGTCCGGCGAGGCTCTCGAAGTCGAGGTGGACATCAACTCGCTGGTCATCGGCGACGAGGTGGTGCTGCACGAGCACGTGGTGCTGCCGGTGGACGGCGTGGTGGTGGACGGCGAAGGTGTCGTCGACCAGGCCGCGATCACCGGCGAACAGCTGCCCATCACCGTCCTGCCGGGCACCCGCCTGCACGCCGGCTCGGTGTTGCTGCGCGGGCGGTTGGTGGTACGGGCCACCGCGGTCGGCCGGGACACCGCGATCGGCCGGATCATCGCCAGGGTGGAGCAGGCCCAGGACGACCGGGCGCCGATCCAGACCGTCGGGGAGAACTTCTCCCGCCGGTTCGTGCCCACCTCGTTCGCGCTGGCCGGGCTGACCCTGCTGCTGACCAGGGACGTGCGCCGGGCGATGACCATGCTGCTGGTGGCCTGTCCGTGCGCGGTCGGGCTGTCCACGCCGACCGCGATCAGCGCGGCCATCGGCAACGGCGCGCGGCGCGGCATCCTGATCAAGGGCGGGGCGCACCTGGAGGCCGCCGGCCGGGTCGACGCGATCGTCTTCGACAAGACCGGCACGCTCACCCTGGGCCGGCCGGTGGTCACCAACGTGGTCAGCTTCGACGACGGCTGGACCCCGGAGCAGGTGCTCGCCTACGCGGCCAGCTCGGAGATCCACTCCCGGCACCCGCTGGCCCAGGCGGTGATCCGGTCCACCGAGGAACGGCACATCGAGATCCCGCCGCACGAGGAGTGCGAGGTGCTGCTCGGGCAGGGCATGCGGGTACTGAAGGACGGCCGCACGCTGCTGATCGGCTCCCGGGAGCTGCTCCGCCAGCAGGGCGTGTCGGTCAGCCGCCGCGCGCACGACTGGGTTCGCCGGCTGCAGCGGGCCACCGAGACGCCGTTGCTGCTCGCGGTGGACGGCGTACTGGTCGGGCTGGTCTCGCTGCGCGACACGGTGCGCCCGGATGCCCGCCCGGTGCTGGAGGCGCTGCGCGCCGACGGGGTGAAGCGGATCGTGCTGCTCACCGGGGACCACCCGGACACCGCCGCCGCGGTGGCCGCCGAGCTGGGTATCGAGGAGTTCCGCGCCCAGGTGCTGCCCGAGGAGAAGCAGGACGTGGTGCGTGCCCTGCGCGCGGAGGGGTACACCGTGGCGATGGTCGGCGACGGCACCAACGACGCGCCGGCGCTGGCGCTGGCCGACATCGGCATCGCGATGGGTGTCGCCGGCACCGACGTGGCGGTAGAGACCGCGGACGTGGCGCTGGCCGGCGACGACCTGGCCACCCTGCTCGAGCTGCGCGACCTCGGCCGACGCACCATCGGGCTGATCCGGCAGAACTACGGGCTGTCCATCGCGGTCAACGCGGCCGGGCTGCTGGTGTCCGCGGCCGGGGTGATGTCCCCGGTGGTGGCCGCGATCCTGCACAACGCCTCGTCGGTGGCTGTGGTCGGCAACAGCTCCCGGCTGATCCGGTACCGGGTCCGCGACTAGCCGCGTCCTGGCGCCGGTCAGACGGTGGTGAATCCGCCGTCCACCGGGAGCGTGGCGCCGTGGATGTTGCTCGCCTCGTCGCTGGCCAGGAACACCACGGCGGCGGCCACCTCCTCCACCGTGCTCAGCCGGCGCGCGGGTATTCCGGCCACCATGCCCGCCAGCAGGTCGCGGTGCCGCTCGTTCCACTCCGTGCGCGTCGGGCCGGGTGCCACCGTGTTGACCCGCACGCCGGCCGGGCCGAACTCGGCCGCCCAGGCCTTGGTCAGCGCGTGCACCGCGGCTTTGGTGGCGCTGTAGAGCGCGGCGCCGGCCATCCCGACCAGCCCGTTGATCGAGCCGATGTTCACCACCGCGCCGGAGCCTCGGGCCACCATGCCCGGGACCAGCTCCCTGGTCAGCAGGAACGGCGCCGCCACGCTGACCGCCAAGGCGGAGGCGACGGTGGCCTCGTCGGTGTCCTGGGTACGGGTGGCTGGGATGAGCTGCGCGGCGTTGTTGACCAGCACATCCGGTGCGCCGCCGAGGAGCTCGCCGACCCGGGCGGCCAGCGCGCGGATCGCCTCGGCGCCCAGGCCCAGGTCGGCGGCAACGAAGTCGGCGCGGCCGCCGGCCGCCTCGATCTCGGCCACCACCTTCGCGCCCCGC
This sequence comes from Pseudonocardia sp., assembly GCA_035489915.1. GTDB lineage: Bacteria > Actinomycetota > Actinomycetes > Mycobacteriales > Pseudonocardiaceae > Pseudonocardia. Next base: position 1,156 of record DATHIT010001053.1, on the reverse strand, counting down.
TCCTCGTCCCGCCCGGTGACGAGCACGTGCGCGCCCTCGGCGGCCAGCGCACGCGCAATCCCGGCGCCGATCCCGCTGGTCGACCCGGTCACCACGGCGGTACGACCGAGCAGGCGGCCGTTCAAGTCTGGACTCATAAGTCCACTAATACCCATCGAAGAATGGACCGTCAAGTCCACTCCCCCCGCGCGTCCCACTTGTCGCGTCTACTTCCAACGACAAGACCCACTTGTCGCGTCTACTTCCAACGACAAGTGGCTCGGGCAGCCGGACGGCCTCGGAATGGGCTTCGCGGGTCCCGTGTTGCGCAGGGCATGGACGTCGGCATCGCGCTACCCGCACTGGACCCCTCCGACGAACCCCCGGCGAACCTCGTGGATACCGCGATCGCGCAGGCCAAGGAGGCGCACCAGCTGGGCATTCACTCGGTCTGGCTCGGCCAGCGCTTTGACTACGACGCGATCGCGCTGGCCGGACTGATCGGCCGCGAGGTGCCGGGGCTACGGGTGGGCACCTCGGCGGTCCCGATCCTCGGCCGGCACCCGCTGTTGCTCGGCGCCCAGGCGGCCACCGCCCAGGCCGCCACCGGCGGACGCTTCGAGCTGGGCATCGCACTCGGCGCCAAGGAGTTCATGAGCCCGAGGATCGGTCCCGTCGAAGGCAGCCAGATCACCCGGCTGCGCGAGTTCCTGACCGCGCTGCGACCGCTACTGGACACCGGCGAGGTGGACTTCACCGGCGAGCTGATCACCGCCAGCACGCCATGGTCCAGCGCGTTGCCCGGGGCCCGGCCGGCGCCCCCGGTGCTGGTGGCCGCGATGGGGCCGAAGGCACTGCGGATCACCGGCGAGCTGGCCGACGGCACACTGCCCTTCCTGGCCGGGCCGAAGACGCTGGCCGGGCACCTCGTGCCCACCCTCAACGAGGCGGCGCACGCCGCCGGGCGGCCGACTCCCCGAGTGGTCACGCTGATCTCCGGGGTGGTCACCGCGGACGCCGCGCGGGTGCGCGAGCAGGCCTATCAGGACCTGGCGTTCTACCAGTCGATCCCGTCCTACCGCGCGGTGCTGGACCGGGAGGGCGTAGCCAAGGCCGGCGAGCTGGCGGTGATCGGGTCGGCGGACGAGGTGCTGACCGAGATCGGGACCTACCTGGA
>DATHIT010001052.1:0-4607 GCA_035489915.1 Pseudonocardia sp. | reverse complement strand
CAGGTAGGCCAGGCGGTGCTCGGCCAGCGCGCTGACCGCGGGTAGGTAGGTGGCGACTGGATCGGCATGCCGGCCGCTGTCGTTGGCGGTGCCAAACGGGGAGAGGCGGACGCCGACCCGGCCGGCGCCCCACACCTCGACGGCCGCGGCGACCACCTCGAGCAGGAACCGGGCGCGCCGCTCGGGCGAACCGCCGTAGTCGTCGGTCCGCTGGGCGTGTTGGGATACCCCTGGCCGGTGGGGCTGACCTGAGTGGCCTCAGAGATCAGCAGGCCGCCCGTGGAGGCGCGCTGCCGGTAGTACTCGGGTGCCAGCTTGTTGGGTACGAAGGTGGACGGCTGGGCGCGCATCCTGGTCAGCGGTGCCATCACGACGCGATGGGCCAGGTCGAAGTCGCCCAGACGGACCGGGGTGAACAAGCTCATGGCCACAGCTGTACTTCGAAACCCAGCATTCGTAAAGCCTGTGCGCCGCTGATCACATTGACGCCCACCAGCGCCCCAGGAGTTCGCCGGACAGCTCGTCGTCGGGTTCTGGCACGCTGGTTGGTGTGCGGGTGTTGTTGGTGGAGGACGAGCGGGCGCTGGCGGAGACGGTCCGGGAGGGCTTGGCCGGGGAGGGCCACAGCGTCCGGGTCGCGCACGACGGGCCGTCAGGTTTGGCCGCGGCGCTGGGCGCCGAGCATGACGTGATCGTGTTGGACATCATGTTGCCGGGGCTGTCCGGGTATCGGGTGCTGCAGGCGTTGCGGGCGCGACAGGTCTGGACCCCGGTCCTGATGTTGACCGCCAAGGACGGCGAGTACGACGAGGCCGACGCGTTCGACCTGGGCGCGGATGACTACCTCACCAAGCCGTTCTCGTTTGTGGTGCTGACGGCTCGGCTGAGGGCGTTGCTGCGGCGGGTGGCGGCTCCACGACCGGTCGTGCTGACCATCGGGGACCTGCGTCTCGACCCCGCCGAGCATCGGGTGGAGCGAGCCGGGCAGCAGATCGTGTTGACGCCGCGGGAGTTCGGCGTGCTGGAGTTCCTGATGCGCAACGCCGGTCGGGTGGTCACCAAGCACGAGATCCTGCGGGCGGCGTGGGATCCGCACTATGAAGGCGACGTCAACGTGGTCGAGGTGTACGTCGGCTACCTGCGGCGAAAGATCGATGCGCAGTTCGGGCGAGACAGCATCGACACGGTCCGCGGGGTGGGTTACCGGATGCCCGTTCTCCCTGACGCGTACGCCGATCCGGTCGGCGGCGGAGCGGGCTGAGCGGGCAGCCGGACGTGTAGCAGCGCGCCGCCGCCCGGGCTTTCCGCAGCCGTGACCTGTCCCTGATGGGCCGCGACCACCTCGGCGACGATCGCAAGCCCGAGTCCGGCCCCACCAGTCTCGCGGGCCCGGCCCTCGTCGAGGCGCACGAACCGGTCGAACACCCGCCGCCGGTCCGGGATGGGGATCCCCGGGCCGTCATCGGCGATGTCGAGGATCGCCTCGTCGCGCTCGGCGCGCAGCCGCAGGCTGACCCGGCTTGTCGCGTGCCGGGCGGCGTTGTTGGTCAGATTGCGCAGCACGCGTGCTAGCTGCGCGCGGTCGCCGGTGACCCGCACCGGTGCCGTGTCGACCTCCACCCGGACCGTGGCGGTGTTGCGTAGCCGCGCCGCTTCGGCCTCGACCAGCTCGTCAAGGTCGACGTCGTCGTGGTGAGGCGCCAAGCCGCGTTCGTCGGCTCGGGCTAGCAGCAGCAGGTCATCGAGGAGCCGGCTCATTCGCTGCGCCTCGGGCATCATCTCCGCGATGTCGGTGTCGGTCGGGCCACGGCGCTGACCGAGTTCAAGGCGGCCGGTGATCGTTGCCAGAGGGCTTCGCAGCTCGTGGCTGGCATCGGCCACGAAGCGGCGCTGCGCGGTTCGTGCGGTCTCGAGCCGGGCGAGCATGTCGTTCATCGTGCGGGCCAGTCGCCCAACCTCGTCGTGGGCGAACGGTTCGGGAACTCGCTGGCCCAAGTCGCGGTCGGATAACGCGGCCACCTGCGCGCGGATCGCTTCCACCGGGCGTAACGCACGTCCGGTGATCGCGTATGTGGCCGCCGCGGCGAGGAGGGCGAGTAGTGGGACACCAATCATCGTGAGGTCGGTGACGATCGTCGTGCTGCGCTCGGCGGCGACCAGCGAGCCGCCGGCTACCACCATCCGCGTACCGGCCGGGGTAGCGACCTCCCGATCAACCACCAGCAGCGGGCCATCACCCACGAGCCCACCTGGCTGGTCGGCGGCCACCTCGGGCACGCTGACCTGCCCCGGGCGCAGGGGCGGCGCACCGGCGAGTTGCGGGCTCGCGGCCAACACGGTTCCCGCGCCGTCGAGCACTTGAAGTACCGCGAATCCGTTCGACCCAGCCTGTACCGCCGCCGCCGGGCTCGCCCCGACCACGAGCTGATCGGCCGCGGCCACGGCATGAGCCTGGACCTGCAGCTCCACCGAGGCACGCACCGAGCGTTGCTGAAGTGACACGAGGGCGAGACCAGCGACCGAGAGCGCAACCGCGACCAAGATCGCGGCCAACAGCGCGGCGGTCGCCCGCACCCCCCAGCGTCCGCGCAGCCAATTCGGCGCCATGACCCGCACTTTTCCCACGGTACGCGGAGGTAGTAGGTGTCCGTACACCGAAGAGTCGCGCCGCGGGAGTGGGCGTACTCAGCGTCCACACAGCGGTCCAGGCACAGCGTCGATGACAGCGGGGCCCGGCGGTGGGTCCCCCGGAAACGAGGAGACCGAACATGCAAAGGCCCAGAGCGGTCGGTGGATCTGACGGATTCGGCGGCGCCGCGCCGTCCACTCCCCGGGTCGAACTCGACGTGCCCGTCGCGCTCAGCACGATCCACACCGCCGGGCTACAGGTGGTGCCCGGCCCAGTCGGAGGCACAGTGCTCGATGTCGGCCACCCGACCTTGACCCCGTTGCTGCCCTATCTACCGGCCACCGGCACCTGGGTATGGGCGCGCGACGCGCCCGGCGTGTCCGAAGCCCGCCGACGCATGCGACCGGCCAACACGATCGTGCTCGACGGCCGGAATCGGGCCAATGTGTCCTGGCGGAAATCCTGCGCCGACCTTGTCGTCGTGCCCGTCGACGAGATCGACCCGGCGGGTGCTGAGTCCGTTTGGCCCGCGACTCTGCTGGATCTGACCGCGGTGCCGCAATGGCGGATCAGCTATCGGCTGCTCGCCAGGCCCGCCGACGTGGCCGGATTCCACCTCGACCTCACCGATGTGCCACCCAGCGAGATAGCCCTCGGGCCGGTGCACACCCTCGGACAGGCTCTGCGGTGCTGGCAACTCGCGGGCCGAACCGATCGGCCCCTGCTGGTACTGCGCGGGGCAGGTACCGTCCTGGCCCGCCATGCCGTCGCCACCCTGCTGAGCGCCTGCCGTGCGGGCGAGTTGCCGGCGCCGGTGGTGCGGGTCGATGTCAGCGCAACCGTGCTGGATGTGGCCGTGCGCCAGGTCGACGCCAGCATCCACGGCGGCCTCGCCCGCGCCGGAAATGAGCTCGCCGCCCAGGGCCGCACACAGACCGGGCAGCACCTGGTCGTCCGAGGGTTCCCCGCCGCTCCAGCGCCGGATCGCCCGGCGGCAGTTCTTCTCGGCGCGCGAGCCGTCACCGGCTCCATGACGCCGCGCGGACGCGAGCGGTCATTCACCCCCCGGCCATAACCGATCGGCCTGTTTAGCAATGGCGGCCACCGCCCCAACCTCGAGAAGGATCCATCGTGTCTATCGACCCCAATCCCCGCACCGCAACTCATCCCGACCGTCGATCACCGCGCCGCGCCCGCGCGACCGCCCCGGCGCGAGCCGCCCGGCCCGCACCACCCGCGCCCGCCCTGCTGCGCATCACTCGCGGTCCGCAGGCCGGAATGCTGTTCGCCTTACCCACGGGCATCACGACGGTCGGGCGGCACACCGACTGCGACATCGCGATCCCTGACACCACGATCTCCCGCCACCACGCCGCGTTCCACCACCTCGGCGACGCCATCAACGTCATCGATCTGGGCAGCTTCAACGGCACCTACGTGAACCGTCGCATCGTCGATCACGCGGCGCTGGCCGATGGCGATGAGATCTGGATCGGCAAGTTCCGCCTCATCCTCGAATGGGGCTCATCCCCAGCAATGCGGCTGCAAGATCACCTTCAAGGCGGGCGTGGACCCCTGCGGCGCCGGCCGCTAGGAGTCCAACCCTGATCGGACCGCGGTGGCGCTGACCCAGCTTTGGGCGAACATTGCGAGGGGGTCGGTAGCCCAGGAGCGCAGAGTCTGGGCGTGCCGATCTTCTCCCGCGTCCACGAGCTGGCGGGCCAGGTAGCGAGCGATCCGTTCGGCCCGCAGGTAGCGCTCGTAGCGGGCGTCGAGGCGTATGTGGTGGAAACCGGCCGCGGCGAGGTGGGTGCCGAGCCGGCGACCGGCGAGCGGGTCGCCGCCGTTGCCGCGTTGGAGCTCTTGGTAGGCCTGTAGCGCGGCGGTCAACGCCGCGGAGGGCGGGGTGAGGATGAATCCGCCCCAGTCGGGGCTGCATACCCCGATCATCCCGCCGGGGCGCAACACCCGCCGCGCC
>DATHIT010001051.1:0-9781 GCA_035489915.1 Pseudonocardia sp. | reverse complement strand
ATCGGCCGGCCCGAGTGGGTCGAGGACCCGGAGTACGCCACCCCCCGGGCGCGTCAGTCGCACATCTTCGAGATCTTCGAGGAGATCGAGAAGTGGCTGGCCGACAAGACCAAGTACGAGGCGGTCGACATCCTGCGCAAGTGGGAGGTGCCCACCGCGCCCGTGCTCAGCATGAAGGAGCTCGCCGAGGACCCCGACATGCGCAAGAGCGGCACCATCGTGGAGGTCGAGCAGAAGGAGCGCGGCACGTTCCTGACCGTGGGCAGCCCGATCAAGTTCTCCTCCTTCAAGCCCGACATCGTCGGTGCGCCGCTGCTCGGCGAGCACACCGACGAGGTCCTCGCCGACCTGGGCTACGACGCGAACGACATCCGCAAGCTGCACGAAGGCAACGTCGTCGCCTGACCTGATCAGCCCGACCCAAGGCGGCTAGCAAAGGGCCCGCTGACCTGGATGTTCTCCAGGTCAGCGGGCCCTTTGGCGATGGCTGTGTATCACTACACTCACGGAGTGGGCGAAGTAACGATCCGAGACCTACGCAGCCACGGTCGCGCGCTAATGGAACGCGTGGAGCGCGGAGAAACGCTGACCGTGACCCGCTCCGATGTCCCGGTCGGAGAGCTACGCCCGCGACCCAGGTCTGTGAGCAGAACGGCGGCGGGTGTGCCCGCCGTTCTGCTCACACAGCTCGCGTCGCACCCACACAGCGGCCCAGGCCGCTGTGCCGAGCCACCGGCGCTGTGTCAGACCGCTTGCGCTGTGTGAGGCCACCGGCCGGCGGCTGCCAGCGCTGTGAGATACCCACCCATTGAAAGGCCGTCGCGATGGAACGACTCCCCCGGCTGACCAAGGCCGAGCTGAACGAGGAGCAGCTCGACCTGCATCGACTGATCACCTCGGGCCCGCGCGCTTCCGGGCCGCGGCTGGTCGAGCTCGAGGATGCGCAGGGCGCCCTCAACGGTCCCTTCGGCGTGATGCTGCACGTGCCCGCACTCGGTGGCCCCCTGCAGGAACTGGGCGCGGCCGTGCGATTCCGGACGCGGATGACCGATCGGACCCGGGAGATCGCGATCCTCGCCGTCGCCAACGCCACCGGCAGCGAGTTCGAACGCTACGCCCACGAGCGGATCGGACGGGCCGCCGGACTCACCGAGACGGAGCTCTCCGCGCTCCGCGACGGCACATTCACCTCGGCCGACCCGACCGAGGCCACCGCGTATGCCCTCTGCCGCAGGCTGCTGGATGTGGACCCTCGCCAGCCATGCAGCGACGAGGAGTACGCCGCGGCGGTCGAGGTGCTCAGCCCTGCAGGCATACTCGAGCTGACCGTCCTGGTGGGCTATTACCGCACCCTCGCGCAGCTCATGTCCGTCTTCGCCATCGGAGCCCCCGGATAGGGCGCATCCGGACTAACGCGCACGCGGCTGTGGAAACTAATTGCGCCCCACTTCACCCGGACGGTGCTACGGCCACGTACCCCGAGGGATGCCCCAAAATCGGTCATGGGTCGGGCCGAGTCCTACCGGCACCCTTGGCGGTCAACAGATGGCGCCCGAGCAACGACAGCGACATGCGGACCATCCCGATCTCGGCTTCGCTGACGCCGTCGCGGCGCAACAGAAGAAAATAGCGCGACTGGGTGCGGTCAGCGTGTGGATCAGGCCCGCCCGCTTGCCAGCACAGGTATCGCTCGGCGTGCCCGCTGTAGCGGCGCCGCCGCTCAAGTGGCACGTCGTGGCGGGTGAGCCAGACATTGAACCCAGCGATCAGCGCACCGACCGTCGTCGTCGAGTCAGCGGCGTGTTCGTGGGTGGGTGGTGTGACGGTGTGCCCCGGCCGATGCATACTCATGCTGGTCCGCTCACTCCGATCGATGTGTGCGAACCCTGATGCGGGACGCCTCGCGCGGACGGATCTTCCGCCATTTGTAGGAGTCCCTCGTTGCATCCGGACGACTCGAGATCACGTTTGGGTAAAGAACGTCGGTGACCGGGCGCCGTTGTGCCGGGGTTACTTGGGCGGCATCCGGATCGCGCCGTCCAGGCGGATGGTCTCGCCGTTCATGTAGTCGTTGGTGATCACCTCGAGTGCCATCGAGGCGAATTCGTCGGCGTGCCCGAGCCGGTTCGGGTAAACGACGCTCTCCCCCAACTTCGCCTTGAACGCCTCCGCCGCCTCACCACTCCCGTATATCGGGGTATCGATCAGGCCGGGGGCGATCGTGTTCACCCGGATCCCGTGCCTGGCCAGGTCACGGGCCATCGGCAAAGTCATCCCGACGACACCGCCCTTGGAGGCCGAGTACGGGGTCTGGCCGATCTGACCATCGAACGCCGCGGCCGACGCGGTATTCAGGATCGCGCCCCGGGAGGTGCCGTCCTCCAGCGGGTCGGTCTTCGCCATCGCGGAGGCCGCCAGCCGGGCGCAGTTGTAGCTGCCCACCAGGTTCACCCGGATGACGAACTCGAACTGCTCCAGCGGAATCGGGCTCAGGTCCCGGCCGATGATCCGCGCGGCCCGGCCAAGGCCGGCACTGTTCACCAGCACCCGCAGCGGACCCAACTCCGAGGCCAGCTCGACGGCGGCCTGCACCTGTGCCTCGTCGGCCACGTCAGCCTTGGCGAACTCGCCGCCGATCTCCTGGGCGACTGCCTTGCCGACCTGCTCGTTCAGGTCCAGCACGACGACCTTGGCACCGCGCGCCGCCAGCCGCCGCGCGGTCGCCTCGCCGAGCCCAGAAGCCCCTCCGGTGACGATGGCTGATGCACCCGCGATGTCCATACCGGTCCTTCCAATCATCCGCCGAGGCGTGATCCCCGATTGGTGATCTCCGCCTGCCTCCGGGACGACGTTACCGCGCCGGATCCGGCCGTACCGGTTAGCGCGCCGCCAGCCGTACACACGTCGAGAGTCAGGTCCGAACGGCGCGCTCGGCGGCCGAACTATCCGCGTCTCGGCGGCCGTAGAGGCGCAGGTTGCGGATGTCGTAGGTGAACAACTCCTCGACCGTGAAGAACTCGGATACGGCGGCGCGCAACGAGTCGGCGTCAAACATGGTGTGGTGGGCATTCCAGATCCACAGCGGCACCCCGCGCTGGTCGACGCCCTGGTGCGCCGCCCGCTCGGAATGCCCACCGAGGATCCAGAGATTCGCCTCCGCGGTGTCGATCTCGCCGTTCGCCCACTGGGTCGCGACGAACCGCGCGTCCGGAACGCCGATGTCGATACGCCCACCGGGCCGCAGGACCCGTGCCCATTCCCGCAGCGTTTCGGAGATCAGCTCGTAGCTCTGGTGCTCGAGCACGTGGTTGGCGCGCAGCGCCTCGACCGAACCGGTGGCGAAAGGCAGGCGGTCAATCGCGCAGCGCACCTCGATGTCCGGCAGCGCGAGCAGGTCGACGTGCAGGTCGTAGTCGGGGTGCGGCTTCTCCCCCGCGCCGATCTCCAGCTTCATGGCGTGGGCGGGGTGATCTTCCTGACAACCTTCGCGGGCCGCCCGGCGACCACCGTGTAGGGCGCCACGTCTTCCCGGACCAGCGACCCGCCGGCCACGACGGCGTGCTCACCGATCGTGACCGGCCCGAGGACCAGAACGTGGCTGGCGAGCCAGACACCCTCGCCGATCACCACATCGCGCCCGGACCGGGGAAACGCCAGCTGGCGGGCACGCCCGAACTGCTCAATGTCGTGGGTGCCGGTAAGCACCGCGACGTCGTGGCCGAAGAACGCGTACTCGCCGATGGTGATCGTGCCGCCCGACATATTGAACAGTGCGTTGTTGACCACGGCGGTGTCGGGCAGGTGCAATCGGGAGCGATCCCCGTGCCAGCGGTAGGAATAGAGCGCATCAAGCTTGAGCTCCTCCACCTGCTGGGCCACCTTCTCCGCGACCAGCGCGTCCAGCGGGCCGCGAATGACGCGGCCGATCAGGCGGTCAAACAGTCGCACCCGTCGTCTCCTTGTTCACGTAATGGGCCCACATGCGGGCACGCCGCAGTACCGGACAGTAGCCGACCGAGCCGCCTGACTAGCGGATCAAAGCCGAAATGGCGGTGGGCGATTGCTTCGTTATGGTCCAGCAACGCCGGGTCGGGGTCCGCCAGAAACGCTCGCAACGGGGCGGGGTCGGCCACGTCGAACCATCGGAAGCCGAACGTGGCGAGCTCGCGACCAACTGGGAACTCCCCGACCGCGATCGGTTTACGGTGCAGCGCGGATTCGATCAAGGGCAGTCCGAAACCTTCCCACGACGACGGAAGCACGACAGCGTCGCAGGCCGCGTAGGCGCCAGCCATCCCCGTGCCCATCGGCAACCGACGCCGCACAGGTACCGGGGCGTCCCGCAGCAGCCCTTCCAGCACGCCTTCGTAACCCTCCTCCGCCGGCCCGGTCACCCAGTACGTGCCACCAAGCGAAGCCGCGAAGGCGAGTCCGACGTCGACGTTCTTGCGCGCGATCGCACGCGTGGGCTGCAGGATCAGCGGACGCCGCGGCGGTACCCGCAACCGGCGCCGCACCACATTGCGCTGCCAAGGGCAGGGCCGCTCGGCGAAACCGTGATAGATCGTCGTCGCTGCGATACCCCGATGGGCGGCCAGCGATCGACGGGCAGACTCGGTGATCGTGACATGACGCCACGCCGGATCGTCCGGCGGCCAGGTGCTGATGTCGGCATAGCGTTCGCGCTCCCACGGCAGGTCGTGGTGGCGCAGCACCGTGGGGCGCCCCGCGAGGTGGGCCGCGACCGCCTCGCCGGCCAGGCGGTTCATCGGCAACGAGCACACGTTGTCGAGCACCACCACATCCATCTCGTCCAAGGCCGCGGCCAGCTCGCGACGCGTGGGCGGGCGCGCGGCGTCCAACGCCAGCCCGGACACCAGCACGTCAGCCCGGCCGTCCCCGGCCACCGTGCGCACCCGCATACCCAAGCGACGCAGCGCCTTCACCCACACCGCCGCCGTCACCGAAACCCCGTCAGCCATCCCAAGCCGGTAGGACACCATCGCCGCCCGCATACCCGACATCACCGCCATCCCAAAATCTTCTCCTCCCCACGGGGTCCCCCCGCCAAACATTGACCCTGGTCGAGCACCGGTCGTCCGCTCATGGCGTGGGCTGCCAGACCGCCAGGTGAGGCCTACACTGACCTCCAATCGCCCGTGACCCCGGCGAGTCGCCCCAGACCCCGGCGAAATGACATTTCCGTCAGCCGGAAGGCCACCACGTGACCACCCCCACCGCGCCGGATCGCACCTCCGGTGTCGCGACGAAACCCATGCTCGACGGCCAACGCCCACCTGCCGAGCGGCTAGTCGTGGGCATCTTCACCGCTACCCCGATGCTCGCGCTCATCGCCGCCGTCCCGTTGGCCTGGGGTTGGGGCCTGAGCTGGACCGACATCGGACTCGCGGCGGGTTTCTACCTGCTCTCCGGCCTCGGCGTGACCATCGGGTTCCACCGCTACTTCACCCACCGAGCGTTCAAGGCCAACCGCGGGCTGCGCAACGGCCTCGCCATCGCCGGCAGCTTGGCCCTGCAGGGCGACGTGATCACCTGGGTGGCCGACCACCGCCGCCACCACGCCTACGCCGACAAGGAAGGCGACCCGCACTCCCCCTGGCTGTACGGCACGACACCGGTCGCGCTGGCCAAGGGGTTCTGGCACGCACACACCGGCTGGCTGTTCGGCCGGGACCGGACCAACGCCGCCCGATTCACCCCAGATCTGCTCGCCGACCCCGACATTGCCCGGATCAGCCGCCAGTTCGGACTCTGGACGGTGCTCAGCCTGTCGACCCCGGCCCTACTCGGCGGCGTGATCAGCATGTCCTGGTGGGGCGCGCTCACCGCGTTCTTCTGGGCCGGGCTGGTCCGGGTGGCTGTGCTGCACCACATCACCTGGTCGATCAACTCGATCTGCCACATGATCGGAAACCGGCCATTCGCCGCCCAAGGCAAGGCGACGAACTTCTGGCCACTGGCGATCCTGTCCATGGGCGAGTCGTGGCACAACCTGCACCACGCCGACCCCACCTGCGCCCGCCACGGCGTGCAACGCGGCCAACTCGACATGTCCGCCCGCCTCATCCAAGGCTTCGAGAAACTCGGGTGGGCCCGGGACGTCCGCTGGCCCACTCCGGCCCGACTCGCCCGCCTCGCCCCAACCCAGGACGCGTGACCCGCACCAGCCGACTGCATTACCACCCGCTACGACAAGGGCCACCGGTGCTCTTGTGTGCTGGGGCGGGTCCAGCCCGCGCGTTGAGCGGTCACCAAATGTCTCCTCAGCAACGACAGTGAGGTGCGGACCATGCTGATTTCAGCTTCGCTCGTGCCGTCGCGGTCGAGCAGAAGGAAATAGCGCGCCTGAGTGCGGTCAGCGTGCAAGTCGGGTCCGCCGGCTTGCCAGCGCAGGAATTGCTCGGCGTGGGTGCTGTAGCGGCGTCGCCGCTGAGCTGGCACGTCTTGCCGGGTGAGCCACACGTTGAACCCAGAGATCACCGCATCGACCGTCGACGCCGAGTCGGCGGCGTGTTCGTGGGTGGGTGGCGCGACGGTGTGTGCCGGTTGGAGGGTGGCGTCAGCCGGGGAAAGCGACGCGGCGCCTGCTCCCTTCGGGAAGGGTCTTGCTCGTCGTAACGCCTCGGCGCGCTCCATATAGGATCTCCGTCGGTCTCTCGTGGACGGGTCCGCCGGGGGCTGGGGCGGTCAGGGCCCGCACAGCTTCTGCTGTGCCGGCGACGGAGGCAACCACCGCGGGGAAAACGATGTGTAAAGAGGTCGTTTCCTCGTATCGGTTCAGTCCGAGCTAGGCGCGAGGATGGAAGCCGGGGCCGCCGCCCCGAGGCAGCGACCCCGGCTGGTAGCCACCAGTCCGCTCCCCAGCGACGATGGCAAGCCTGGGGTCAGAGATGACAGGGTGCCTCATCGATCGTTGCCGCAACGACCGGCGAGCGCTACCACTCGAATGCCACAGTCAGAGCGAGCACCTCGGCCGCGCTCGCGGTCAGCCCCGCTCGCGCCCCTCGGCCGGTGCGTTGCGGGAAGCCTTGAGCGAGCCGGGGTGGGCCCTGGCGCTGGGGTCGTGGCGTGTCTTGACCAGGCTGGCCACGGTCACCACCGTCAGCACGACAGCGATCACCCCGAGGCTGACCGGGGTGGAGATCTCCGGTACCGACGGGCTGATGTCGACATGCCCCCAGTGCAGGATCAGCTTCACCCCGATGAACGCCAGAATGATCGCCAACCCGGTCGACAGGTACACCAGCCGGTCCAGCAGGCCCTTGACCAGGAAGAACAGCGCCCGCAACCCCAACAGGGCGAACGCGTTCGCCGCGAAGACGATGTAGGCCTCCTGGGTCACGCCGAACACCGCCGGAATCGAGTCCAGGGCGAACACCAGGTCGATCCCGCCGATCGCGACCAGCACGATGAACAGCGGGGTGACCACCCGGCGCCCGTCGAGCCGGGCCACCAGCTTGCCGCCCAGGTAGTCGTCGGACACCGGCAGCAGCCGGCGGGCGGCCTTGACCACAACGTTGTCCTCGATGTCGGGGTCCTCGTCGCGGTGCCGGAACAGCTGGATCGCGGTGAAGACAAGCAGCAGCCCGAAGATCAGGAACATGAACGAGAACAGCGCCAAGAGCGTGGCCCCGAGCGCGATGAAGATCGCCCGCATGATGAGGGCAAGGACGATGCCGAATGTCAGCACCTTGTGCTGGTGTTCCTCGGGCACCGCGAACGTGGTCATGATGAGCACGAAGACGAACAGATTGTCGACCGACAGGCTTTTCTCCACGATGTAGCCGGCCAGGTATTCGGTGCCGAACTCGCTGCCGTGCGCCCACCACATCCACGCACCGAACAGCAGCGCCACCGCGATGTAGAACACCGACCAGGCGGTGGCCTCCCGGAACCCCACCCGGTGCGGCCGCAACGCGGCCAGCGTCAGGTCCAGCGCCAGCAGCGCAATGACCACCCCGATCGTCACCGCCCACGTCATTGCGCTGATGTCGAGCATGCGCCCCCCGTTTCATCGCCCTTACTCCGACACGACCAAGCGAATAGCAAAAAGGCCCGCCGACCGCAATGTTCTCCAAGTCGGCGGGCCTTTCGTGACCCTGTCAGACAATCCCCGAGCTCACCGATGCAGCCCCTGCTGGATCGCGCCGAACGCGCGGTCCAGGCTGTCGAACGGCGGGGTGTCGCCGTCGGCGAGCATCCACTCGTCGAGGGCGGTGCGGAACGTGGCCACCGCGATCCGGGCCAGCAGGGCGGACCGCAGCTCGCCGATCTCCGGGGATCTCTCCCGCAACACGACGGCGAGTGCGTCCTCCCACTGCGCGTGCTTGAGCAGGCTGTACGGCCGCAGGCTCGGCGTGCGCTCGATCATCACCGACACGGCGCGGACCTCGGCGGGCCGGTCGGTGAAGCTCGCACACATCGCGGTGAACACCGCGTGCAACGACACCAGCGGAGGCTCGTCGAGCGGCCGGCCGCGCAGTGACTCGGTGAGGACCGCGGTTGTGCCACGCGCCCACTCCATGACGATGTCACCCTTGGTCCCGAAGTAGCGGAACAAGGTCCGCCGGGACACCTCGGCGGCCTCGGCCACCTCGTCGACCGTGGTGGCGTCGAAACCCCGCTGCGCGAACAACCGGATGCCCACCGCGACCAGTTCCGCGCGCTGCCGCTCCTGCTTGCGCTCCCGCAGTCCGCCCTCGGTCATGGCATTCAGGCGGGCTGGTAGCCCATGATCGCCTTGACCTCGGTGAACTCGTCGAAGCCCTGCTCGCCCCACTCGCGGCCGTTGCCGGACTGCTTGTAGCCGCCGAAGGGCGCGGTGAAGTCGGGCCCGGCGCCGTTGATCCCGACCATGCCGGTACGGATCTTCGACGCGACCTGGAACGCGTGCGCCGGGTCGGCCGACTGCACCGCGCCGCCCAGTCCGTACTCGCTGTCGTTGGCGATCTGGATGGCTTCGTCCTCGTCCCGATACGTGATCACCGACAACACCGGGCCGAAGATCTCCTCCTGGGCGATCCGCATCTCGGGCGTGACGCCGACGAACACCGTCGGCCGCACGAAGTACCCCTTGTCCAGCCCGTCCGGCAGGCCGACACCGCCGACGACCGCTTCTGCGCCCTCGTCCAGGCCGGCCTGGATGAGACCCTGGACCTTGTCGAACTGGGCCTTGCTGACCAACGGCCCGAGCGAGGTCCCCTTCGACTGGGGATCACCGGTGCTGAAGCCCCCGGCGGCCTGCTTGATCAGCCCTACCAGCTCGTCGCGCTGATCCTCGTGCACCAGCAGCCGGGTGGTGGCGTTGCAACTCTGGCCGGTGTTCGGGAAGCAGCCGACGAGCGCGCCCTTGGCCGCCTTGGCGAGATCGGCGTCCGGCAGCACGATGTTGGCCGACTTGCCGCCCAGCTCCAGGGAGACCCGCTTCACCGTGTCGGCGGCGTTCTTGGACACCAGGATGCCGGCCCGGGTCGACCCGGTGAAGGAGACCATGTCGATGTCCGGGTGCGCGGACAGCACAGAGCCGACGCTCGGCCCGTCACCGTGCACCAGGTTGAACACCCCGGCCGGTACGCCGGCCTCCTCCAGGATCTCCGCCACCAGCACGGCGTTCAGCGGCGCGATCTCGCTCGGCTTGAGCACCATCGTGCAACCGGTGGCCAGCGCGGGCGCCACCTTGCACATGATCTGGTTCAGCGGCCAGTTCCACGGAGTGATCATCGCGCAGACACCGACCGGCTCGCGCCGCAACATCGTCGTG
>DATHIT010001050.1:0-2552 GCA_035489915.1 Pseudonocardia sp. | reverse complement strand
CGGGTCGATGGTGTCCAGCCCGACGATGGTGTTGCGCACGATCGGCAGCAGGGCGTAGAGCACCAGCGCGGTGATCGTCGGCCGCACCCCGAGCCCGAGCACCGGGATGAGCACGCCGATCAGCGCGAACGACGGAATGGTGAGGATGGAGCTGGTCAGCGCGGTGGCCACGGCCGACCCCAGGGGGCTGCGGTACACCCAGATGCCGATGCCCACACCGAGGATGGCGGCCAGCACCACGGACTGGACCACGGCGCTGACGTGTTGGTAGCTGTCCACCAGCAGGTTGGACAGATGGTTGAGGACGTACTCGCCGAAGCCCATGCCGGTCAGCCGCTACACGGGGCTGGGGTCGCGGCGAGTGCCGTCTCGAGGAACTCCTCGAGCAAGCCCACGACCCGCTTGAAGGTGGGGTTGTCGTCGAACATCCACTCGGTGTGGCCGCTGTTCTCCAGCAGCTCCAGCCGCTTGGGCTCGCCGGCATTGTCGAACATCGACCGCGCCTCGATCGGCTTGTGCAGCTCGTTCTGGGCGCCGTGCACGATCAGCAACGGGCGCGGGGCGAGGCGGGCCACCATCCGCTCCGGGGCGAAGCGCAGCAGGTACTCGGCCGACTCCAGGGTGACGCCGGTGCCGAACCCGGGCGCCTGGTACAGCTGCTCCTCGACGTAGCCGTCGGTGCGGCCGTCCAGGTCCAGCCGGACGATGTCCCACGGGTCGGTGATCTCCGAGCGGCCGATGCTGGTGCGTCGGGCGCGGTCGGCCTCGATCCGGCGCAGCAGGCTGGACCAGGACGCCTCGTCGTGCATGGCGCGGGTGGAACGGGTGCCGTCGCCGATGCCGTTCAGGCAGGCGACCGCCCTGACCCGGTGGTCCTCGGAGGCCTCGGCGATCACCACTCCGCCGCCGAGCCCCCACCCGACCAGGGCCAGCCGGGCGAGGTCGACGTCGCCGACCGCGCCGAGCCGGTCGATGCCGGCGCGGATGTCTTCGACCCATTCCTGGGGGACCAGCCGCCCGCGTTCGCCCTCGCTGAGCCCGAAGCCGCGGTAGTCGAACGCCAGCACCGCGTAGCCCAGGGGGTTCAGCGCGCGGGCGAACCGCTCCGGGTGGATCACCTTCTGGCCCTGGTATCCGGAGCAGGCGATCACCACCGGATACGGTGCGCCCGCCCCGTCGCCGTCGGGCAGGTGCAGGTCGGCGTCGAGCCGCAGGCCGTTGGAGAAGAACGGCAGGGGACGGGTGGTCATGAGCTCCTCCTCCCGGAGCGGTCGAGGGCACCGGCACCGGCGCCGGCGCCGGCCAGGTCGTGTCGGGGCGCCGAGGTCAGTGCCCGGCTGAGCTGGTCGGCCGCCGCCTTGACCTCTCGGCCGGCGGCGGCCAGGGCACGGCCCAGTCGGAACTTGGGGCCGGAGATGTTCAGCGCGGCGATGGTGTAGCCGCGGAAGTCGCGCACCGGGGCCGCCGCGCCGACCAGGTCCACCTCGAACTCCTCATGTACCGCCGCGTAGCCGCGACGGCGGTCCGCGTCCAGCCGGCGCAGCAGTTCCTCGATGTCGCCGGGGGCCTTGGGGCCGAACTGGGTGAAGGTGGTGTGCGCGAGCAGGTCGCGGACCTCCGCGCAGGTGTGGTCGAACAGCAGCGCCCGCCCGGACGAGGTGCAGTGCAGCGGCGTGCCCCGCCCGACCCAGCCGGTGGCCTGGATGGACCGGGACGGGCTCTCCGAGAGCACGGTGAGCACGCCGGTGCCGTCCCGGACCGAGAGGTGGGCGCGCTCGCCGACCCGGGTCACCAGGTGCCGCAACGCGTGCGGGGCCAGCGTCAACAGGTGTTGATCCGCGGCGCCGGCGGCCATCGCGAACACCCGCCAGCCCAGTCGGTAGCGCAGGCTCTCCGGGTCGCGGCTGACCAGCCCGGCGTCGGCCAGGGTTTTCAGCGCCCGGGAAACCTGGCTCTTCTCCCGGCCGACCTCACGGGCGATCTGGACCACGCCGATGCCCTGGCCGGCGGTCACCTCGCGGGAGCCGAGCACGTCCAGGATCGCGATCGCCCGGCTCAGGCTCGTCGAAGTCTCCCGCCCCATCCACGGATGCTGACGTCCGGTGACCAGTAGCACAACACCGGTTGCGGTATATGCAACGAAAATCTTTGTTTCCGCCGCGGCCATGGCAGGGGAGGGTGGGTGCATGGTGCGGTTCGCGGGTGATCGACCCGTGCGGCGAGGTGGTTGCCGCGGCCCCGATGTGGGAGCCCCATCGGCTGGTCGCCGACATCGACGTGCCCGCCGCGCCGGCGCCGGCGGAGGGAGGTCCCGCTGGTGGCCGAGGGACGGCTCGGGCTGATCGAGCGGGAGCTGCGGCGGATCATCAACGAAGGCGGCGACGCCTGATCGGTGGTTGATCGGCACCGCGTTGCGCCGGAGCCCGGTCGCGGCCAGGGTGAGCGATGTGTTTGACCTTCACGTACACGCCGCGCCGGACGTCTGGGACCGCCGGGGCGACGACGCGCAGATCGTGCGCTGGTACGCCGAGGCGGGCTTCACCGGATGTGTG
>DATHIT010001049.1:0-2592 GCA_035489915.1 Pseudonocardia sp. | reverse complement strand
TGGGTGATCGCCGAGCCGGTGGCCACCACCTTGGCGCCGGACACGATCAGCCCGTCGTCCCGCTCCTCCTCGACGTGCATGAAGATGTCGCGCACCTCGTCCGGCGGGCGGTCCCGGTCCACCGGCGGGTTGATGATCGCGTGGTTCCAGTACAGGACCTTCTCCTGCGACTCGGTGTACCAGCGGCGCGCGTTGTCCGCGAACGGCTCGTAGAACTCCGAGTTGGCGCCCAGAGTGCCCAGGAAAGCGGCCTTGTAATCCGGACTGCGGCCCAGCCAGCCGTAGCTCATCCGGGCCCACGCCGCGATCGCGTCCCGGTCCGCGACCAGGTCCTCCTTGCTGTGCGGGGTGCGGAAGAACGGATGGGTGAACCCGTCGCTGCCGGTGTCCGTGGCGGTCGTGAGCACGCCCTGCTGGGCCGGGTCGTGCAGTGCGTCATAGAGCCGGGCGGTGCTGCGTACCGAGTTGCGGAATGCCGGGTGCTCGGTGACGTCCTTGACCTTGTCCCCGTAGATGAACACCTCCCGGCCGTCCCGCAGGCTCTCGATGTACTCCGCCCCGGTGAACGGGCGGGTGGTCCGCGTGGCTTGCGGCTGTTCCTGCTGGGCAGTCACTCCGTGCTCCTTTGCATGGGGCGGGTGTCGGACTCAGGTGACGGTTGCGAACCAGGAGATGCCGGGACTGTCGCCGCTCTCCAGCCACGGGACGGTCTCGAACGCCGGGCCGAGGTGGCGGAACGAACCGAGGTAGAACACCAGCGGGGCCGTACCCCGATACTCGAACCGCTGGACCTCGCCGAGGTAGAGCACGTGGTCGCCGCCGTCGTAGCTGCGCCACGGAGTGCACGAGATCCAGGCCAGTGAGCCGCGCAGTCGGGGTGCCAGGCCGACCGCGCCCGGCTCCCACTCCGGCGGGCGGCTCATCGGCCGGCCGGCGAAGTGCAGGGCCACGTCATCCTGCGGCTCGGTCAGCACGTTCACCGTGAACGGGCTGCCGTCCAGGTACTTGCACGCCTTGGACTTGCGGTCCAGGGAGACCAGCACCAGTGGCGGATCCAGCGAGACGGCGGTGAACGCGTTGACCGTCGCTCCGTGTGGGGAGCCATCCCCGTCACAGGTGATCACCGTGACGCCGGTGGCGAAGTGCCCGAGGCAGCTGCGCAGCTCTCGCGGATCGACGGTCATTGTCGTCCCCTTGTGCTTGTACGCTGTGCGTACGCTTTGTTCGCTGTGCGTGCAAGCACAGAGTGACGGGTGCGCACAGACGAAGTCAAGGGGGCTGAGCAGAATGCCCGTGATGACGGAACCGACGGCTGGGAACGACCGCGACTTCATCCAGAGCCTGGAGCGGGGCTTTGCGGTCCTGCTCGCCTTCGACGAGGAGCGGTCCAACCCGACGCTGGCCGAGCTGGCCACGGCGACCGGGCTGTCCCGGCCGGCGGTTCGCCGCATCCTGCTCACGCTGCGTCGGCTGGGCTACGTGGATGGCGCCGACGGGCGTTGGCGGCTCACGCCTCGGGTACTGAGCATCGGGCAGCACTACACGGCCTCACACGCGATGATCGAGCTCGCCCAGCCGCACCTGCTCCGGCTGGCCGAGCAGACCTCGGAGTCAGCCTCGCTGGCCGCGCTGGACGGTGCCGACGTGGTCTACGTGGCGCGGGTGCCGGTGCGCCGGATCATGAGCATCAACGTGTCCATCGGCACCCGGGTACCGGCGCACGCCACCTCGATGGGCCGCGTGCTGCTCGCCTGGGCACCCGCGCCGAGGGTCGAGGGAGTGATCGCCGAATCCGGCCTGCGCCGGCTGACCGCGCACACCATCACCGACCCGGCGCTGTTCCGGGCGGCGCTGCGCGAGGTGCGCGAGCAGGGCTACGCGCTGGTGGTCGGCGAGCTCGAGGAAGGGCTGATCTCGGTGTCCGCGCCGGTCCGGGACCAGAGCGGCGAGGTGGTGGCCGCGCTGGCTTCCTCCACCTCTATCGGCCGAGGCGACCTCGAGCAGCTCAAGGCCGAAGTGGTTCCACTACTGCTGCGCACCGCGGCGAGCCTGAGCGCCGATCTCGGCCACCGGGCCGACCGGCGACCCGGATCAGCCGCCCGCGACGGCTTCTACTGAGCCAGACGCTCACGCGCACTTTCCGGCCCTGGCGCGCATGCCGCGGCGTGCGCGCCGGCGCGCCAAAGTGAGCGTGGCGCGGGGCTAGTCCTTGAGTTGCGGGATGACCTCGGTGGCGAGGCGCTCGAGCTGCTCGGCGTCGTCGAACATCAGGTTCAGCAGGATCAGCTCGGCGCCGGCGTCGGCCACCTCGCGCAGCCCCGCGACCACCTCGTCCGCCGAGCCGGACACCCCGACCGCCTCGATCTCCGGACCGGCGTGCGCGTACATCCGGCGCAGCGCCTCGCCGAGCCGCACCCGCACCGACGGCTCGCCCACGCCGAGGTAGACCCTCTTGGCGATCTGGAACGTGGCCGGGTCCCGACCCTGGTCCTCTATCGCCTCGCGCACCAGCCGCACCTGCCCGGCGAACTGCTCGGTGGTCTGCGAACCGGCGCCGAAGAAACCGTCGCCGTGCCGCACCGCGCGGCGCAG
>DATHIT010001048.1:0-9395 GCA_035489915.1 Pseudonocardia sp. | reverse complement strand
GTGGTCCAGTAGGGCAGGTCGTCGTTGTAGGCGTCGCAGTCGTAGGTGAAGCCGCCCTCTTCGACCACCAACTCCCGGGTGTTGACGCTCGGGCCGTAGCGGCAGTACCACCCGACCGGCCGTGCACCGGTGGTCTCCTCGATCGAGGCGATCGCCTTGGCGATGTGCTCCCGCTCCTCGTCCCGGGTCAGCAGGGTGACGTCCTCCCAGCGGTAGCCGTGGGAGATGACGTCGTGCCCACGCGCGCGGATCTCCCTGGCGGCATCCCGATTGCGCTCCAGGGCCACCGCGCAGGCGTAGAACGTGCTCTTCACGTCGAGCTCGTCGAAGATGTCCATCAGCCGCCAGAACCCGGCCCGCGAGCCGTACTCGTACATCGACTCGCTGGCCAGGTCGCGCTCGCCATCCGGCCAGGGGTAGTAGGGCGCTTCGTGGTGACCGCGTTCGGTCCGAGGGTCGCCGTCTCCGATCGCGAGCTCGGAACCCTCCTCGTAGTTCACCACCAGGGAGATCGCGACGCGCGCATTGCCCGGCCAGGTGACCTTCGGGGGGTTGCCGTTGTAACCGACCAGGTCGCGGACCGGACCAGGAATCGGGACATCAATGATCATCGAGTCCTCCTCAGGAGCTCATGCGTGGTGGTCGAACCAATGCTGGGCAATTTCGCCTCGAGTGGCGAACCACACCCCGGGGAAGGACTTGGCGTATTCGATGAAGTTGGACAGGCCCTGCGCGCGGCCTGGGCGGCCAGCCAGCCGCATGTGCAGCCCGATTGACATCATCTTCGGGAAGTTCTCTCCCTCTTTGTACAGCCGGTCGAAGTTGCTTTTCAGGTAGTCCTCGAAATCCTTCGGCGATCCGTAGGAGTTCTCGAACTTGATGTCGTTCGCCGCCAACGAGTAGGGGACCACCAGGTGTTTTGTGCCGTGGACGGTGGTCCAGTAGGGCAGGTCGTCGTTGTAGGCGTCGCAGTCATAGGTGAAGCCGCCCTCTTCGACCAGCAATTCCCGGGTGTTGACGCTGGGGCCGTAGCGGCAGTACCACCCAACCGGACGTCCGCCGGTGGTCTCCTCGATCGAGGCGATCGCTTTGCGGATGTGGTCCCGCTCCTCCTCGCGGGTCAGCAACACGACGTCTTCCCAGCGATAGCCGTGGGACACCACATCGTGGCCGCGCTTGCGGATCTCTTTGGCCGCGTCCCGGTTGCGTTCGAGGGCGACCGCGCAGGCGTAGAACGTGCTCTTCACGTCCAGTTCGTCGAAGATGTCCATCAGCCGCCAGAACCCGGCCCGCGAGCCGTATTCATAGAGGGATTCCAGCGCCAGATCCCGTTTGCCGATCGGCCAGCCCGGCACTCTGCCCTGCTCACCGCTCGGGTCGCCGTCACCGACCGCGCGCTCGGAACCTTCCTCGTAGTTGACCACCAGGGAGATCGCTATCCGGGCATCGCCCGGCCAGGTCACCTTGGGCGGTTTCCCGTTGTACCCCACGACATCGCGACGGGGTCCAGCAATGGTGTTTTCGACAGCGGTCACGCGAACCTCTCGGATGTAGAGCGGGCGACGGATCAGGCGCTGGGTGCCGAACCGGATACGAACAATGCGAGCCGATTGCTCGTCAGATGGGCATAGGAAAGTAGCCTCGGAACCTCGTCGGTACCCCGAAGCAGCGTCTCCACCAGCAGAAGTGGCGATCCGAACGGAATGTCGAGGAGGCCGCTGGTGCGCTCGCCGGAGGCGATGGACTCGATGGTGAAGTCGCTGCGCCCGACATCCTGGTTGAACAGCGCCCGGAACAGCGGCCCGTAGGCGAGGGGATGATGGGTGGACCCGGTCACCGCCTGCAGGACGCTCTCGCTGGTGTGATCGACAGAGATGTAGGTGGTCCGCGCACCGATGGTTTCGCCGTCCAGCAAGATGAGCTGATCCAGCATGAGCACCCGCCCATCGCGTGGGGACAGGGCGTGGTAAACCGGCTCGGGCGGAATCACCATCCGACGCTCGAGCTGATAGATCACGGTCCTCTCTTGGTCACCGAGACCGTTTAGCGTCGGACCATCGATCGGGATCACCTCGTCCATGACTGGTATGCGAATGATGTCGCGCGCGACCCGGGTCCCTACCCGACGTTCCCGGGTCAACAACCCCTCCTCGGCGAGCATGCGCATCGCCTCCCGTACCGCCGCCCGGCTCTCCCGCATCGAGCGAATGAGCCGGAACTCCACCAGCTGTTCGTCTTGATCCATGGCGCCGGTACGAATGGCGGACCGGAGAATGTTGTAGACCCGGCGAGCGGGACGCTGGGTCAGTCGGGAGCTGTCGACCGGTAGGGGTGGGAATTTCGCCGAAGTCGGCGGCAACGTTGCGGTGGCTGACCCGGGGCTAGCTGGCACGCTATTCACCTTTTCAATTCCCTCGGTGCGTCAACATAATTCGGCGGTTTGACTCAGAACTCCATCAGATTGTCGCGGAAATGTTCGTGGCTGTACGCCGAGCGAGTCAGACCGCGACGTTGCAACGCCGGGACCAACCCGTCGGTGATCTCGCTGATGTATCGGCGATGCACCGTGCTGGTTCCGATCAGGAAGCCGTCCCCGCCGATTTCGTCCATGACCTCCTCCATCTGCCCGGCTACCCGAGCCGGCGAACCGACCAGGCCGGTGTAGCCGAGGCTGAAGCCGCCTGCCAGTTCGCGCAGTGTTCGGCCCTTTCCCTGGCGGGCGAACTGGGCCAGGGTGCCCTGCTGACCGTTCGTGCTCACCTCGCCCAGTGGCTGGTCGAGGTCGAATCGGGAGAAGTCGATCCCGGTGATGCTGCCCATCAGCGCGAGGCCGAGTTCTACGTTTTCCGCGGCGGAAGCGGCCTGGTGATCAGCCCGAACCTGAGCTTCCGCGTCCGAGTCGGCGACGATCGGCGAGATGAGGAACAGCACCTTGCACCGGTCGGGATCCCGGCCCTGCGCCGCGGCGCGCTCTCGGATGTCTTCCCGGAAGGCCTTCATTTGCGGCACGGTCTGCGCTGATCCGATGATCGTGTCGGCGTTCTTGGCCGCGAACTCGCGTCCTTGCGAGGAGCCGCCGGCCTGCACGATGACTGGGTGGCCCTGCACCGGGCGAAGTGCGTTCAGGGGACCTCGGGTCCTGAAGAACTTGCCCGCGTGATCGACGGTATGGACCTTGGCGGGGTCGGCGAATACGCCCTTGTCATGATCGGCCACGACCGCGTCCGGCTCCCACGAGTCCCACAGCTTGCGTACCACCTCGATGAACTCGTCGGCCATCTCGTAGCGGGTGTGATGCTCGAGATGCTCGTTCAAGCCGAAGTTCTGCGCGGCGCGAGAACTCGTCGACGTCACCAGGTTGCAGCCCACCCGCCCGTCGGACAGGTGATCGAGCGTCGAGATCAACCGGGCCAGCAAGAACGGCGGATAGAACGAGGTCGATACCGTCGGCACGACTCCCAGACGGGAGGTGGCCTGCGTCAACAGCGGAACGAGCGGCATCGGGTCGTGCTTGGGGGCTCGTAGCGCGTTCTCGAGGTAGATGTCGGTCGATGCGCCGTAATCATCCGGAACGAACGACGAATCCTCGAGAAGCAGGTAATCGAAACAGGCTCGTTCCATGGCCCGGGCGAGGTCGAGGATCAGTCCCGGTTTCATCCAGTCCTGTGCGACGTTCCCGGCCCACTGGTTCATCCACCCGTGCACACCGAATCCGCCGCCGAGGAACCAGCCCAGATGAAACGGCCGAGCCGCCATTACCGCATCCCTCCCTCAAGTTCCGTCGCGCGCGTCACGTGCTCACCTTCGGTTTCAGGTACTCGTATCGCGCATAGGGGTCCGGGGTGTAGGTCACGCCGGTGACATGCGGATTCGTCACGACGGTCCGCCCCTCGACGGCAACCGGAATCGCACCCACGGCGGCGGCCATGTCCTGTTGGATCGTCTTGTAGGCGGCGGTGCGCGCGGCGGCATCGCCGGAGTCGCGGAACTCGGCGTGCAGTTTGTCGACGTCGGGATTGGCGTAGTGCGACCAGTTCAGGTCTCCGGTGGACTTGCCCCAGAGATCGATCGTCGTATCCGGGTCGTCCAGCCAGATGACGCCGTCGCTGATCAGCATCCCGCTCATGTCGTTTGTGGTGCGGTGGATGCGACCCTGTTGCAGATCGATGAGCTGTACCGGCGGGCGCGGCTGCAGCTTCGTCTTGATACCGACCGCGTTCAGCGAGCTGGAAATCAGTCGGGCGACATCTTCGTAGTAGGCCACACCGGTGCCGTACCAGATATCGAGCACAAAATCGGCCGGTGTGCCCGAATCCGCGAGTAGCTGTTTGGCCTTGGCGGGATCCTTCTTCTGATAGACCGCCCACGCCGGGTCGATCTGGGGCGCCTGCGGGTTGACGATGCTTGTCGCGACGCTGGCGCGCCCCGCGAAGACCACCTTGGCGATGTCGTCGTAGGGCACCGCGTAGGCGATCGCCTGGCGGAGCGCGACATTGCTCAGCGGACCGGAGTCCATCGAAAGATCGGCACGCAGGATGTTCGGTGTCTGACCGTGCAACACGGTGAATCCGCTGCTCTGCAGCTGGTCGAACTGCCGCGCGGCTAGCCCCTTGGCCGCGTAGTCGATCTGCCCTCCCTTCATGAGCGACACGAGATCGGCACCGCCGAGAATGCGCAGCACCACGGTGGTGAATGCCGGTTCGGAGCCGGACCAGTGGTTCGGTACCGCCTTCAGCACCACCTGCTGGCCGGGCTGGTGGCTGTCGACGTAGTAGCGCCCGGTGCTCGCCACATTGTTCTGCATCCATTTCGCCGCGTACGGATCGTCCGGGCTCGCGTGCGACTTGACGACCTTGGAGTCGACGATGCCGAATTGCTGGAACCGGAATGACGCGAGTGCGACCGGGACCGCCGTGGGCGTACCCGCGGGGTTCGTGGTGGTGATCTCGATGGTGGTCGGATTGATGACCTTGAACTGGTTGGCGTGATAGAGCCCCGCGACGCCGGCCTGGAACTGACCGTTGCCGGGGATCATCACCATTCGCTCGAGGCTGTAGCGGACGTCCTCCGCGGTCATCGGGTTGCCGCTCGGATAGAACTTCACCCCGTCGCGGAGCTGGAAGGTGATCTTCGGTCCATCCACCGACCACGACGTCGCCAGTTGCGGTGTGACGTCCAGGCCGAAGCCGTTGAGCGTGCCGTTGTCCCCCGAGGCGAACTTGAACTGGAGCAGGCGCTCGTAGATGTTGACGCCGATTTCCTGGTTTTCGTCGACGCCGAGGGTGTTGGCCGGGTCCAGACTGGTGTAATCCGAGGTCCACGCGTGCACCAGCTGCGTGGTCGGAGTCTTCACGTTCGCCATCGATCCGCTCGTGCCGCCACCGGTCGAGCACCCCGCCAGTACGAGAGCGCCGAGGCCGGCCAGGCCGGCCATTCCGGTGAGCGCGGTACGCCGGCTGACGCGTGGACCTGGTGACAACGGTGTCGGGTCCTGAGCGCGTAGGGGAGACCGTCGCCCGGTGTCTGGACTTCGCAGTTCCATGGATATCTCTTCCGGAGGTGGGGAAACGCGGGGCTGTGAGGCGGGGGCGTCAGCCGACCAGGCTCTGGCGCAGGGTCAGCGCGGGTGGGCAGGCAACCGCACGGTGCGAACCGACCGGGACCAGCGTGGGCTTGGCCTGGTGGCAGGGGCTCTCGGCCAACGGGCACCGCCCGGCGAGCCGGCAGGCGTCGGGGAGGTCGATCGGGCTGGGTATTTCGCCGGCCAGCCGGAAGCGCTGGCGCGTCACTCCCCACTGGGCGGTGGGCGCCGCCGAGAGCAATGCGCGGGTGTAGGGATGGATCGGGTCGGCGAAGACGTCTTCGGTCCGGCCTTGCTCGACGATTCCACCGAGGTACATCACCGCCACCCGGTGCGATACCCGCCGGACCACCTGCAGATCGTGGGTGATGAACAGATACGCCAGATTCAGTGTCTCCTGGAGATGCTGGAGCAGCTCCAGAATCTGACCTCGGACGGAGACGTCCAGAGATGAGGTGGGCTCGTCGAGGATCACCACCCGCGGTTCGGTGGCCAGGGCCCGCGCGATACCCACTCGTTGGCGCTGGCCGCCGCTGAGCTGGTGGGGGTGGCGACCGAGGTGTTCGTCGGTCAGCCCCACCATGGCGACGAGCTCACGGCTGCGCGCGGCTCGCTGCCTCCGTCCCATCTTCAGCTGCAGTTGAAGCGGTTCCTCGATGGTCTGGCGCACGGTCATCCGTGGATTCAGGGAGGAGTTCGGATCCTGGAAGACCAGTTGAATGTGGCGGTAGACCCGGGCCAGGCCGGCTGACCCGAGCCGGGTGATGGACCTGCCGTCGATTTCGATCTCACCGGCACTGGGTTCGATCAGCCGCACAATGCACCGGGCCAGCGTTGACTTGCCGGATCCGCTCTCGCCGACCACGGCGAGCGTTTCTCCGGGGAACAGGTCGAGCGCCACATCATCGATCGCGTTCAGTCGCTTGCGTGGGTGTCCGACCTCGAAGTGCTTGCGCAGCCCGTGCACCCGCAAGATGGGATTGTTCATGCGTTTTCCACCAATCGGCTGGCGGCGAGCAGCTGCTGTGTGTACTCGTGGCGTGGCGCGGTGAGCACCTGTTCACAGGTGCCCTTCTCGAGGACCTCGCCCCGGCGCATGACCACGGCGTAGTCGCAGGTCTCCGCCACGACGCCGAGATCGTGCGTGATCAGGCACGTGGTCAGCTCGGTCTCTCGGCACAGCTCGGTGATCAGCGCGATGATCTCGGCCTGGATGGTCACGTCCAGACCGGTGGTCGGCTCGTCCAGGATGAGCAGTTCCGGCTGGCACACCAGCGCCATCGCGATCATGACCCGCTGGGCCATGCCGCCGGAGAACTCGTGCGGGTACTGGCGCACGCGTCGCTCCGGGTCCGGGATGTGCACCAGCCGCAGCGCGGCGACGGCGGCGTCCGCGGCGTCCTTACGGGAGAGCCCCTGGTGCAGCCGGCACACGTCGGCAATCTGGCGCCCCACCGTGAAGACCGGATTCAAGGCTGCCCTGGCGTCCTGGAACACCATGCTGATCCGCGCGCCGCGAATGCCGCGCAAAGCTTGTTCGTCCAGTTCGGTCAGGTCCTGGCCGTCGAACAGGATCCGTCCGGAGGTTCGCACAAAGCTGGCAGGTTGGATCTGCAGGACCGACAGCGCGGTCAGCGACTTTCCACTGCCGGTCTCACCCACGATCGCGGTAATCGCGCCGCGGGCAAGGGAGTAGGTGACGCCCTTCAGGGTGGGAGCATGATCGGTCGAGGTGGAGAAGTACCCGCCATAGTTTTCGATCTCGAGAATCGCGTCGCCGGCGGGAGCGCGGCGGCGCGCGGCGGGGGTGACCGCGGCATCGGCGCTCATCGACGCCGCCTCGGGTCGAAGCGGTCACCGAGTCCGTCGCCGAGCAGGTAGAGGCTTCCGGTCATGCCCAGGATGGCCATGCCCGGGAAGAATGACACCCACCACTGCCCGGTGATGATGCCGTCCTGGCCGTTGGCGATCATGCTGCCCCACTCGGGCACACCCGGCTGCAGGCCGATGCCCAGGTAGCCGAGGCTGGCGGTGATCAGGGCGACCCACGCGGCGTTGACCGCGGTGAAGGCGAGGAGCGGACCGATGCTGTTCGGCAGCAGATGCCGAAAGGCGATGCGCCACGAGCGACAGCCGACCATCCGCGCGGCCTCCGCGAACTGCCACGTCTTGCGCGACAAGACCTCCGCGCGGGCCAGCCGCAGATAGGACGGTAAGCCGACGAATGCCAGCACCACGATGATGTTCAGGATTCCCGGCCCGACGGCGGACACGATGAGCATGGCGAACAGCAAAGTGGGGAAGGCGTTGAAGGTCTCGATCGCGCGCATGATCGCGCCGTCCCAGAACTTGCCGTAGTAGCCGCCGATCGTGCCGAGAACGGTGCCGAGAACCAACGCGAGACAAACCGACGCGACGGTGATCAGCAAGTCGTACCGGGTGGCCGCCATCGTCCGGGAGAACACGTCTTCGCCGAGGCGATCCGTGCCGAAGAGGTACGGCATCCCGGGCTTCTCCAGTACGTCTCCGCCCACGCCGAGCGGATCGAATGGCGTCCAGAAGTACGACGTGACCGCGACGAGCAGGTAGCAGACGAGCAGGCCGATGCCGATGCGGAATCCCAGTGCCCCAGTCGGCGGGGGCCGCCAGCGCCGCTTTCCGACCGGGCTGGCTGTCCCACCGCCGACGCCGGACTCGGAGGGGTCGGCCACTCCCGCCGCTGAGCGGGTGGGTGTGGTCATGCGCGCGTCCTTGGGTCGATGGCCAGGCACAGCAGGTCGACGATCAGGTAGCAGAGGACGAACAGAACCGCCGCGTAGATGACGAAGCCCTGCAACGCGGCGAAGTCGGAGTTCTGAATCGCCTGCAGCGCGTAGGCGCCGACCCCAGGCCAGCCGAAAACCGCTTCAACCAGTACCGCGCCGGAGAACAGATACCCGACCGTTGTGCCGATCATGGTCAGCACCGGTGGCAGGGCGTTGCGCAGCGCGTACTGGAACCAAATCGTGGAACGCCGGTGGCCCATCGCCACCGCGGTACGGACGTACTCCGATTCCAGCGCGTCGACCATGGATGCCCTGGTGACCCGGGCGATCGGGCCGAGCGCCCCATATCCCAGGGTCAGCGCGGGCAGCACCAACTGGCGGGCGGCCTGCCACCACAGCGAGAACTCGCCGGCGAGCAGAGTGTCGATCAGCAGGAACCCGGTCACCGTCGGCGGCCCTGGCACATTCACCGGAAGTCGGCCAACCGGTCCTGGCAGGAACCCCCACGATACGAAGAACAGCCAGAGCAAGATCAGCCCAACCCAGAACGCCGGCAGCGCCATGCCACCGAGTGAGAAGACGCGAATCAGGAAATCTGGCCATTGATCACGCTTGACCGCCGCGAGGACGCCGAGTGGAACTCCGATGAGGATGCCGAGCGTCAGCGCGATGAGACCCAGTTCCAGGGTGGCGGGCATCCGCTCGAGCAGATCGGACCCTACGCCGCGCCCGGTGGTGAAGGAGGTGCCGAGATTGCCGTGCAGCAGGTCGTCCAGGTAGGTGACGTACTGATTGATCAACGGCTTGTCCAGCCCGAGCGACGCGCGGACCTTCGCTCGCAGTGCCGCGTCGGCCTGCGGCGGGGCGTAGAGGTTGGTCGGATCTCCGGAGAACACCCGCCCCACGAAGAAGGTGATGGTCATCACGCCGACCGCGACAGGGATCACCCACAGTAGGCGAGTGAACACGAGTCGTGCTGTCCGCATATTTCGATAAAAATGCAGCATTGTTTCGCCGAGCGAGCTCACGAGTGAAGGGCTGATTACGCG
>DATHIT010001047.1:0-9506 GCA_035489915.1 Pseudonocardia sp. | reverse complement strand
CAGCGCCAAGCCGCCCGCCTCCGCGCCGCCCGCGCACCCCGCTGACCGGCGCAGCCGGGTTGGCTCTACTTATCCACGCTGGTCACTCCGGCTCGGCTCGCACCTGGTAGGTACCGAACGTCCAGAGGTGGGCCTCCAGATCGCGCGCCGAGTACAGGCGGGCGCCGAAGCTCATGTCCGTGGGCTCGAGGACGATCTGGGCACCCGCGGCCTTGGCGTGGCCATGATGGGCGTCCGGATCTCCGACCAGGACGTAGAGCTGCTGGCTGATGCCGCCGAGAGAGAGCGGGTTGAGCTCCCGGTCTCCATCTGGGGCGCGCAGCAGGACGGTGCCCGAGCCCACGTGCATCTCCGCGAAGATGACCGTCCCCTCGGCGTTCCGCGCGAGCCTGCCCGGAACGAAACCGAACGCGTCCGGAAGCCACGCGAGGGCGCCAGGTAGGTCCTCATAGATCACTTCGGCGAAGACGTTCAGCGGATTCCCATCAACAGACGCACCGGGTCCCATGGTCGGGAATCCTGCCCGCTGTACCTACCCGGTGTGTACGAGATTTCGCTGCCGAGATACCGAACATCGCTATCGTCGGGTCCATGCTGCGGACCAGGCTCACGGACATGTTCGGGCTCGAGTACCCGGTGATGTCGGCGCCGATGGCCTTGCACAGCGGCGGCACGCTCGCGGCCGCGGTCTCCGCTGCCGGCGGGCTCGGCTCCTTCGGCGGCGTGCATCCCGCGAAAGGACCTGACTGGATCCACGCGGAGATCGCCGCCATCCGCGCCACTACCGATCGGCCGTTCGGGGTCGGATTCATCACGCCGTTCCTCCCGTTCACCGGCCCCATGTTCGACGCCACGCTGGAGGAGCGACCGGCGGTCGTGGCGCTGTCCTTCGCGGATCCCCAACCGTGGATCGGCCAGGCCAAGGACGCGGGCGCCGCGGTGATGTGCCAGGTACAGAATTTCCAAGACGCCGATATGGCGGTCGCCGCGGGCACGGACGTCCTGGTTGCGCAGGGCACCGAGGCCGGTGGCCACACCGGGACGATGGGCTTGTTGCCATTGCTCGCCGGGCTGGTGGATCGGTATCCCGACATCCCGGTGCTGGCCGCGGGCGGCATCGCGGACGGTCGCGCGCTTGCGGCCGTGCTGACAGCTGGCGCGGACGGCGCCTGGCTGGGCACCGCATTCCTCGCCACACCCGAGGCGGTCGAGGTGCACGAGGTCCACAAGCGCCTGATCGTGGACAGCGATGGCTCCGACACCGTGTGGACCCGGGTCTACGACATCGTCTCCGGGCTGCCGTGGCCGGCGGCGATCGGCGAGCGGGTCCGCCGAAATAGGTTCACCGAGGAATGGTCAGAGCGCGAGGCAGCGCTGCGCGACCGCAGAGAAGAGTTCGCGCCCCGGGAAGGCGCCAACCCCTTCGGCGCCCCGCCAGATCCGGACACCAGCGAGATTCTCTACGGGCAGTCAGCGGCCTTGATCGATGCCGTGCGGCCGGCAGCAGAGGTGGTCCGCGCCATCAGCGACGAGGCCGAGCTGATCCTGAACTCGCGGCCCGGCTCGCTCTTGAGCTGACGCCAACTTGCTGCTGACTGCATTTAGAGAACGAGTCCAGCCTGGCGCGCGGCGTGGATTGTCTCGACGCGATTGCGCGTGCCGAACTTCCGCATCGCGTTCTTGAGGTAGCTCTTCACCGTTGTGGGCATGAGCGCCAGCCTTTCAGCGATCTCGATGTTGGTCAGGCCCCGCGCGACCTCGACGAGGACCTCGAGCTCCCGAGGGGTCAGCGGGCCGATGTGCCCGGGTCGGTCGGGCACGCACATCCGGTCGCACACCACGACGAGGCGATCACGCACCCACGGGTCCGACGTGGCGTCGGCGATGGACAGCAACTCCTCGCGGATCTCGCGGGGATCGACAGTGGGCCCTTGACGAGCGCAGCGTCGGCGCTCGT
The DNA here is from genome assembly GCA_035489915.1 of Pseudonocardia sp. Lineage (GTDB taxonomy): Bacteria > Actinomycetota > Actinomycetes > Mycobacteriales > Pseudonocardiaceae > Pseudonocardia. The sequence continues at coordinate 7,549 of DATHIT010001047.1, read as the reverse complement.
CTTCGATGTCTGTCAGCCGGCGGGTGACCTCAATCTCGACGGCGAGCTCCTGGCCGAGTCGAGCGGCCACCCGAGCCCCCGATTCGAGCATGCGATCACCGAATTGCCGCTGGCTCCAGGTAAGGCCCCAGATCATGGCCCGGATGCGAGATCCGGCCTGAACCGGTACGGCGAACGTGCCATTTGCCTGTTCCGCCTGAGCCTGGCGGTCGTACTGATGGGTGATCGCGGCCGATCGCAGGTAGTCGTCCACGGCGACCGGGCGAGCGAGCAGCATTGCCTGACCGCCGGCCCCGGCGCCCGGGGTGACGACGGTGCCGCGAAAGGCGTTGGTACGTGCGTTGTGCAGCTCGGTGATGACCAGCCTGAGGCCGCTTGGGTCGATGAGGCCGCCCATCGCGCTGTCGACGCCGGTCGCTCGCTGAAGTCGAGCCAGACCGGCTCGAAGCGGCCGGGCGAGGTCGGGGCGGGCGATCGATGTAGTCATCGGGTCACCTCCAGCGGCAAGTGTGACACCACCTGGTCGGCGCTACCCCTCCTTTCGGAGGTGATGGCGCATACCGGCCAAGTCGATCCTGGCGTCCTCACCGAACCAATCGAGGTGTCCACGATGCGCACGAGCCCGATCACTGCACCGACACCTGAGGCACGCGTTGAGGAGATGCTCGCCCGGTACGGGGCGTCGGATGCCTGTTTGGCCCGATTGCTCTGCGACGACCACCCGCCCGAGCAGGTCGCCTTCACCGTGGTGGAGCCGGATCTGACCACCCGGGACATCAGTTACGGCTTGTTGCGCGAGCGGTCGGAGCGGGTCGCCGCGGGGTTGGCCGACCTCGATATTGGACCCGGCGATTGCGTCGGTGTGCTGATGGGTAAGTCCGCTGACCTGGTAGTCGCGCTGCTGGCGATCTGGCGCCGCGGCGCGGTACACGTGCCGCTGTTCACCGCGTTCGCGCCGCCATCGATCGCGCTGCGGTTGACCGCCAGCAAGGCCAAGCTCGTCATCGTCGACGCCGACCAGCGCTCCAAGCTCGTGCCGTCGCCCGACCTGGCCGCCGACCCGCCGTGGCGGATTGTCGCCGTGGGCGGCGAGGGCCGTGGCGGCGACCTCAGCTTCGCCGACCTAGCGCGCACCGAGCCATCCGCCGGCAGCGAACCGGCCATCATCGGCGGCGACGGGACGTTCGTCATGATCTTCACCTCCGGCACCACCGGGGCGCCCAAGGGCGTCCGGTGGCCCGTGCGCGGCCTGGCCCACATGGTGACCTACCTCGAGTACGGCTGTGACGTGCGCGCTGAGGACAAGTACTGGAACGTTGCCGATCCCGGCTGGGCCTATGGGCTGGCCTTCGCGCTCGTGGCGCCACTGGCCGCTGGGCGGCGCAGCATCCTGCTGCACGCAGGGTTCACCGCCGAGCTGACCTGGCGGGTGCTGGCCCAGCTTGAGGTGACCAACTACGCCGCCGCCCCGACGGTGTACCGGGCGCTGCGCAACGCCCCCGCGCCCGAGGGACCGCTGGTGCTGCGCTGTGCATCCAGCGCCGGCGAGCCACTCACCCCTGACCTCATTCCGTGGAGCGAAGCCACCCTGGGAGTGCCGGTCCGTGACCACTACGGGCAGACCGAGCTGGGCGTGTTCATCGTCAACGGCTGGCACCCCGACATCCGCCGGCCGATGAAACCCGGATCAATGGGCTATGCCCTACCCGGCTGGATGGTCGAGGTCCTACTCAACGATGCCGACGATCCCGCCCCGGCGGGGGTGCTGGGCCGGGTCGCCGTCGACCGCAAGGCCCCGCTGATGACGTTTGCCGGCTACCACCAGGCGCCAGACAAGACCGCGGAGCGGATCAGCGCTGACGGACGCTGGTATCTCACCGGTGACGCCGCGACCCGGGACGAGGATGGTGCCTTCTTCTTCTCTTCCCGCGACGACGATTTGATCAATATGGCCGGCTACCGGATAGGCCCGTTCGAGATCGAAAGCGTGCTCGTCGAGCATCCCGATGTCGCCGAGGCCGCCGTCGTCGGCGTGCCCGACGAGCTACGCGGCGAGGTCATCGAGGCCTTCGTCGTACCGCGCTCGGGCGTCACCGCCTCCGACGACTTGACCACCGCACTTCAGCGCCTGGTCAAGACCAGGTACGCGGCGCACGCCTATCCCCGCGCCGTGCATTACGTCGACACGCTCCCCAAAACGCCCAGCGGAAAGATCCAACGATTCCTATTGCGCGCCCAGCGAGACATCTGACGGAGCTGCCCGGGGAGTCGTCGGCCTGCTAGGGACTACCCAGCGCGTTCTCGCGGTGTGGGTAGTGCAGCTTGCAGCTTGGTGAGCCCGGCGCGAATCCGGGATTTCGCGGTGCCCAGTGGGATCTGCTCGACGTTGGCGATCTCGTGTGCGGTCATGGCGTGGATAGCGGCCATGATGACGGCTCGGGCCTGCTCGTGAGGTATTGCGGCCAGCGCGGCTCGTAGTTCGGCGGACTTCTCCTCGGCGAGGGTATCCCGCTCGGGCGTGCGGGCGATCGCCGCGAGCAAGTCCGGTAGGGCGTGCGGATCGGTAGGGACAGAACGCCGGGTACGCGCCGCGTCGACAGCTAGGTTGTGGGTGATCCGTATCAGCCAGGCCCGCACCGAACCCCGTCGGGGATCGAAAGTCTCGGCATGCCGCCACGCGCGCTCGAATGCCTGCTGGGCGATGTCCTCAGCCAGCCCTCGGTCGCCGATAACCTGGTAGGCCGCGCCGAAAACAGCCCGCTGGAAGCGCCGAACGAACGCGCCGGTGAGCTCGGGCTCGCCAGCCAGTAGCCCGGTGAGCAACACATCGTCGGAAAGTCCCGAACCTGTCTTGTCGGTGCCCCGCGCGACGCCGCTTGGGTGCAATACAGATCTAGGCGGCCGAGGACCCGCGCGGGGAGCCGTAACCTTCACTAACTGCACCTCCACTAGCGCGACTCGGAACACTCTCAGACTCGCGGAGCGATCGGCTCTGGTCTTCACTGCCAGCGGCCGTTCTCGCTTCCCGCAAACCCCAAGGCGTCCCTGCCTGCTAGCCGGAATGCCGCCACGATGGCCGGCCTCGCCTGTGCGCGGTCAAATCCTCACTGTGCGGGGAGGAGTACGAGCTTGCCGTTGGGGTGGCCTTCGCGGAGGAAAATGTGGGCCTGTGCGGCTTCGGCGAGGGGGTAGGTCTTAGTGGGCAGCAGAGTCAGCTTGCCGGTGGCGGCCAGCGGGAACAGTTGGCGCCAGGCGTTCGCGCGGATTTCGGTGCCGGGGTCGGCCCCTGGGCCGCCGCCGATCAGCGCGATGCCGGTGTCGGCACGGTGGAATGCGTTGATCGAGACGATTCTGCTCGACTCGGGCACCACGGCCAGCGACACGTCGATCGCCTCGTCGGTGCCGACCGCGTCGATCGCGGCGTTCACCCCGGAGGGGGCTGCTTGGGTGACCCGGTCGAGCAGACCCGGCCCGTAGGTCACCGCGACGGCACCGACTTCACGCAGCAGGGCTTGATTTCGTTCGCTCGCGGTGGCCACCACCCTCGCTCCGGCCGCGAGTGACAGCTGCACGGCAAGCAGGCCTACCGCGCCGGAGCCGCCGTGGACCAGAACGGTGTCGCCCGAGCTGACCTTGGCCGCCGCCACGGCGTGCACGGCGGTCGACCCGGCAGCCAACAGGCCCGACGCCTGCTCCCAGGACAGTTCGGCGGGCTTGGGCACAACCACCTTGGCCGGGACCGTGACGGAGGTGGCGTAGCCGCCATTGGTCGGATAGGCGACGACCTCGTCCCCGACCGACAGCGGACCCGACGGGCCGGCCGCATCGGGCCCCGCCGCTGTGATCACTCCGGCTACCTCGACGCCCAGGCGCACCGGAAGGTTGTCCGGGGAACTGCCGAAAGCCCCGCTGTAGAGCTTGTAGTCGATCGGGTTGACCCCGGATGCGCGAACCTCGATCGTCACCTCTCCCGGCCCGGGCGAGGGCACCTCGGTTGCGATCACGGACAGTACTTCGGGCCCACCGTATGCGGCGGCGACAACAGCAGTAGCCATGCTGGGGTGAACCCTGCACATCGACGGAAGTATTCCGTCGGATCTCGGCGAGCCCGAACGGCTGATCCTCACAAGTAGGGAAGAGTCGGAGGAGCGACCTTCATAGGATCGCTACATGTCAGACACGTCGTCGTGGCTCAGTCGAGAACGAGATCGCGTAGTTGCGATGCTGGTCGGTCAGGCCCTTGATGACGTTGAGTCCGAGCGCATCGACGTTGCTACCGCGGTTCGGCTGGTCGCCGGACGAGCGTGGACCGAGGGCTACCGGGCAGGGTCGCACGCCGTGGACTTCCTCGAACCGCCGCGCGAACCACCGGCAGTCCCCGCTCGAACGATCCGAATCTTGAAAGCTAGGAACAAAGACCATCCGCCGGCTCCAGATGAAGATCCTCTATGCAGCTGAGCCGAGGGGCGGTGCGTGCCGCTCGGGCCGCGTGAGCTTGTGCACAACCTCGTCGCGAGGCGGGTCGGTGGGTGGTACCGGCCGGTAGTCTCGGCCGCAGCTGAACTCGAGCGCTCATGCGGCCGGTTCGAGGAGGGCACGCGGATGCCACCCCCCTATGACTCGCGTTCTCGGCCCTATCCCGCCCAGCCGAGGGATGACTGGACCGAGGACCCTCCGATCGACCGGCACCGGCCGCTCTTCGACCGGGAGACACTGGACGGCCTCCCCGTGCCGGTCCGGCTGGTGGTCACCACCGCGATGCTGCCGTTCGAGGTGGCGGTTACCTCTGTCAACATCCTGAAGAACACCGAGGCGCTGCTGGGCGAGTTGGTATTTCACCTGCGGGCGCTGCGCCCCGCGGTGGCCGCCGCCAGCCGTGCCTACGCGGATGGCCACTTCGACCCGGTCATCAAGACGTTCGACCAGATCCAACAGGGCACCCAAGCAATTGGCTTCGTCTGGGCACCGCTCGGCGCGGTCCGCGACGTGATCAGCCCCGGGCAGGCGAAGCGGCAGGTCGAGGCCACCATCCCGGCTCCGTTCCCGGCCAGCGCCGAGCCAGTGGTGCCAGTGCTGCCGGTGCCGCCGACGACGATGCAATGGCTGGGCGCGGTCGGCGGCCGGGTGGTCGATCAGGCCGCTACCCTCCCCGGCGGGGCGCTCTTCACCCGCCCGTTGCGCCGGACCAGCCAGCCCACCATCCCCCAGGGCAGCGAGCCAGACCCGGCGCCGGAGCCCGACGACACCGGCATCGCGCCGGCCGACCTCGCCACTCCGGCGCTCGAGCCGTCCCCGCCCCGGCCGGTGATGGAACGAGCGGGAGGGCTGGTGCCCGGGCCAGTGCGGCGCCTGCTCGGCCTCGGCTGACCCTCGAACCCCGGCAATCAGCTGTCGGTACCGGCGAGCCAGCCAGCGATGGCTGATCCGATCTGCTTGCCGGAGTCCTCCTGGATGAAGTGCACGCCGCTGACGGTGATCTCGGTCTGGTCCGGCCAGGTACGACAGAATTCGCGCTGGTCACCGGTCAGGATGGCGCCGGGCTCGGCGTTGACGAACAGCTTGGGCAGCCCCGGTGTGCGGGCGAGCCAGTCCGCGTAGGCCGCGCACACCTCGACGACCTCGGGCGGCTCACCGCCGATCGGAATCTGCCGCGGCCAGACGAGGGTGGGGAGGCGGTCCTCACCGGGCTCGGCGAACGGCCGGCGGTACTCGTCGAGCTCGTCCTCATCCAGCGTGCGCAGCATCGACCCGGGCAGGATGCGCTCGACGAACGCGTTCTGCTCCAGGATCAGCTTCTCGCCGGCCGGCGAACGCAGGGCCTGGAACATCGGCCGCGGGGCGTCCGGCCAGGCATCCCAGTCGGCGTAGGGCCGCACGACCGCCTCCATGTAGACGATCCCGCGTACCCGCTCCGGGTGCCGCCTCGCCCAGTCGAAACCCAGCGCGCTGCCCCAGTCGTGCACCACCAGCGTGACCTCAGCGGTGACGCCGAGCGCATCCAGCAAGCCGTCCAGGAACTCGCGGTGCCGCAGGAAGGTGTAGCGGGCAGGGTCATCGGTCGGCAGTTTGTCCGAGTCACCCATCCCGATCAGGTCAGGCGCGATGCACCGCCCGAGCGACGACAGCTCCGGCAGCACCGAGCGCCACAGGTAGGACGACGTGGGGTTGCCGTGCAGGAAAACGATCGGGGCGCCGCTGCCCTGTTCGACGTAGGCCATCCGACGGCCGAGGACCTGCGCGTACCGCTTCGACGCCCGCCACTCTCCGGCGCTCATCGCCGCCTCCATGAACTAGTCTGAGTCCTAATGTGAAATGGACACTACAAAACCTGGCGTAGGTTCTGCAATGACCGACTCAAAAATATCCCGACGTGGTCCCGGCCGACCGAGGGGCTTCGACGACGCGACCGTGCTCGGTGCGGCCATGCGGCTGTTCTGGCGGGACGGCTACAGCGGGGCCTCGATGCCGGAGATCTCCGCCGCAACCGGGCTGTCCACGTCAAGCCTGTACAACGCCTACGGCTCGAAGCTGGACCTGCTGGTCGCCGCGCTCGACCACTACTCCGACACCGTCCTGGATAGCTTCATGCTCGGTCCGCTCGCCGGCGGCGCCGAGGGCCTCGCCGACATCGATGCGTTCCTGGACCGCCTCGGCGCCGCCGTCGACGTCACCCACCCTTGGGGGTGTCTGACCGTCAACACGATCGCCGAGTTCCGGGATCCGCCTCCCGCGGTAGCCGCGCGGACCGCCCGCTACCGAAGCCAACTGCGCCAAGCCCTGCATGCGGCACTGTCGCGCGCACACGGTCTCGGTGAGGTCCCGGCCGACGCGGTGGACCGGCGGGCCGACGCGCTGGTGCCCATCGTGGTCGCCTTCAACCTGCTAGTCGCCGCTCAAGCCCCGGCCAGCGAAACGCATGACCTGCTGGCAGCCGCCCGCTCCCTGACCCACCGCGGACTGCCCTAGACAATCAGCCGAGACCGAGCAGCCGAGGGAGGTCGGCAACCGAGTCGATGACGTGGTCGGGTAGCTCGCCCTCGACGCCGTCCTCGTGGTCTGGCTGGAACTTGCCGGTGCGCACCAGGACGCCGGTGAGGCCGTGCCGCTGCGCGCCGAGCACGTCGGACTCGACGTCGTCCCCGATCATCGCGGTGTTCCCGGCGGTCGCGTCGAGTCCGCGCAGCGCCGTGTCGAAGAATTCCCGCGCCGGTTTACCCAGGATCCGCGCTTCGATACCGGCGGCCTCTTGCAGGCCGAGCAGGAATGCGCCGGCGTCCAGGGAGAGCCCGTCGGACGTGCGCCAGAACAGGTTCGCGTGCATCGCCATCAGCTCTGCGCCCCGCTGCAGGTGGCCGAACACGGAGTTCAGCGCCTGGTAGCCGAACTCCGGCCCCGCACCACCGGTGAGGACGACGTCGGGCGCCTCGTCGACCAGGTGCACACCGCCCAGGTCCTCGGCGATCTCACCGCTGTTGAGCAGCAGGCAGCGGGCGTCGGGACGGTGTTCGCGCAGGTAGGCGGCGGCCGCCGAGGGTGCGGTGAGTACGTC
>DATHIT010001046.1:0-3121 GCA_035489915.1 Pseudonocardia sp. | reverse complement strand
CACCCTCGCCCTGGTGGCCGCCAAGTGCAAAGAGCACCGGCAGACCCCGCACCTGCGCGAGGTCCGCGAGGGCCAGCGCACCAAGCACGGCGAGTTCAACTGCGAGTACTTCGCGGTCAACCACTCCATCCCGGACGCGCTGGCGGTGGCCATCCGCACCCCGGCCGGCCTGGTCCTGCACACCGGGGACATCAAGCTCGACCAGCTGCCGCTGGACGGTCGGCTGACCGACCTGGCCGGGTTCTCCCGGCTCGGCGACGAGGGCGTGGACCTGTTCCTGGTCGACTCCACCAACGCCGACGTTCCCGGGTTCGTGATCTCCGAGCGGGAGATCGGTCCGGTGCTGGAGGGCGTGTTCGACGACTCCAAGAGCCGGATGATCGTGGCCTGCTTCGCGAGCCATGTGCACCGGGTGCAGCAGGTCCTGGACGCGGCCGCCGCCCGAGGGCGCAAGGTGTGCCTGGTCGGTCGCTCCATGCTGCGCAACATGGGTCTGGCCGCCGACATGGGCATCCTCAAGGTGCCGGACGGGCTGCTCGTCGAGCTCGACGAGGCCATGCTGCTGCCCGACGAGAAGCTGGTGCTGATCTCCACCGGCTCCCAGGGCGAGCCGCTCTCCGCGCTGTCCCGGATGGCGCGTGGCGAGCACCGGCAGGTGCGCATCAAGCCCGACGACACGGTGGTGCTGTCCTCGTCGCTGATCCCCGGCAACGAGACCGCGGTGTTCGGCGTGATCAACGGGCTGACCCGGCTCGGCGCGCGGGTGGTGCACCAGGGCAACGCGCGGGTGCACGTGTCCGGTCACTCGCCGGCCGGTGAGCTGCTGTACCTGTACAACGCGGTGCGGCCGAGCAACGTCATGCCGGTGCACGGCGAGTGGCGGCACCTGCGGGCCAACGGCGCGCTGGCGGTGAAGACCGGCGTGCCCGCGGAGTCGGTGGTGCTGGCCGAGGACGGCGTGGTGGTGGACCTGATCGACGGCCGGGCGAAGATCAGCGGCCGGGTCGAAGTGGGCCGGGTCTACGTGGACGGTCTGGCGGTCGGCGACATCGGCGAGAGCACGCTGGGGGATCGCCTGGTGCTCGGCGAGGGTGGCTTCATCTCCATCACGCTGGCTGTGGAGAGCGCAACCGGTCGGGCGGTCGCCCCGCCCACGGTGTCCGGTCGCGGCTTCTCCGACGATCCGAAGGCGCTGGCCGGGGTGCTCCCGCTGATCGAGGCCGAGCTGGCCCACATCGAGGCGGAGGGCATCACCGACACCCACCGGATCGCCCAGTCGGTGCGTCGGGTGGTCGGCCGCTGGGTGGCGGACACCTACCGGCGCCGACCGATGATCGTGCCTACCGTCATTCCGGTCTGAGCCAGAGGTTGACCTGAACAATGGTTCAGGTCAAAGACTGCGGGTATGACACACCCGAGGGCCGCCAAGGACGCTGACGTCGACGAGATCCGCCGGATCGTCGCCGACATCGAGACCGGCTTCAACACCAAGGACGGGGAACTCACCGTCCGGCATTTCGCCGAGGACGGCTGGTCGATCGGGGTGACCGGGGTCCGGGTAGCCGGCCGGGAGGCGTTGCTCGACGCCCACCGCACCGCCCTGGCCGGCCCGCTGCGTGACCAGTACGCCCGCTATCGGGTCGGCGAGATCGCCTTTCTCCGGCCCGACGTGGCGATCGCGCAGAAGTACGCCTTCGCGACCGACCCGCAGGGCCGGCCGATCGAGCTGGACCACACCATGATCGCGCTGTATGTGCTGGTCAAGGACGGCGGGCGGTGGCAGGTGGCGGCCCGGCAGAACACCATGGCGCCGCGCTGAGCCCCCGTGGCACCGCCGAGCCCGGGAGGGCCAGGGCGGCGGGGCCACGAGTCAGGCGCGGCGGGTGGGGGCGGTGAGGGCGGCGTAGATCTGGGCGAGCACCGCGTCCGGACGGTGGACGAGGTCGTCCCAGGTGAAGCGCAGCACCGTCCATCCGGCCAGGATCAGGGCATTCTGGCGGCGGCGGTCGGCTCGGAACCGGTCAGCGGTGCTGTGCCAGGCCCAGCCGTCCACCTCGACGGCGACCCGGGCGGCGGGGAACGCCAGGTCGAGCAGGTAACCGGAGACGGCGTAGCCGAGCCGCCAGCCGGTCAGGCCCCTGGCGCGCAGCAGCCCGACCAGCCTCCTCTCGGCGAGCGAGGCCGCCCCGTCTGCCGCCGCGCCCAGCAGCGCCGCCGCGGCCGGTGAGCCGTGCCTGCCGAGGTTGCGGTGATGCGCCCGGGACAGCGCCTCGAAGCGCACCAGCCGCTGCAGCGCGCGGTCCAGGAACTCCGGCCCATCGGCGTCCAGCTGCACGGCGGCCTCCAGCACGGTCAATGGCACGTCGCTGACCAGGAGAAACTGGGACAACACCAGGTCGGCATCGGCGAGGTCACGCCGGCGCACCCGGACTCCGGGGCGGCCGCCGGGCTGCCGGTTCCGGGCCACGGTGACCTCCACCTCGTCCGGGCAGTCCGCCACCAGGCCGTGCCACCACGCCGCCGTAAGCCCGGTGACCGCCGCCCGGGGCATCGCCCACAGCGCGGCGGCCCACACCCGGCCGGTGTCGCTCAGCTCCCCACCGGTGCAGTGGAACACCCTGGGATGTAGTCGACGCTAACGCCCGCTGGCCACCCGGCGGTGCACGGCGCGCGGCGTCAGCCCGGTGGCGGTGGCCTGGGACAGGCTGATCACGCCGTTTTGCCGGCGAAGCAGGGCGTCGATGCGCAAGGCCGGAACCGCGATTTCCCTGCCGATGATCCACGTTCTGGTGCGGAGAGGGACGTATTTCGTCTCTTCGTCCACCGAATCACGGATCAGACCCTTGTTGTGGAGGGCGACAGCATGCAGGCTGTCGCTTGATCAAGCTGTCCGCCTTGGGTGTCCGCGGCGGCGGGGGGCACGGGGGAATCGGGAAACGCACCGGCGGCGGGTTGCGGCCGGCCGGAAATGTGACGAATGAGGCTGATGCGACGCGTTGTGGCGGGTGCGGGGACGTGGCGCCGTCCGCACCGGGCAACTGGTTTCGTGTCAGTTGGATGTCAGCACCGTTGCGCAACCGTGACCCTGAATCGATGAAGCCGCCTTGTTGATAAGTCGCGG
>DATHIT010001045.1:0-5066 GCA_035489915.1 Pseudonocardia sp. | reverse complement strand
GGCCGCGGTCACCTTCAATCACGGCAAGTGGCTGGAGTACTACGGGGCACTGATCGAGCGATCCGCTCCGTTCCCGCCCCCTCCACCGGGCTACGACCAGGCCGGTGACATGACGCCAATCCCGGCCCGATTCCCCGATCCGAGGGTCCTGACGGGGGTTCCAGATGTCGTCTTGACCGGCCACGACCCGACCGAACGGGGAGCCGAGTTCCGGCCGAAGAAGCGCTGACCGTGGGCGAGGCCAACCGCAAGGCCGCACAGCCAAGAGGACGAAAAGACGACAGAGGAGACATCATGACGCCAGAGACCGCCTGGGCGGAGGCGATGAAATACGAAAACCGCCCCAATCCATATCCGTTCTTCGACGAGCTCCGGAAGACGCCCGTGGCGCGGGTGGCGGACAACCTCCACGTCGTCACCGGCTACCGGGAACTCATGGCGTTAGCCCACGATCCCCGAGTGAGCTCCGACAAACGTCGCAGTCCTCTAGCGGCCAAGCCGGCGGCCGGGGCAGAGCCCCCGCCCGAGGCCGAGCACATGAAGGCGTACGGCGACGGTGCGCAGCCAATGTTCATCATGTCCGACCCGCCGGAGCACGATCGAGCGCGCCGTCAGGCGATGCGGCACTTCGGCCCTCCACACACCCCGGACCTCATCCCGAGTATGGGGCCCGGTATCGAGCGGCTCTGCAACGAACTGCTCAGCAAGGCCACCGGCACGACCAGGATCGACATCGTCGATGAGTACGCCTACATGGTTCCGGTGACCGTGATATGCAAGGTTCTGGGCATTCCGCTGGAGGACGAAAAAAAGTTCCACGGCTGGATCTTTGAGGCTATGGCGGGCATGGACTTGGGTCCGGAGGCGGCCACCGAAGAGGGAAAGGTCCGCGCCGAGAAGGGAATGACAGCCAGGGCAGCCATGGCCGAGTACATGATGGGGCTGATCGAGGGGTACCTCCGGCAGCCCGGCGACGGCCTGCTCTCGAAGCTGGTGAACGACGATGGCCCGGACGGACCCATGGAGCCCAGGGAGGCAACGGCCAATGCGCTGCTGCTGCTCATCGCCGGTCATGACTCCACGGTCAACACGATCTCCCACTGCGTGCTGACCCTGCTGCGGAACCCCGGGTCCATCGAACTTCTGCGCAGCCGGCCCGGGCTGATCCCCCGCGCCATCGAGGAGGTCCTGCGCCTCCAGTCGGCGGTCCAGTTCTTTCCAAGCCGGTCCGCTACCGCCGACATCGAGGTCGGTGGAACGGTCATCCCGAAGGGTTCGGCGATCTTCCTCATGTACGGCGCCGCGAACCGCGACCCCAGCCGGTTCCCCGACCCGAACAAATTCGACCCCGAACGCCGCGACAACGAGCACTTCGGCTGGGGCAGCGGGATCCACACCTGCTTCGGCGGCCCGCTCGCGCGCCTCGAGGTGAATCTCGCCTTGGAGGTTTTTCTTCGCCGCGTGGAGAACCCACGGCTCGTCGTCGATCCGCCGCCGTACCGGCGTAGCCAGGTCTTCCGAGGCCCGCAACACCTATTGATCGACTTCGACCGGATTAAAGACTAGAGACTCGAGGAACCATGAAGGCATACCAATTCGTCGAGTTACAGAAGCCTGCCGAGCTCCGTGAGGTGGAGGTCCCCGAGCCTGGGCCGGGGGAGGTATTGATAAAAATTGGGGGTGCCGGCGCCTGCCATTCTGATCTTCACATATTGGAGGCCCCCGCGGGCACGCCGCTCCCGCTTCCATTCACCCTTGGCCACGAAAACGCGGGCTGGGTCGAGAAGCTGGGGTCAGGCGCGACAGGGTTCGCGGTCGGGGACCCAGTGATCGTCTATGGCCCCTGGGGCTGCGGCAGCTGCGCGAACTGCCGGGTAGGAATGGAGAACTACTGCCAGAACCCCGGGCAGAGCAAACCCGGCGGGCTCGGCCGGGACGGTGGCATGGCCAACTACATGGTTGTCCCATCCACCCGCTTCCTCCTCCCGCTGGGCACCCTTGACCCGCGTGAGGCGGCGCCGCTCACCGACGCGGCGCTCACCAGCTACCACGCCGTGAAACGATCAATACAGCTGCTCGGGCCAGGATCCACCGCCGTCGTGATCGGTGCCGGCGGCCTCGGCCAGATGGCGATCCAGGTCTTGAAAGCGCTCAGCGCCGCCGCAACCGTCGTCGCGATGGACACTTCGCTCACCAAGCTCGAAACTGCCAAGAAGCTGGGCGCCGACGAGGTAATTGTCTCGGGCGCTGACGCGGTCCAGCGGGTCAAGGACATCACCCGCGGCCAGGGCGCCAACCTCGTTCTCGACATGGTAGGCGTACCGCCAACCCTGGAGATGGCGGCGCAGATCTCCCGGGTGCTCGGCCATGTGACGATTGTGGGTCTCGGCGGTGGCGCGCTGCCGGTGAACTTCCACAGCCCGGCGAAAGAATGCTCCGTCGCCTCGCCCTACTGGGGCTCGATCCCCGAGCTCATGGAGGTCGTCAGCCTGGCCGAGGCGGGAAAGATCAAGATGCTGGTCGAGCAATTCCCGCTGGAGCGCGCGAACGAGGCATACCAACTCCTGCACGACGGCAAGATCCAGGGACGTGCCGTGATCACACCGAACGGCTAGACGGGCTTCACGACCTGTCGACTGAGCATGAGTCGCACCCATCCCAGGCGCCGGCCCCGGGGTGGGTGCGACAGGTGCGCTCAGTACCCGACGCCTCTCTTGACCATGCGGCGCTCCAGCTCGTGCAGGCCGCCCTTCTTCTCCAGCACCGCGCACGCCTCGGCGATGTCGGCCGCCAGCGTCGAGGCCAACGCCCGGCCCAGGGTCTGCTTGACCAGGACGCGCATGATCGTCACGTGCTCCGCATCGGGCGGCAGCGTGTAGGCCGGCACCATCCAGCCGCGCATGGCGGCCAGCTGCCCGGCGACGTCGAACTCGTCGAAGCCGTGGTGTCCGCGCAGCTTGAACGCGACGAGCGGCAGCTGCTCGGCGCCCGGCTCGCCCACGAGCTCGAAGTGCCCGGTGGCCACGATGTCGTGCGCCAAGGCCGCGGCGTTGGCCCGCATCGTCTCCATGATGTAGCGGTAGCCGGCGTGGCCGAAGCGGACGAAGTTGTAGTACTGCGCCAGGACGTGCGCGGCGCCCGTGGAGAAGTTGAGGGTGAACGTCGCGTCGCGCTTGCCGAGATAGTTCTCGTAGAACACGAGGTCTTCCGGCAGGTCGCTGGTCTCGCGGAACACGAGCCAGCCGAGGCCGGGATACACGAGGCCGTACTTGTGGCCGGAGACGTTGATCGAGCGCACTTTCTCCAGCCGGAAGTCCCACGCGACGTCGGGGTACAGGAACGGCCACACGAAGCCGCCGCTGGCCGCGTCGACGTGCAGGGGGACCTCGAGGCCCCGCTCCTGCTCGAGCCTGACCAGCAGGTCGTTGATCCCCGCGATGTCGTCGGCGTGACCCGTGAACGTCGTGCCCAGGACGGCGGCGACGCCGATCGTGTTCTCGTCGACCCGCGGCTCGACCTCCTCGGGGCCGATCGTCAGCTTCTCGGGACGCAGCGGGATGATCCGCGGCTCGACGTCGAAGTAGCGACAGAACTTCTCCCACACGACGTGCACGTCGCCGCCGAAGACCAGGTTGGGGCGGTCGGTCGGCTTGCCCGCCGCCTCGCGCCGGGCGCGCCACTTCCACTTCAGCGACAGCGCGCCCAGCATGATCGCCTCCGACGAGCCCTGGGTGCGCGTGCCGGTCGTCTCGCCCGGCGCGTGGTACAGATTGGCCAGCATCCGCAGGCAGCGCTGCTCGATCAACGCCGTCTGCGGGTACTCGGCGTGGTCGATGTAGTTGCGGTGCAGGTTCTCGGTGATGACCCGCGTGGCCTCGGGCTCCATCCACGTCGTCACGAACGTGGCGAGGTTGCGGTTGGGCATGCCGTCGAGGATGAGCTCCTCGCCGAGCAGGCGCATGGCATCGGCCGCCGGCATCCCGGTGGCGGGTAGCACGTTGTCGGGCGCCTCGCTGAGCAGGAAGGCGTTCCCGTACTGATCGGCATGCGTGTCGACGGTCATGCGCTGATGAGACCGCACACGGCCGCCGGGCCCATCACCCACGTCGGGTGACCTATGCGCGCCAGTCTGGCAGGCCGGCCACCGCCCCGCGGGTGCTGACAATCACGTCGTCCGGTCGACCAGGCGGCACTCACCCGCGGTGGACGATGCGCCTTGGCCACCCCTGGCCGATCATCGACGGCCCGCTTCCCGGGACGCGACCGGCGGGACGCTCGAGGCGAGGAGGAACGGCCGGTGAGGAAGCGGCGGTACGAGGATCCGAGCCGGGCGGCGCGGCGCCGCGCGATTCTGTTGTCCCTGCTGCGGTCCACCGCGTCGGTCACGGTGTTAGTCGCCCTGTACTACCAGGCGCCGCTGGATCGTGCGCTCGACGCCGGGACCGCGATCCGGATCATGCTCGGCATGGTGGCCCTGGTCGGGGTCCTCACCTGGCAGGTCCGGGCGATCGTCCACTCGCGGACACCCCGACTGCGGGCGATCGAGGTCCTGGCGGTCGGGCTTCCGGCGCTGCTGCTCTCGTACGCCTGGATCTATGTCCTGATCTCCGAGAACCAGGCCGGGAGCTTCACCGAGAACCTGGGTCGGACCGACGCTCTCTACTTCACCGTCACCGTCTTCGCGACGGTGGGCTTCGGCGACATCGCGCCCAAGAGCGACCTGGCGCGTGTCGTCACGATGACCCAGATGCTCACCGGTCTGGTCGCGGTCGGGTTCGTAGCGAAGATCGTGCTGGGTGCCGTGCAGGTGGCCGTGGAGCGGCGGGGGGAGGCAGCTGCAGATCCGCCCGCCGCATCAACGCCCGCCCCGGGCCCCGGTCCATCCGACGGGTGACCGCGCCGGTCCCGTCCACTGGACACGTTCAGTGCGCGCCCGCCTGCTCCGGAGCGGGGCGCTCAAGGTCCGGCTCCGGCTCGGCCACCGTCGCGTCCGCGCTCGGCGTCGCGTCCGCACTCAGAGGTTGGTTCGCCGCGGAGTCGGACGCGACGCCGAGCGCGGACGCGAC
>DATHIT010001044.1:0-2479 GCA_035489915.1 Pseudonocardia sp. | reverse complement strand
GAGGTACTTCGTTCCCTTGCCGGCGGCGACCACATCGAAGCCGATGGTGCGGCACCAGTCGACCAGCTCGTTGATCAGGGCCGGCTGGTCGCCGTAGGCCATGGAGTACACGACTCCGGCCGCTCGGGCCTTCTCGGCGAGAACGGGCCCGAGCAGGCAGTCGGCCTCCACATTGACCATGATCACGTGCCGTCCCGCGTCGATGGCGCGTTCCGCGTGCTGGGCCCCGGCCACCGGGTTGCCGGTGATCTCCAGAACCACCTCCAGGCCGGGCACCGCGATCAGGTCGTCTGCCGCATCGCTGACGTAGGTGCCACCGGTGCGCAACGCCTCCGCGAAGGAAGACGCCCCGTATCGCTCCGCCGGCCAACCACTACGCGCGAGCGCCTCTCGCGCCTTTTCGACATCCAGGTCGGCCACACCCACGACATGGATCTCGGGTGTGTTCAGCACCTGGGTCAGGTACATCGAGGCGAACTTCCCGACCCCGATCACCCCGACCTTGATCGGCCCGGAGGTTGCCGTGCGCCGGACGAGCAGCTCGTGCAGGTTCATCGGACTCCTCGATCAGCCGACGGGTTCGGTCCCGCCAACGAACATATCGCCCGCCAGCTCGTCCGCCCTCAGGACGGAAGCGGACGGTTGTCGACAACCTGTTTCATGACCAGCGTCGAGTTCATCCGGGCCACCCCCGGCAGCCTGGATAGCGTGTTGTCCTGGAGCTGCTGGTAGGCCGCGAGATCCGCGGTCACGATCCTCAGCAGGTAGTCCGGATCGCCGAACAGTCGCTGCGCCAGCAGGACGTTGGGGATCTGAGTCACCGCTTCCTCGAAGGCCAGGAGAGTCCCCCAGTCCTCCTGGAGCATCGTGACGAACACCAGTGCCTCGAACGTCAGGCCGAGCGCAACCGGATCCACGATGGCGCGGTAGCCGCGGATCGCGCGGGTGCGTTCGAGTTCGCGCAGACGACGGTGGCACGGCGACGTACTCAGCTTCACTCGGGTTGCCAGCTCGGTGAGTGTCAGCCGCCCCTCCTCCTGCAACACAGCAAGGATTTTCCGGTCAATCGCGTCCATGCGGGAAATCTTTCCACTGATCATCTGGAGCGAGGCAATAGTTGGAAGCACCTCCCGGCGGATCGCACATACCGTTCCACCAAAGCCCAGGGAGTGAAGCCTCGTGCCCATCAGCGCACTGCTCGGCTTCTGGGCCGTCGCCACCCTGCTGATCATCGTGCCCGGCCCCGACTGGGCGTTCGCGATCAGCGCGGGCCTGCGTGGTCACGTCGTGCCGGCCGCCACCGGGATCGTGGTCGGCTACCTCGCCATGACGATTGTGGTCGCCGCCGGCGTCGGGGTGCTGGTCGCTTCCAGCCCCGTCGCGCTCACCGTGCTGACCGTCATCGGGGGCGGGTACCTGATCTGGCTCGGCGCCACCACCCTCGCGCACCCCGCCAGGCCACCCGGCGCCGAGGAGCCAGGGCAGGCGCCGCGCACCCCAGCGTCCACCATCGCCCAGGGCATCGGGGTGAGTGGACTGAACCCGAAGGGCCTGCTCGTCTTCGTCGCGATGCTGCCTCAGTTCACCACCCCGGCCGCGGCCTGGCCGATCGCGGGACAGCTGGCCGCGCTCGGCCTGGTCTTCACCCTGACGTGTGCGGCGGTCTACCTGATCGTCGGCGCCTCCGCCCACCGCGTCCTGCGGTCCCGACCGAGCACCGCCCAGGCTGTCTCGCGGGTGTCCGGCCTCTGCATGATCATTATCGGCGCCGCTCTCCTGGCCGAGCATTTCGTCGCCTGAATTTGATCCGCGTACTGAGGTGAGGTTCTGTTCGTTCAGGCCGCGCTGTTGGCGATGAGGCTCGCGGCGCAGTCGAGCACTGTCTGTCGGGCCGGGCGTGGTTGCCAGCCCAGGATGCGTCTGGCCTTGTCTGTGCTGTGGCGGTTGCGGCGGCCGAGCGCGGGGGTGATCTCGCGCAGCGACGGGTCGGTGAATCGGGCCGCGAGCCGGACCACGAGGTCGGGGATCTGACGGGTGGACACCCTTCGCCCGCGCTCGCCCAGGCCATCTCGCAGGATCCGCGCCACGTCGGCCATCCAGAGGAACTCGCCGGTGGCGAGAAAACGCTGGCCCGCCGCGTCCGGTGAGGTCATCGCCCGGATGTGCACATCGACGAGGTCGCGGACGTCGACGATCTCCAAGCCGATTCGCGGAATGCCGCGCATCTTCCCGGACACCATTCGCCCGATGATGCCCACTGAACCGATATTGCTGGTGGTGAGGATGGGGCCGAACACCGCTCCGGGAAGCACGGTGGTCAGCTCCGTCGGACCATCCTGTGATCGATGAAGTCCCAGGCCGCAAGCTCGGCGAGGGTCTTTGAGCGACGGTAGGGGATCAGGGTCGGGTCGTCCGGGGCGGTCCACAGCTGCTCGTCGGTGACTCCTTCGGTGGCGTACGACGACGGGCTCGCGGCGTT
>DATHIT010001043.1:0-11949 GCA_035489915.1 Pseudonocardia sp. | reverse complement strand
GCAAGGACGGATAGCACCACCATGGCGAACTACACGGCCGCCGACGTGAAGCGGCTCCGTGAGCTGACCGGCTCCGGGATGATGGACTGTAAGAAGGCCCTGGAGGAGTCCGACGGCGACCTGGAGAAGGCCGTCGAGCTGCTCCGCATCAAGGGCGCCAAGGATGTCGGCAAGCGCGCGGAGCGGGCCACCTCGGCCGGCCTGGTTGCGGCCGGCGGCGGCACCATGGTCGAGCTGCTCTGCGAGACCGACTTCGTGGCCAAGAGCGCGGACTTCCAGGCGCTGGCCACCAAGGTCCTCGCGGCGGCCACCGCCGACAGCCCCGCCGACCTCGACGAGCTGCGCACCGCCTCGGTGGACGGCGGCACCGTGGAGGACGCCGTGGCGGGGCTCTCCGCCCGCATCGGCGAGAAGCTCCAGGTGAGCCGCTACGTGCGCTTCGACGGCCCGGTGGCGCAGTACCTGCACCGCCGTGCCACCGACCTGCCGCCGGCCATCGGCATCCTGGTCTCCTACACCGGAGGTGGCGAGGACGCCGCCGAGGTGGCCCGCGGTGTCGCCATGCACATCGCAGCCTCCCGGCCGCGCTTTGTCACCCGGGACGAGGTGCCCGAGGACCTGGTGGCCAACGAGCGGCGCATCGCCGAGGCCACCGCCCGCGAGGAGGGCAAGCCGGAGCAGGCCCTGCCCCGGATCATCGAGGGCCGGGTGAACGGCTTCTTCAAGGATGTCGTGCTGCTCGAGCAGGCTTCGGTGCACGACAGCAAGAAGACCGTCAAGGCCGCGCTGGAGGAGGCCGGGGTCACCGTGACCCGGTTCGCCCGCTTCGAGGTCGGCCAGGCCTAGAGCCGGTCTCGCACATTGTCGCGAGGGCAGCTCGGTACAGACTCAGGAGACGCGCTCTAGTGGTTCTGCCCGCAACAATCGACGGCGGTAGCCGGCCCGGATCTTCCGGCGGCTACCGCCGCGTGCTGCTCAAACTGGGCGGAGAGATGTTCGGCGGCGGCGCCGTCGGGGTGGACCCGACAGTGGTGCAGACGGTCGCCCGGCAGATCGCCGACGTGGTCGCGGACGGCATCCAGGTCGCGGTGGTGATCGGTGGCGGCAACTTCTTCCGGGGCGCCCAGCTGACCGAGGGCGGCATGGAACGCTCCCGCGCCGATTACATGGGCATGCTGGCCACCGTGATGAACTGCCTCGCGCTGCAGGACTTCCTGGAGCGCGAGCACGGCATCGACACCCGGGTGCAGACCGCGATCACCATGGGCCAGGTCGCCGAGCCGTACATTCCCCGCCGGGCCATGCGGCACCTGGAGAAGGGCCGCGTGGTCATCTTCGGCGCGGGCGTCGGCATGCCCTACTTCTCCACCGATACCGCCGGCGCGCAGCGCGCCCTGGAGATCGACTGCGAGGTGGTGCTGCTCGCCAAGGGCGTGGACGGTGTCTACACCGCCGACCCCAAGACGGACCCGAACGCGGAGATGTACCACGAGATCACCCACCGCGAGGTGCTGGAGCGCGGGCTCAAGGTGGCGGACGCGACCGCGTTCAGCCTGTGCATGGACAACCGGATGCCGATCATCGTGTTCAACCTGCTGACCGAGGGCAACATCGGTCGAGCGGTGCGGGGTGAGAGGATCGGCACATTGGTCAGCACTCCCGAGGGCTAAGACAGCCCGAGTAACGAACAGCACAGGAGCAGCCGTGATCGACGAGACCCTCTTCGAAGCCGAAGAGAAGATGGAGAAGGCCGTCTCGGTCACTCGGGAGGACCTCAACTCGGTGCGCACCGGGCGGGCAAATCCAGCCATGTTCTCCCGGATCGTGGTCGACTACTACGGATCGCCGACGCCGCTGAACCAGCTCGCCTCGGTGAGCGTTGCGGAAGCTCGGATGGCGGTGATCAAGCCTTACGACGCCAGCCAGCTGCGGGCGATGGAGAAGGCGATCCGGGATTCCGACCTCGGGGTCAACCCCACCAACGACGGCGCGATCATCCGCGTGCTGATCCCGCAGCTGTCCGAGGAGCGCCGCCGGGAGATGGTCAAGGTCGCCCGGGGCAAGGGTGAGGACGGCAAGGTCTCGATTCGCAGCATCCGGCGCAAGGCGATGGAAGAGCTGCACCGGATCTCCAAAGAAGGCGAAGCCGGCGAGGACGAGGTGGCCCGCGCGGAGAAGGAACTGCAGGGCGCCACCGATCGCTATGTCACGCAGGTCGAGGAGCTCATGAAGCACAAGGAAACCGAGCTGCTCGAGGTGTGAGTAACGTGACGGCCGCGGCGGGCCGACCGCCTTCCCGGTTGGGTCGGGACCTGCGGGCCGCGATCCTGGTCGGGGTCGCGCTGGGTGCGGTGATCCTGGCCAGCCTGTTCGTGGTGCGGCAACTTTTCATCGCCGTGGTGGCGGCCTCGGTGTTGGTGGCCACGTGGGAGGTCGTCGGCGCGCTGCGGCGTGGTGGCGGCATCCAGGTGGCGCTGATTCCGGCGCTGGTCGGCGGCCAGGCAATGCTCTGGCTGAGCTGGCCGTTCGGGGTCACCGGTGTGCTCAGCGCGGCCGCCGTCACCATGCTGGTCTGCCTGCTGTGGCGGATGCGCCAGGGGCCGGACGGCTACTTGCGCGATGTGAGCGCCTCCCTGTTCACCGTGGCGTACGTGCCGTTCTTCGCCGCGTTCGCCTGCATGCTGGTGCTGCCGTCGGACGGCGCCGGGCGGGTGCTCACCTGGATGCTCTGCGTGATCGCCTCGGACGTGGGCGGCTTCGCCGCCGGGGTGGTGGCCGGGCGGCATCCGATGGCGCCCACGATCAGCCCCAAGAAGTCCTGGGAGGGCTTCGCCGGCTCGATGGTCGGCGGCATGGTCGTCGGTGCGCTGTGCGTGGACCTTCTGCTGGAGGGGCACTGGTGGCTGGGCGTCCCGCTCGGCGCCGTGCTGGTCGCGATGGCCACCGCCGGTGACCTGATCGAGTCGCTGATCAAGCGCGACGTGGGCATCAAGGACATGGGCTCGCTGCTGCCGGGGCACGGCGGCCTGATGGACCGGATGGATTCGCTGCTGCCCACCGCCGTGGTGGCCTGGTTGATACTGACCCTGTTCGTCCCCACCGCCTGACGGTGATCAGCTGGTGAGCAGCGTTCCGAGCCCGAACATCTGGCACTGGCCGGAGGTCTACGAACGGGAGAACCGGGCGCAGGACGCGTCCGGGGCGATCTGGGCGGCGCTGCGCGAGGTGTGCGACTGGGCCGGGGCCGACGTGATCGACATCGGTTGCGGGGACGGCTTCCACCTGCCGATGTTCGCCAGCTCGGCGCGCGCGGTGGTCGGCGTGGAGCCGCACCCGCCGCTGGTCCGCCGGGCCATGGACCGGGTGGGTGCGCTGGCCAACGTGCGGGTGATCGAGGCTGGCGCGGAGCGGGTGCCGCTGCGGGATTCCAGCGCCGACGTGGTGCACGCGCGCACCGCGTACTTCTTCGGCCCCGGCTGCGAACCGGGACTGGCCGAGGCGGACCGGCTGCTGCGCGCCGACGGGGTGCTGGCCATCGTGGACCTGGACGCCAGCCGACCGCCGTACGGCGACTGGATGCGTGCCGACCTGCCTCGGTATGACCCGCCTGGGGTGGAGCGGTTCTTCGAACGGCGGGGGTTCACCCTGCGCCGGGTGGACACCGAGTGGCGATTCCCGGACCGGGAGACCCTGGAGGCGGTGCTCGGCATCGAGTTCTCCGCGCCGGTGGCGCGCCGGGCGATCGCGGCCACCGAGGGACTGACCCTGCCGGTCAGCTACCGGATCCACACCCGGCGCAAGCCAGCTGGCCTGCTCCTCCCCGGCCGCGCGGCGCGCCGGGAACCGCGCCGCGCGGCCGGCCAGCCGAGGGTCAGCTGACCCTCAGCTGTCCGCCATCGTCGGTGACCTGCTTGGCCGGCAAGGGCTTCTTGGCCGGGCCCGCCGTCACCGAACCGTCCGCGATGTTGAACTTGCTGCCGTGGCACGGGCAGTTGATCGTTCCGGCGGACACCGCGTTGACCGTGCAGCCCTGGTGCGTACAGATGGCGGAGAACGCCTTGAAGGTGCCGGCCGTCGGCTGGGTCACCACGACCGACTGGTCGGCGAAGATCTTCCCGCCGCCCACCGGAATGGCGCTGGCCGCCCCCACCGCGGCGCCGCTGGCCGCCGCATCGGGGGCCGCGGCCTGGCCGGACGCATCGTCGCCGGCACCCGGCGCGGCCGCGTCGGGGGCGCTCGGCTGGCCCGCGTTGGTTTGCGGGGTGCTCTGCCCATTGGAGTAGGTGGCACAACCGGCGACCGCGAGCAGAGCGGCCGATGCGCCGGCTACGCCGCCGGCGGCGAGCACGGCACGGCGGTTGAGCGGCCCCAGCTGCGCCGCGCGCGCCGGATTCGCGTTCTCGTCGCTCACGTGACTCCCCATTTCTGCGTGGTGGGTGGTGGTAGTTCGGGTACTCAGGTGATCACAGGTGTACACCTCGGGTGCTGAACAGCCACACGGCGGAGGTCAGCCACAGCCCGATCAAGCCGGTGAAGACCAGCCCGCCGAGTAGCGGGACCGCCCAGCGCGGCGTCCCCGGCCGGCTCAGCGACAGCATCTTGGTGGTGAACGCGCCGTAGAACAGGCAGCCGAGAATGGAGTGCACCCACACCCGGGTGCTGTCCGACTGGAAGCCCAGCGCGTACAGGCACTGCACCGCGACCGGCACGCTGGCCAGCAGCGCGATCCGCCCGGACCAGCGGTGCAGGCCGCCCATCCAGGCCGGCGGGTTGGCCAGCAGCCGACCGGTGATGGTCATCCCGCTCAGTAGCTGGACTACACCGAACACCACGGTGACCGTGGCCAGCCAGGCTTTTACATAACCCATGCTGGAGAAGCCGGCCACGCCCAGCGCGTAGCCGGTGGGCTCGTGCAGCCGCCCGTAGGCGCCCAAAGCCACCGCGACCACCGCGCCGACCAGCACCGGAGCCAGCAGCAACCGGGCCCTCGGCTCGGGGGTCGGCGCTGATCGCCTCGCCACCCGGGTGGCCGTGCGGTTGCGCGAGTGGCTGGCCGAGGGGGCCGGTCTGGTCGACGTGCGCTTCGGGGGGTCGGTCTCCGCGGGCGGCGGGCCGGGCTGGATCGGGATCGCGCTGGTAGGGGCCTCTGAGGCGGCGCCGGGGGAGGCTTCGGGGCCGGGGGGCGCCGCGGTGCGGGGGGCCGGGACAGGGTGCTCCGGCGGCCCCCCAGGTGCGCGGGTGGGCCGCCCGAGGGTCGAGGTGCCCAGCCCGGTGCGGCCGGAGGTGGGTATCGGGGCGGTCGGCGGGTCTGCCTCGGGGTTCATGGCGGGGACTCCTTCGCTGGTCATTGGCCAGCTCCCCAGGTGGTGGCGCCGGTGGTGGCGGTCGATGCCGCGTCGGTGCCGGCGGGCTGGGGGATATCGGGCTGGGGAGCGGTGGGTTTGATCGCGTTGCGTTCGGTCGCCGCGGCCGCCTTGGCGGCGCGCTTCTCGGCGTCGGGCGCCGGGCCGCGGTCGGCGGTGAACTGCCAGCGGGCGCTGCCCACCGAGACGGCTCCGGACACCGCGCCGTCCCGCAGGTTGCCGGTCAGCTCGTCGGTGCCTTTGCCACGCAGGGTCATGGACGACCCCGTGACGCTGCCTTGCAGCCAGGACTCCAGTTTCTTGCCGTCGCACAGGTACGCCGTCACGGCGCCGTTCCGGATTGCGATCTCCACTGTCGCCTCGCCGGCTTTGCGGCCGCTGGTGCGGCCGGCATAGCTGGCTAGCTCTGGGAAGGCGGGGGATGCCACAGGTGGGGGAGCGGCGGGGGGAGCGGTCGTGGTCCCGGCGGCGCGAAGGTTCGCGTCGGTGGCCTCCTCGACGCCGCTGGTCATGTTCACGGCGAGCAATGCAAACGCCAGCACGACCATGCTCAGCAGGGTGAGGATAGGGCCTCGGGTCCTCATGGTGGTTGGTCTCCAGGTGCGTGATCGAGGTCCACGGACAGCTCCCTACACGGGCCGCGCCGCCGGAGGGTTCACCGCCTCGAGTGAATTTCCCGCCGACCTCGGCGCTACCGTGGATGCCATGCGTGACCGAATTCGCCGAATCGGGGTGACCCCGATGGGTGTCGCTGTGGTCGGCGGTGCGCTGTGGTGGGCCATCGGCTCGCTGGCGTTCCCGTCCGGTATCGGCACCTTGGTGCTCGCGTTCGGGCTGCTCGTGGCGGGCGGGCTGTACCGGGCCGCCCGCCGACGCCCGGACGCGCGCGTCCCGTCGCCCGCCTCAGCGCGCGGCCGGCTGCGGCGGCTCGTCCTGCTCGGCGGGCTGCTGGTGGTGGCCGCTGTGCTCGCGCTGGGCGGGTTAGGCTATAGCGAGCTGACCAGTCCGGTCGCCTGCATGATTGTGGGTGGTTGCCTGGTTCCGGCGGCCGCCCTGCTGGATCGTTCGGGCTGCGTGCCACTGGGCGCCGCACTGATGGTGTTGGGCGCCTGCGGTGCGCTGCTGGCGCTGCGTTCGGTCGGTGAGCTGTACCCGATGGGCTTGGTCGGGTTGGGCGCCGGCGCGCTGCTGTGGGCGGCGGCAGCTGTCGAGGTCGGCTTGCACCTCGAGCTGCGGACCAAGATCGGGAGTAGATGAGTACGTCCAAGACCGCTGGCCCCGCGGCCGGCTCCGGCAGCGGCACCGCCACCGAGGCGCGGGCCGCCAGGGCCGCCCTACCGCTGGTGTTCGACGCGCCTCGACGGGCGATGCCACCTGCCCACCTGGCCGACCTGAGCCCCGAGCAGCGCCGCGCGGCGGTGGCCGAGCTCGGGCTGCCGCCGTTCCGCGCCGACCAGCTCTCCCGCCACTACTTCGGCCGGCTGGAGGCCGACCCGGCCGCGATGACCGACCTGCCGGCGGCGGTCCGGGACCGGCTGCGGGACGCGCTGCTGCCCCCACTGGTCACCTCGGTCACCGAGCTGAGCTGCGACGACGGTGCCACCCGCAAGACGCTGTGGAAGGCGCACGACGGGATCCGCGCGGAGAGCGTGCTGATGGGCTACCCGGACCGGGCCACCGTGTGCGTGTCCAGCCAGGCCGGTTGCGGGATGGCCTGCCCGTTCTGCGCCACCGGCCAGGGCGGGCTGCGCCGCAACCTGTCCACCGGGGAGATCGTCGAGCAGGTGCGGCAGGCCGCGGCGGCGGCCAGGGACGGCGTGCTGGGTGAGCCGACCCGGCTGTCCAACGTGGTGTTCATGGGCATGGGCGAGCCGCTGGCCAACTACAAGCGGGTGGTGGACGCGGTCCGCCGGATCACCGAGCCCGCCCCGGCCGGGTTGGGTATCTCCGCGCGTGGGGTCACCGTGTCCACCGTCGGACTGGTGCCGGCGATCGACAAGCTGACCGCCGAGGGGCTCGCGGTCACCCTGGCGGTGTCCCTGCACACCCCGGACGACGAGCTGCGCGACACCCTGGTTCCGGTGAACAACCGGTGGAAGGTCGCCGAGGTGCTGGCCGCCGCCCGCCGCTACGCCGACGCCACCGGCCGCCGGGTGTCCATCGAGTACGCGCTGATCCGCGAGGTCAACGACCAGCCGTGGCGGGCCGACCTGCTGGGCCGGATGCTGCGCGAGCAGCTCAGTGCACGGCTCGTCCATGTCAATCTCATCCCGCTGAACCCGACCCCGGGCAGCGAGTGGGATGCCAGCCCGCTGCCCGTGCAGGAAGAGTTCGTGGCCAGGGTGCGCGCCGCCGGGGTCGCCTGCACGGTCCGCGACACCCGGGGCCGGGAGATCGCCGCCGCCTGCGGCCAGCTGGCCGCCGACAGCACCCCGTGAGTGGCAAGTGGTCCGATAGGGCCACTTGCCACTCACGGGCACCCCGTTAGAGCCGCTCGCCGGTGTCCGGGTGGAACAGGTGCAGTTCGTCGCTGATGGTGTACAGGCTGATCTTGTCGCCGATGTGCGCCCCGGAACGGCCGCTGGTCCGGACGACGATCGTCTGGTCCGGGTCGGTCACCAGCTTGCCGTAGACGAACGCGTCGCTGCCCAGCTCCTCGACCACGGTGATCTCCGCCGCGATGCCCTTCTCGGCGCCGTTGGTGCTGTTGGTGCTCCACTGCTCAGGGCGGATGCCGAGGGTCACCGTATTGATCCCGGCCGCGCTGATCGCGGACCGCTGGGCGGTGGTCAACCGGACCACCTGTCCGCCGAGGCGGACGCCCTCCTCCTCTACCGGCACGTTGTAGAGGTTCATCGCCGGTGAGCCGATGAAACCGGCGACGAACGCGTTGCGCGGCCCGTCGTACAACTCCGCCGGCGTGGCGAACTGCTGCAGCTCACCCAGCTTCAGCACGGCCACCCGGTTGCCCATGGTCATCGCCTCGACCTGGTCGTGGGTGACGTAGATGGTGGTGACCCCGAGCCGCTGCTGCAGCGCGGCGATCTCCGCCCGGGTGCCGACCCGCATCTTGGCGTCCAGGTTGGACAGCGGCTCGTCCATCAGGAACACCTGCGGCTCGCGCACGATGGCCCGGCCCATCGCGACCCGCTGCCGCTGGCCGCCGGACAGGGCGCGCGGCTTGCGGTCCAGGAACTCGGTCAGCCCGAGCACCTCGCCGGCCGCGCGGACCTTCTTGTCCCGTTCCTCCTTGGACATGCCGCGCATCTTCAGCGGGAAGTCCATGTTCTCCCCGACGGTCTTGTTCGGGTACAGCGCGTAGTTCTGGAACACCATGGCGATGTCCCGGTCCCGGGACGGCACCCCGACCATGTTCTTGCCGCCGATGCGGATGGCGCCGTCGTCGATCTCCTCCAGACCGGCGAGCATCCGCAGCGCGGTGGACTTGCCACAGCCGGACGGGCCGACGAAGACGACGAACTCGCCGTCATCGATCTCGAGACTGAGTTTGTTGACCGCGGGCTTCGCGCCCGGTGTGTAGATGCGCGACGCGGAGTCGTAGACGACCTCAGCCACGGTTACACCTCTTCCTTTCGGACGCTGGGCGTGTTGGTTGTTGTGGTGACCGGCAGCCAGGTCATTTGACTGCGCCGAAGGACAGGCCCTGGACCAGCTTGTTCTGGGCGACCCAGCCGGCGATGACCACCGGCAGCGCGGCCAGCGTGGCGGCCGCGCACAGCTTGGCGAAGTAGAGCCCCTCACTGGTGATGAAGCCGACCAGGAACACCGGCACGGTGCCGGCCTGGGCCGCCGTCAGGTTCACCGCGATGAAGAACTCGTTCCACGCGAAGATCACGCAGATCAGCGCGGTGGCCGCGATGCCGGGGGAGACCACCGGCAGCACCACCTCGCGCATGGTGCGGGCGAGTGAGGCGCCGTCGATACTGGCCGCCTCGAGCAGCGCGCCCGGGACCTCCAGGAAGAACGACCGCATCATCCAGATCGCGATCGGCAGGTTCATCGCGGTGTAGAGCACCACCAACGTCCAGATGTTGTCCACCATGTGGATCTCGTTGACCACGACGTAGATCGGCACGATGGCCGCGACCACCGGCAACATCTTGGTGCTGATGAAGAAGAACAGCACGTCGCGGGTCTTGCCGACCGGCCGCAGTGACACCGCGAAAGCGGCTGGGATGGCCAGCAGCAGGACCAGCACGGTGGAGACCACCGTGGCAAACAGGGAGTTGAGCAGGGCCGGCCCGGCCCCGGACCCGAGCACCTCCTTGAACTGCTCCAGGGTCGGGGCGAAGAAGAGCTTGGGCGGACTGGTGTAGGCGTCCGCTTCCTGCTTGAAGGCGGTCAGGACCATCCAGAACACCGGGAAGACGAACACGATGCCGACCAACCAGGCGACTACCGCCAAGATCACTTTGCGGCCGGAGCCCTTGCGCGGCGTCGGTTCCGAGGTGCTGGTCGGCGCGGCCGGCGGGGCAACTGTCGAGGTGCTCATCAGGCTGCCTCCTCCTTTCCACTGAAGGTGCGGAAGATCAGCCGGAGGGCGAACGTCGCGACGATGGTGGTCAGGATGGCTACCACCACGCCCATCGCGGCCGACTGGCCGATGTCGAAGCCCAGGAAGGCCCGCTGGTAGATGTAGAAGGGCAGGTTCGCGCTGGCGATGCCGGGCCCGCCCTGGGTCATCATGTATATCTGGTCGAAGACGTTGATCAGGTAGATGGTGCCCAGCACGATGCCCAGCTCGATGAACCGGCGCAGGTGCGGGATCGTGACCTCGCGGAAGATGCCGAGAGTGGACGCGCCGTCCACGGCCGCCGCCTCCAGCACGTCGGCCGGCTGGCTCTGCAACCCGGCCAGGATGAGCAGCATCATGAACGGTGTCCACTGCCAGACGATCGCCATCATCACCGCGGTGAGCGGGAACGAGGAGATCCAGTCCGTCTTCCCCGCTCCGAACGGGCTCAGCACGAAGTTCACCAGGCCGTAGGTCGGGTCCAGCAGCGTGGTCTTCCACAGCAGCGCCGCGGCCACCGGTGTGATCAGGAACGGCGTGATCAGCATGGTGCGGACCACGCCACGACCGGGGAAGGCCCGGTTCAGCATCAGCGCCAGCAGCAGCCCGAGGGCCACCGAGATCAGCACCGCCCCCACGGTGAGCACCACGGTGTTCAGCATGACCTGGCGGAACTGGCTGTCGGTGAACACCTGCGCGTAGTTCGACAGCCCGACGAAGTGCCGGGAACCGGGGCGGACCAGGTTCCACGACTGCAGCGAGTAGTAGATCGTCACCACGAACGGCAGCTGGGTGACGATGAACGTGAACACCAGGGCCGGTAGCAGCGGAATCCGCCGCGACCACCCGTCGGCCCGCGAGCCGGGCCCGTGCTCAGGGCGCTTGGCCGCTCGCTTCGGGGCGGTCGCCGCTTCGATGGTGGTTGTCACTTCGCCGCCCCCTTGTAGGTGTCGCCGACAGTCTGGGCGTACTTCTGGGACTCCTTCAGCGCGTCCGCCACGCTGGAATGGCCGGCGATCGCGGCGCTGATCTGCTGGCTCACCCGGGTGCCGACGTCCTGGAACTCCGGGATGGAGACGAACTGGATTCCGGTGTACGGCACCGGGTTCAGGGTCGGGTGCTCCTGGTCGGCGTTGTTCATCGCGTCGAGGGTGGGCTGCAGGTACGGCGCGGCGGCCTGCCGATACTCCGGGATCTCATAGGTCGAAGTTCTGGACCCTGGAGGCAGGTGCGCCCAGCCTTTCTCCTTGCCGACCAGGTGCATGTAGTCCTTGGAGGTCATCCAGGACATGAACTGCCAGGCGGCGTCCTTGTGCTCCGAGGTCTTCGGGATGGCCAGCGACCAGGTGTAGAGCCAGCCGGAGTGCTGAGTCTTCTCCACCGGAGCGGGCACATAGCCGACCTTGCCGACCACCTTGCTCTGGCTCGGGTCCTCCAGCGCAAAGACCACCGATGTGGCGTCGTACCACATGGCCACGTTGCCCTGGCCGAACAGCGTGGCACATTCGCCGAAGCTGGAGACCGCCGGACCCGGCTCGCCGTAATCGCGCAACAAGTTGACGTAGAACTCGACCGCCTGGGTGGTCTCCGGCGAGTTCAGCTGGGCGTCCCAGTTCATGTTGTACCAGCTGCCGCCGAAGGTGTTGATCACAGTGTCCAGCGGGGCCATGACCTCACCCCAGCCGGGCAGGCCACGCAGGCAGATCCCGGCCATGCCGGTCTGCTTGTTGTCCAGCTTGGCCGCGAAATCCCGCACCTGGGTCCAGGTCGGGTGAGCCGGCATGGTCAACCCGGCCTGCTCGAACAGGTCCTTGCGGTAAGCCAGGAAGGACGACTCACCGTAGAACGGCACCGAGTACAGGTGACCCTGGTACGACAGCGCCTCCCGGACCTTCGGCAGGATGTCCTGTGGGTCGTAGCCCGGCGTTGCGTCCGCGTAGGGCTGCAGGTCGGTCAGCCAGCCGTACGACGCCCATTGCGGTGTCTCGTAATTGCTGATCATCACAACGTCGAACTCGGTGCCGCCGGTCGCCACCGAGGCGGTGATCTTGG
>DATHIT010001042.1:0-5061 GCA_035489915.1 Pseudonocardia sp. | reverse complement strand
CCATAGGTCCCGACAGATGGCCGGCACGGCGCTGACCGCGGCGCGGCCCTCAAACCCGGTCAGCGGGGTCGCCGTGGGCCTGGACGAACAGCTCCACCCCGTCCAGCACCCGGGCCAGCCCGAACTCGAACCGGGCCGCTTCACTCGCCGGGTTGTCGACCCCACTGGCTTCCTGGAACACCGTGGCGAACACCGGGTACCGGTCCAGCTGGCCGAACCGCAGCAGGCTCTCCCGGCCCGGCACCCTCGGCCCGCCGGTCAGGTTCGCCGCGCCCCGCACGTAGCCGTTGACCAGCAGCAGAACGTCCAGCAGGGTGGCCGGCCGGAGCCCACTGGCGGCGAGCACCCGCAGCGCGGACTCGGTCCAGGCCAGCTCGTTGGGCCCCATCACGCGGACACCGGTGACCAGCGGCAGCGTCCACGGATGGCGCACGAAGACATCCCGGGTACCCCGGGCCCAGTCGGCCAGCGTGGCTCGCCACCCGGCGTCCTCCGCCAGGGCGGGAGGCTCCCCGATCGCCGCATCCAGCATCAGGCTGATCAGCTCGTTCTTCCCCGGCACGTGGCGGTAGAGGGACATGGTGGCGGCGCCCAGCCGGCCGGCTACCCGCTGCATGGACAAGGCGGCGAGCCCGTCGGAGTCAGCGATCTGGATGCCGGCGCGAACGATCTCCGCGCGGCTCAGCGCCGGCCTGGGGCCCCGGCGAGGGGTGACCGGCGCGGTCCACAGCAGCTCTTCGGCGTCCACCGTCCTCCTGACTGACCAGTTCGATTATTGCCTGTCCCATCGGCGGTCCGGGTTGCCATACTTACTGCGTACATCATACGCAATAACATCCCCGATCTCGAGAAAGTGCGAACCCCCATGGCCTCCCCGCTCCCGCTCAACACACCCCGCCAGCCCGGTCTCCGGCGCGCCTGGGTGCCTCTGCTGCTCGTGCTCAGCGTCGTGTTCCTGGTCTTCACGGTGCCGCGTTACCTGGACTTCGTTCCCGCCCACTCCCGGGTCCCGATCCGGGCGGACTACCCGGCGCACTACGCACTGCTGGTCGGCCACATCCTGTTCGGCTCAGTCGCGCTGCTGGCTGGATGCCTGCAGGTATGGCCGTGGTTCCGCACCCGCTACCCAGCGGCGCACCGCTGGGTCGGCCGGGCGTACCTGTTCGGCGGAGTGTTCCCGGCCGGAGTCCTGGTGCTGGGCGTGTCGCCGGTGAGCAGCTCGGGATTCACCTCCGCGGTCGGCAACACCTTGCTGGCGGTGCTCTGGCTGGCCACCTCGATCGCCGGGTACCGCGCGGCCCGGCGGCGACGCTACGCCGACCACCGGGCGTGGATGCTCCGCAGCTTCGCGCTGACCATGTCGATCGTGCTCAACCGGGTGTGGCTGATGCTGCTGTTTTCGCTCGCGCCCGTCATTCAGAGCGTCTACCACGTCGACAAGGTCACGCTGACCCAGTCGGTGGCCGCCGCCTCGGTCTGGCTCAGCTGGGTGGTCAACCTGCTGTTCGTCGAGTGGTTCATCCTGCGCCGCCGTCCCGCTCCGAAACGCCTGTAATCGGCAGTGTCACCGCGCGGGGAGTTGGGCGGCTCGGGTTGCCAGGTACCGGCGTTCCGGGCGGCTGGTGGTTTGCCGGGCGGCCAGCTGATACGCGATCCGGGCGGCGGCGTGCTCGCCGGCCATCTCCAGTAGGTGCGCCCGCACCGCGGTCAGCCGGTGGTGGCCGGCCATCCGCTCGTCGGTCTCCAGGGGCGCGATCAGCTCCAGCCCGGCCCGGGGACCGTCCACCATGGCCACCGCCACCGCGTGGCTGAGGATGACCATCGGGCTGGCCGATCGTCGCTCCAACAGCTGGTAGAGCGCGACGATCTGCGGCCAGTCGGTGTCCTCCGCCCGGCCGGCCTCGGCGTGCACCGCCGCGATGGCCGCCTGCAGCTGGTACGGGCCGACCCTCGAGCGGGGCAGCGTCGCGGTGATCAGCTCGATGCCTTCGCGGAGCAGCGCGGCGTCCCACCGGTCGCGGTCCTGCTCGGCGAGCGGCACCAGCGCCCCGTCCTCGGTGGCCCGGGCCGGGCGGCGGGCCTCGGTGAGCAGCATCAGCGCGAGCAGGCCGGCGACCTCCCCGTCCTCGGGCAGCAGCCGGAGGATCTGCCGGGTCAGCCGGATCGCCTCGCTGGTCAGCTCAACCCGGTGCAGCTGGTCGCCGCCGGTCGTGGTGTATCCCTCGTTGAAGATCAGGTAGAGGGTGTGCAGTACCGCGTTCAGCCGGTCCGCGTAGTCCCCGCCCGGCGGCGGGCCGAACCGCGCTCCGGCGGCCTCGATGCTCCGCTTGGCCCGGGTGATCCGCCGGGTCATGGTGGCCTCGGGGACCAGGAACGCGCTGGCGATCTGCGCGGTGGTCAACCCGGCCACGGCACGCAGGGTGAGGGCGACCTGCGAGGCCATGCTCAGCGCCGGATGGCAGCACAGCAACAGCAGTCTCAGCGCGTCGTCGGCGGCGGGCTGGATCGGTCCGTCGGCCTCCGTCGTCTCTCGAGCCGGCTCCATCGCCGCCGCGTTGGCCTCGCGGTCCCGGCGGGCCGCCTCGCTGCGCCACTGGTCGGTCAGCCGCCGACTCGCCACGGTGACCAGCCAGCCGTGCGGGTTGGTCGGCACCCCCTCGGCCGGCCACTGCCGCGAGGCGGCCAGCAGCGCCTCCTGCACGGCGTCCTCGGTGCGGTCGAAGTCGCCGGAGCGGCGCAGCACCGCGCCGAGCACCCGGGGCGCCAGCTCGCGTAGCAGCGCTTCCAGGTCGCGGTCCTCGGGCTCGGCCATCACATCTCCATGCCGGTGACCTCCATGATCGGCCGCACCTCGACGCCGCACAGCGCCGCGTCCGGAATGCGCGCGGCGATCTCCAGCGCGCGCTCCAGGCTGTCGCAGTCGACCACGTCATACCCGGCCAGGTGCTCTTTGATCTCCGCATACGGCCCGTCCGAGGTGATCGGCACGCCCCCACGCACCCGAACCCCGATGGAGCGGGACGGATCGGCCAGGGCATGCCCGCCCACCCACTCGCCGGAGCGCACCAACTCGCGGTAGAGCTCGGCGTGGTCCCGCTCCAGCTGGTCCCGCTCCTCCTGGGACAGCGCGTCCCAGGTGGCCGGCGAGCTGTAGATCAACATCATGTACTTCACGGCGCGCCTCTCGGCTTCCGGTCACGCCCACGGTCCAGGGCGCGGCTCTGCACTCGAGTCGAAGCCACCGTGCCGGAAGCGACATCGAGCGGCCAGAACTTTCCGCCGGCCGAGGCGAATGTCCGGTTCCGGTGGGCGGCGCCGACCACTGGATGACGCCCGGCACCCGGGCGACGAGGAGGTGCACGATGTCCGACCACCGCCCCGATCCCCGCCGCTGGCAGGTATTGGTCCTGCTCAGCGCCGCGTTCTTCATGACCGTTCTGGACAGCACGATCCTGCTCACCGCGCTGCCCTCGATCGAAGCCGGGCTGGATGTCAGCGGAGCGGCGGTGAGCTGGACGGTCACCGGCTACGGACTGGCGTTCAGCGGGCTCCTGCTGTGCTGCGGACGGCTGGCCGATGTGTTCGGCCGCAAGCGGGTGTTCCTGGCCGGCATGGTGCTGCGGGTGCTGTCCGCGCTGCTCTGCGGGATGGCGCCGTCGGTGGAGTTCCTCATCGCGGCCCGCGCGCTGCAGGGGGTGTCGGCGGCGATCATCGCGCCGGCCGCGCTGTCGCTGCTGATGACCGCGTTCCCGGACGGCCCGGAGCGGCACCGCGCGCTGGGCATCTGGGGCGGCCTCGGCGGGGTGGGCGCCACCTCAGGCCTGCTGCTCGGCGGGGTGATCACCGACCTACTGGGCTGGCGGTGGGTGTTCCTGATCAACGTGCCGGTCGGGCTGGCGGTGCTGGCCGTCGGCAGCGTGCTGCTGCGGGAAACCCGGGCGGCGGGCCGGGGCCGGTTGAACGTGGCCGGCTCGCTCACCGTGACCGCCGCGCTGGTGCTGCTGGTCTACACGATCATCGAGCTGCCCGCGCGCGGCTGGACCGGTGCCACCGCGGCGGCGCTGGGTTCGTCGGTCGCCCTGTTCGCGGCGTTCTGGCTGATCGAGACCCGGTCGGCCGCCCCGCTGGTGCCCACGCGGCTGCTGCGTTCCCGATCGCTAGTGGGTGGGAACGCGGTCGTCCTGGCGGCCGGCATGGCGGTGGACGGGATGCTGATCACCCTGACCGGCTACGTGCAGCAGGCGATGGACTGGTCGGCGCTGCGGTTCGGCTTGGTCGCCGCGGTGATGACGGTGGCCTCGGTGGCCGGCGGCCTGAGCAGCCAACGGGCCGCGCTCGGGTTCGGGGTGCGCCGGGTGGCGATGGTCGGTGCCGCGCTGCTCCTCGTCGGCTGTCTGCTGCTCACCCAGGTGTCCGCCGCCGGCTCGGTCGGCCTGCTGCTGGTCGGTCAGCTGATCTTCGGCGTGGGCATGGGCGCCACCTTCGTCTGCGCGCAGATCGCCGCGCTGAGCGGGGCCAGGGAGGCCGACTCGGGGCTGGCCGCCGGGGTGGTGGACACCTCGTTCAGCATGGGCGCCTCGCTGGGCATCGCGATCTGCACCAGCGTGGCGGCCGCCGGCTCGGCAGCACTGGTGGACGGGCACCGGGCCGCGTTCGGCACAGCGGGGCTGCTCGCCCTGCTCGGACTTGTCGCCGCGGTGTGGCTACTGCCCAGGGACTCGGCGCGGTCGCCTCGGGGTAGCGCGGAACGCGACGCCGAGCCGACCGCCCCGGCCTGCCGATAATCGACACGTGGCTCGTGAGTGGCAAGTGGTCTCATAGGACCACTTGCCACTCACAGGCTCAGGGGTGCTCGGGCACGCAGGCAGGCGCCTTGGGGACCGGGGCGGGTTCCCGGTACACCACCCAGGGCAGGAAGAGCTGGGCGAGCGGGCCGATCGACACGGCGTAGAGCACCGTGCCGACGCCGACGGTGCCGCCGAGCAGCCAGCCGACGGTCAGTACGGTCAACTCGATCCCGGTGCGCACCCAGCGCACCGACCACCCGGTGCGGGCGTGCAG
>DATHIT010001041.1:0-15787 GCA_035489915.1 Pseudonocardia sp. | reverse complement strand
CACGCTCGGGGCCTGTTTGCGCTCGAGTCAGTCTGGGTACGGCAAACCAGGTGGGCCGGGAGCGTAAATCCAACGGTGTCGATCAGCGTGCCTCGGAGATGTCGTTGCGCGCCGGCCTCGCGCTCAGCGGGTTGACCTACGAACAGCTGTGGGCCGGCTACATCGGGCTGGGTGGCACGCTGGACCGAGACCAGCTCCAGGCCTCGCTGGAAGGCAAGTCACCGTTGGGTTCCTACCAGCACGACATGGTGGCTCAGGCACTCAACGACCACTTCACCGAGCGCGGCCTGAATCATCCGGTGGCCTACGCACACGAGCTCCGCGCTCCCCCGGACGAGGCCCGTTAGCGGGGGCCGGCCGTCGTTGACCGCGACGCTCAACTGGGCTTGCGGATGGAGTCGAGCAGTTCCTGGGCAACCCGCCGGACCTTGACGTTGCGGTTCTGCGACTGTTCCACCAGCGTGGCAAACGCCTCCTCGGCGCTGTACTGGTGGACGGCCATGAGCACGCCTTTGGCCTGGTCGATCTCCGCGCGGGAGATCAGTGCCGTCTCCAGGTTGCGCACGTGGTCACGCAGGCTCTGCCAGCGTCGGGCGTTGCTGATCGCCAATGTCGCCTCGGTGGAGAACAGCCGCATCAACGCCTCGTCGAACGGGTCGTAGGCATTGGAGCTGTGGCTGTAGAGGTTGAGCGCGCCCACGAGCTCGACCGCTGTCCGAGCTGGCACCCCCGGCGCCGGCGAGGTGGCTTCCAGCAGCAGCGGCACGGCGAGGCAGGCCTTGATACCGGCCTGTTCGGCTGCCTCGCAGAACTCCGGCCACTGCTCGAGGCTGGCCGAGGTCGCCGCGCGAACCGGCCGGTGTGAGCTGGCGGATTCCAGGCAAGGGCCGCGGCCAGCGCCGTACTGGGCCGCATCCAGGGCCAGGTATCTCTCGTCCGTCCAGGCCACGCTGTCCGGGCCGTCGTCGGTCAGCACGGTGATGGTGACCGCGTCGGCGTCCGGAATCACCCCAGCCGCGCCGGTGGCAACACGGTCCAGTGCGGCCTTGAGCGGCTCCTCGCCGGCGAAGATTCCACGCAACTCGGCCAGCGCGTCGGTGGCGATTTCGAGCCGCTCGGAGACATCTGAGCGGTCCAGCGCATCCGACCTGTCACTGTTCATCTGCTGCTCGTCTCGGTGATCCCTCGGCACGGTGCCGAGGGGGCCAGCTGTTCAGCTGGGCCAGCTCAATTATGGGCTGGCTGTCGCTTCACCAGGTGCCCCCCGCTCCCCGCTCACCCAGCTCGCGTAACGCTCACACAGCGGCTCAGGCCGCTGTGTCGAGCCAGCGAGGCTGTGTGAGCGATAGTCGCCAGCCCAGCTGGGCCCCCGAGTCGGCGACATGCTGGCCCGACACGCAAAAATTCACAGCTATTTTTAAGGGCCGAACCCCTTGCGCGCGACGATTCCACAGTTCTATTCAGGTAACCCACAGGCTCTTCTTAAGAGCGTTGTGCAATTCGACACTCCCAGTGATATCTCAGAGCGGATCGCCTATTTTTGAAGTTGCAGTGCGGCGGCGTGGGCGCATTCAGGCGTGATGGGTAACGGCGCTTTGACTGAGGAGTGGGATGATCGAGCTCGAGGGCATAACCAAGTCCTTCCGCATGGGCGAACACGAGATGACGATCTTGCACGGCATCGACCTGAACATCGCGGCCGGTGAGATGGTCGCCATCATGGGTCCGTCCGGCTCCGGCAAGAGCACGCTGATGAACATCCTGGGCTGCCTGGACCTACCCAATGGCGGCCACTACCGGCTGGACAGCACCGACGTGACCAAGCTGTCCAAGAAGCAGTTGGCCAAGATTCGAGGCCAGCGGATCGGCTTTGTGTTCCAGTCGTTCAACCTGATCGCGCGCACCTCCGCAATGCAGAACGTCGAGCTTCCGTTGGTCTACAACGGCGTGCGGCGCCGGCGGGCGAAGGCGAAGGCGGCCCTTGAGCGGGTTGGCCTCGGCTCCCGGCTGGGGCATGTACCCAGCGAGCTTTCCGGCGGCCAGAAGCAGCGGGTGGCCATCGCCCGCGCCCTGATCAACGATCCCTCCATCATCCTGGCGGACGAGCCGACCGGTGCGCTGGACAGCACGTCGACCACCGAGATCATGGAGCTGTTCACCGAGCTCAACCAGCAGGGCTGCACCATCGTCGTCATCACCCACGAGGACGAGGTCGCGGAGTACTGCACGCGGCGGATATGGCTGCGGGACGGAAACATCGCGAGCGATGACGTCGTCGATAAGCGGCGGCACGGTCGGCTCTCCGCGGTCAACGCCTAATCAACCCTTAAGTAGCTAGACAAGCAGCGTGACAACAATTAAGTCGGATTCACCGATAAGACTTCGTTACCGGCAATCCCCAGTAAGGTTCTCCGCGCCCACCGGCGGGTTGAACCGGGAATACTCGGCGGCGCTCCAGCGCAGCGGGCTGGCCAGCGTGGTCCGGCGGACCTGGTCCGGCCGGAACCGTAGTCGACGATCGGACGTCCCCCACTCGACCTGGCCAGCCCCGGTGAGCTGGAGCGTTGTGCCGGTTGACCAGTCCACGAAGAGCAGGCCGGCGGCCGGGATCTGCTCCAGGTTGCCCAGCGTCATCATCATCGCGTTGCCGGGGTAGTCCGGCCAGGTCAGCGCTCCGTCCGGGGCCACCCGGACGAACCCGGGGTCCCCGCCCCGGTGCGAGGCGTCGGCGTCACCGGTGGCCGAGGCGGTGCCGATGAAGAACGTGTCCGCCTCGGTGATCATCCGGCGGTCGGCCGGACTGAGCGAGTCCGAGACGTTCGCCTCCCCGGCGGCACCCCCGGGGCTGACCGATTCCACGACGCGCCGCTGGATGTATTTCGGGCAGTTGGCGTAGACCTGGTCGGCGGTGACCCGCAGGCCCTCCGGGGTGGGTTCGGCGACCCCGTTGATCCGCATCCGCCTGCGGGTGGCCGGGTCGATCGCGATGGCCCCGAGTCGGGCGCGGTGGGTGAGCGCGGCCGCCAGCGGATCGCTCGGCATCGGGCGCGCGGCCACATCCACAACGTCCCGATCGGCCACCACGCCGGCGCGGAGGAATCCGGGCATACCGGTGAGCAGCGAGGCCCACATCCGCCCCTGCTCGTCGGCGGCGGCGATGACCAGCATCGACTGCTCGAGCAGGAACTCCGCCGCCGCCGGCGGTACCGCGGTGCGCACGATGCCGCCAATCCGCTCGGCCTCCGCGCGCAACCCGGCCTTCGCCTGTGCGGCGCGCTCGCCGGGGTGATAAGTGCTGTTCACCGGCGCGGCCTAGAAGAAGCCGCAGGCGGGCGTGGAACCGACCGGCGCGGCGTCGCTGGCCGCCAGGCTGGGGACTTGGAACGAGAGGTGGTGCAGCCCCGGCGATCCGGTGGCGAATCGGCCCTCGGACTGTCGCCACAGGGTGAGCATCACCGTTCCGTCCCGGCCGAGGAAGGCCCACTGACGGTCGCCCTGCCGACAGTCAGCCAGGACCTCCAGCCCGAAGACCTGCTGATAGAACGCGGTGGACCTGGCAACGTCGGTCACGTTGAGCCCAACGTGACCGGTCTGGAACGCGACGGGGGTCAAGGCCGAGGTCATCTGGGGCTCCCTGCGAGGACGTGTACTGCCTAACCTGTAGCCTGATTAGTACAGGTTAGATTCACACCCGTCAAGCCACTTTGAGAGGTTAGACTGCACCATGGCGCTTGACCGCCCGCTGGTAGGTGAGCCGATGAGCCTCGACCTGCTCAACACGACCTGGATCGACCGGGGCAGCGTTCGGGACCTGCTCGAGGACCTCGAGGGGACCCAGGCCTGGCTGGGAGAGGCTGGCCTGGACGGCCCGTTGACCGAGCCATCCAGGCTCGCGCTCACCGCGGCCCGGGAAGCGATCCGCGGCCACGTCGACACGCCGGACCACGCGGACGCATGCGCGGCGTTGAACGAAGTGTTGTCCTGGGGTCACACCCGTCCCGTGGTCGGCCGGGATGGTCCCGGCAGCGTCAGCACGGTGGGCGATCCGAACCGGCGGGCCGGCTGGTTGGCGGCGGTCAACTACGTGGAGCTGC
This sequence comes from Pseudonocardia sp., assembly GCA_035489915.1. Classification (GTDB taxonomy): domain Bacteria; phylum Actinomycetota; class Actinomycetes; order Mycobacteriales; family Pseudonocardiaceae; genus Pseudonocardia. The sequence goes on along the minus strand of DATHIT010001041.1, from coordinate 11,693 downwards.
TCACCGGCGACCCGAGCAGGATCCGGCGGTGCGCTCATCCGGAGTGCGTCCTCTACTTCTACGACACCAGCCCCAAGCGCAGCCGCCGCTGGTGCTCGATGGCCGGATGTGGCAACCGCGCCAAAGCCGCCCGCCACTACGCCCGCTCCAGGCAGGCCGGCGGGTAGCCGAATCGCTCACGGTGCCGGGATGAAGGCGAGCCCGTGCGCGCCGGGAATTTAACAGGTAGGAGTGCTCACCAGTCGTGCATCGCGCCGTCGCGCAGGCGGTTCACCGGCAGGTAGGCCGGCTGGTACTCGAACTGGGCGGCGGCCTTCTTGTCCACCGTCACGCCGAGCCCCGGGGTCTCCCCCGGATGCAGGTAGCCGTCGCTGAACGTGTACGCGTGCGGGAAGACGTCGTAGGTGTCCGGGCTGTGCGGCATGAACTCCTGGATCCCGAAGTTGTGGATCGCCAGGTCCAGGTGCAGGCCGGCGGCCATGCCCACCGGGGAGATGTCGGTGGGGCCGTGGATGCCGGACTTGATCTGGTACTGGGCGGCGTAGTCGAACAGCTTGCGCATCGCGGTGACGCCGCCGGCGTGGGTGACCGCCGAGCGCACGTAGTCGATCAGCTGCTCGCGGATCAGCGTCTGGTAGTCGACCACCGCGTTGAACACCTCGCCGATGGCCAGCGGGGTCGTGGTGTGCTGGCGCACCAGCCGCAGTGCCTCCTGGTTCTCCGCCGGCGTGACGTCCTCCAGCCAGAACAGGTCGTACGGCTCGAGCGCCTTGCCAAGCTGGGCGGCCTGGATCGGGGTGAGCCGGTGGTGGGCGTCGTGCAGCAACGGGAGCTCGGGGCCGAACTCGTTGCGCACCGCCTCGAAGACGCTGGGCAGATGGCGCAGGTAGGCCGGGGTGTCCCAGACCTCCTCGACGGGCACCGGGTGGCGGCCGTTGGACTCCTGGTCGCGGCGGACGTCGGTGCTGGTCACGCCGTAGACCATGCCGAGGCCGGGGACGCCGGACTGGACCCGGATGCAGCGGAAGCCCTCGTCAAGCCGGGCTCGGATCGAGTCGAACAGCTCGGGCAGGTCGGCGCCGCTGGCGTGCCCGTAGGCGCGGGCCCCGGTGCGACTCGCGCCGCCCAGCAGTTGGTAGAGCGGCAGCCCGGCGACCTGCGCCTTGATGTCCCACAGCGCGACGTCCACCGCGGCGATGGCGGCCATGGTGACCGGGCCGCGCCGCCAGTAGGCACCCCGGTACAGGTACTGCCAGGTGTCTTCGATCTTGTGCGGGTCGCGGCCAATCAGCAGCGGCACGACGTGGTCGCGCAGGTAGCTCACCACGGCCAGCTCGCGGCCGTTGAGCGTGCCGTCCCCGTATCCGACCACGCCGTCGTCCGTGGTGATCTCCAGCGTGACGAAGTTGCGGCCGGGGCTGGTGACGATCACCTCGGCGTTCGCGATCCGCATGGGCAACCTTTCTCTCGAGGGGGGAGCTCAGCCCTTGGTGGCGCCGGCGGTCAGGCCGGCGACCAGGTATTTCTGGCCGAAGACGGCGGCAGCCACGACCGGCACGCTCATCAGGGTGGCGGCCGCCATCAGCCCGCCCCAGTCCACGCTGGCGTAGGAGATGAAGTTGAACAGGGCGACCGGCAGGGTCTTGGTGTTCTCGCCGGACAGGATCAGCGCGAACATGAAGTTGTTCCAGCTGAACACCGCCGCCAGCACGCACGCGGTCGCGGTGCCGGCGGTGGCCAGCGGGAGCGAGATGCGCAGGAACGCGCCGAACGCGGACAGCCCGTCCACCCGCCCCGCCTCCTCCAGCTCCACCGGCAGCCCGGCGAAGAACCCGATCATGATCCAGGTGATCAGCGGGACGGACACGAACATGTGGCTGAGCACCAGCACGGTGTAGCCGCCGACCAGCTCCAGCTGGGCGAACAGGTAGTACCACGGCACCAGCAGCGACACCGCCGGGATGATCCGGGCGATCAGCACCCAGTTGCCGAACCGCTGCATGGCGAACCGGCCGATGGCCCAGGCGGCCGGCACCGCCAGGACCGCGGACAGCGCGGTGGAGACCACGCCGACGACCACCGAGTTCCACATCGCCGGCAGGAAAACCCCCTGCTCGAACACCGTGCCGAAGTTGCGCAGCGTCGGGGTGAACACGACCGCCTCGGCCGGGTTGCCGATCTGCACGTTCGTCTTGAACGCGGCCAGCACCATCCACACCAGTGGCGCGGTGAACACCACCGCGACGGCCACGATCCCGACCAGCCGCCCGGTGCTCATCCGCGCGCCGGCTCGGCGGGTGCGGCCGCGCGCGGCGGTACCGGGCGCGGCGGCGGACTTCGGCAGCGTTGCGGTCATGGCTGGTCCTTCGCGGTGCGGCGCCGCAGCGCGATCACGATGAGCACGATGAACACGGTGAACAGCACCAGCACCGAGGCGGCCAGCCCGTACTCCTGGTAGTCGAAGGTCAGCCCGTAGGCATACACGTTGAGCGTCTCGGCCTCGTTGCTGGAGCCGCCGCCCGGGCCCTTGGTGGCGTAGATCAGGTCGAACGTCTTGAGCGCGTCGACGCTGCGCAGCACCAGCGACGTGATGATCACGGGCATCAGCATCGGCACGGTGACCAGGCGAAACCGTTGCCAGCCGCTGGCCCCGTCGATCAGCGCGGCCTCCTCGGGCTCCTCGGGCAGGGTGCTCAGGCCGGCGAGCAGCAGCAGCGTCATCATCGGGGTCCACTGCCACACGTCGATCAGGATCAGCGTCGGCAGCGACTCGGCCACCGAACCCAGGAACGGTTGCGGCGGGATGCCGACCAGCCCCAGCAGGTGGTTGGCGATGCCCACGGTCGGGTCCAGGATCAGCAGCCACAGCACGCCGACGGCCACCGGGGTGGCCAGCAGCGGCACCATCAGGACGGTGCGCACCCAACGCATCCCGCCGAACGGCCGGCGCAGCAGCATCGCCACGGCCAGGCCGAAGCCCAGCTCCAACGCGACCGCCGCGACGGTAAACACCGCCGTGCGCGCCACGGCCGGCCAGAACCGGCGGGTGTCACTCAGCGCGTCGGAGAAGTTGGTCAGCCCGAGGAACGAGCGGTGCGCGTTGACCGCGCCGAACGCGTCCGTGGTGGACAGGTACGCGGTGTAGAGCAGCGGAAACGCGATCATCGCCAGAATGAAGAGCAGGGCGGGGCTGAGCATCGCCCACTTCAGTCGGCGCTGTTCCTGGCGCAGGGTCGTGGCGGCCATCCCGGCCTAGATCTTCCGCTGCCGGGCGTCGCGGACCAGGAACGCATCGAGCTGCTGGGAGGCGTCGACGGCGGCGGCCACCACGTCCGCGCCGAGAATGCTGGCCACCAGCGGGCGGCCGACGATGTCCCGGGCGCGGCCGACCTGCACCACATCCGGCCGGTCCGCGCCCACGCCGGTCTGGATGCCCGCGGTCATCGAGGCGGCCAGGTCCGGGGGGAACTTCGCCAGCGCGGCCCGGTCCCGCCAGGCGGACAGCCGGGCGCCCGGGACCCCTTCGGCCTGCAGCGCGAGCACCATCTCCGGGCTGGTCGCCCACCGGATGAACTCCCACGCCGCGTCCCGGCGCTCGGAGAAAGCGTTGATCGTCAGCCCCCAGGACGGCACGTTGAACGGGCGGGACCCGGCCGGTCCCGCCGGGAAGGCCCCGAAGCCGGTCCGGTCGCCGACCAGGGAGGTGGCCGGGTCGATGAAGTTGCGGTACACCGCGTCGGCGTCGATGGCGAACACCGCCTTGCCCTGCGCGAAGATCGGCGTGATCTGCTCGAGGCTCATGTTGGTGGCGCCGATCGGGCCCGCTTCGCGCAGCAGCCGCCCGTAGTACTGGTACGCGGCGATCGCCTCCGGGGTGCCGACACCGGAGCGCTGGTCGACGGTGAAGGCGCCGCCGAACGAGTAGAGGTAGCTGGAGAACATGCTCACCGCGGCGGCCCGCTGGCCGCGGCCGACGAATCCGTGCAGGCCGGCCGCCGGGTTGTGCAGCCGCGCCGCCGTCTCGAACATCTCGGCCAGGGTGGCCGGCGGCCGCCCGTCGGGCACCAGGTCGCGGCGGTAGTAGAGGGCGGGGCGCTCGGTGACCACGGGGACGCCGAAGACCTTGCCCTGCACCGTCGTGCGCTCCCGGCTCGCCGGCTGGAAGTCCGCCCAGTCGTAGCCCGGCTGGGCGCTGACCCGATCGGTGAGGTCGGCCAGCCAGCCGTTGCGAGCGAACAGCAACTGTTCCTGCAGCGGGCGGTACATCATCACGTCGACGTCCGGCGCGCTGGCGTTGAGCTTGACGTTGTAGGTGCTGGACAGCTGGTCGGCGGTCATCGTGCTGACCAGGACCCGGCGCCGGGCCAGGTCGGAGAACTCCGGGATGCGCTTGCGGATCGCCGTGGTCCACACGTGGTTGGCCAGCACCACCCGCAGGTCCCCGTCCGGGCCCCCGGCCGAGCGCCCGCACCCGGTCAGGGACAGACCCGCCGAGGCCAGCACCGCGCCGGCACCGGCGGCTTTCAAAAGCCCGCGTCGGTTGAGCATCTTCGCCCCCCTTTGCCGGGGCGCTGGGGACGCGGCGAACGCCCGCGCCACCCGGCGAACCGGCCTCACTGTCATCACAACTGGTTCGACAGCGGATCGCAAGGCGACCAAGGATGCGGGCGCTGGAGGGGAGGCAGGCCCGGAGCACCTGCACCTAATCAAGTTCAACGAGTTCGGGAACCGCCTCACCCCGCTTGCCGAGGGGGCGTGGGCCGCCGAGCGGCCGGTGTCAGCGGGCTTAGCCCGCGCCTGACGCCTAAGCGTTACTTGCCATTAGTGAAATCGACTGGATACCACCCACAACACATCATCGAAGCGCGTCCTCTCTAATGGCGCCTCTTTCCGGCCGCGAAGTCAAGAGTCTCCCTTTCACACCGCATGCCATGTGAACGGGTATATGAGAAGTTTCCAACTCGGAACCTTTGCTTCGCATAAGAATAACTAAACGAAAAGTGAGCCATATCACAGCGTTGCTTAGCCCGATCGTGCTAACGTCACCCGACAGGTAGGGGTAAGGGGTAACCCATATGGCCCTGCTGAGCGTGTCTACCCGACGTGGCGAGCTGATCACGTTGGATGGATGATCATTGGTCGCGGGGGGCAACTAATGCGCATCATGCACCGCCCGGAGGCGTCTTATCGACGCGCGGGCCGCTCGGTCGCGGCTTATCCGCGAGATGTGTCGAAGAGCAATTTAGCCGAACCTTGCAGTGTCGGCCACTCGCCTGCTATCTAATTGCAGGTAACCGCTATCGCCCGTCGCGGTCGCGCGTCCATAGCTCGTCAAAATTGAGTAGTCACAACTCGTCCCGAACCTGAAGCGGGAGCCATTCCGCACGTACCAATAGTCGAACTAGTCAATATTTGGGATTCTGCGATTTGGAGCCGAACGATGAGGGTGTTCCTGCTTGGCGTGGGTTCACAAGGTGACGTCCGACCGCTGGTGGCCCTCGCGGAGCGGCTGCGCCGGGATGGCCACGAGGCAGTGCTCGCCGCACCCCCCTTGTTCAAGCCCCTGGCGATCGCCGCCGGAGTCCCGTTCGCAGCCCTGGATCTGGACATGATCCGGGTCGGTGAAGCGATGGCGAACAGCCACGGAATTCGACACTTCGCCCGACTGGCCCGGACGCTGGGCGGGCTGGCCGAGGTCGCGCTCGACGGCGCCTGGGCGGCAGCCAAGGACTCCGCCGCGGACGTGGTGGTCCACCACCCGGTGCTCCCGCTGGGCCAGCACATCGCCGAGCGCCTCGGCATACCCAGCGTGGTTGCCATGCCGCTGCCCGCACTGGTGCCCACCGGGCAGTTCCCGCCCCCGATCTGGGCGAACACCGCCCAGCTCCCCGGCGTGGTGAACCGGGCCTCGTACCGGGTGGCGAGGCAGCAGCTCAGCTTCTGGTCGCGGCGCGGAATCGACCGGTGGCGGGCGGCGGCCGGCCTGCCCCGCCGCCCCGGCCGGCACAACCCGCTGCGATCCCCCGACGGGTCGGCCGCGACCGCCCTGCATGCCTACAGCGAGCAGGTGCTGGGCCCGCCCGAGGACTGGCCGAGCACGGCGCGGGTCTGTGGCTACTGGTTCCTACCCACCCCGTCGGCGTGGACCCCGCCCCGCAAGCTGGCCGCCTTCCTGGACGCCGGCGACCCGCCGATCTACATCGGATTCGGCAGCATGACCATCGAGGACCCACGACGGCTCAACACCATGGTTCAGGAGACGGTCACCCGACTCGGCACCAGGGCCATCGTGGCCTCCGGTTACCAGGGCCTGCGTGGGCTGTCCTCCTCCGACCAGGTCCTGGTCATTCGGCACGCACCGCACGACTGGCTGTTCTCGAGGGTGAGCGCGGTCGTGCACCACGGCGGCGCGGGGACCACAGGTGCCGCGGCGGCCGCCGGCCGGCCCCAGGTCATCTGCCCGGTCGGCACCGACCAGCCGTTCTGGGCCAAGCGGATGCGCCGGCTCGGCGTCGCGGCCGAGGCACCGGCCCTGCACGCGGTGACCGGGCCGGCACTGGAACAGGCGCTGCGCCAGGTACTCGACGACGGAGGGCTCCAGGACCGGGCCGCCGCGCTGGGCGGCCGGATCCGCGCCGAGGACGGAACGGGACGTGCCGTGTCACTCCTGGAACAGATCGTGTCCGGTGCTCACCGAATGGAGGCCTCACACCTATGACCGTGCTGACCTTGCCCACCGGTGTCGAGCGGCGGACGCTGCACACCGCTCGAGGCCCCGTCGCGGCGTCCTATGCCCGGCCGCGACCGGAGAACGACCTGGGCGTCGCGGTCCTACTGGTCACCGGGTACGTGGGTTCGAAGGAAGACTTCTGGGCGGTGCTGCCCGCCCTTGCTGACGCCGGTTACCACGCCTGGACCTACGACCAGATCGGCCAGTACGAGTCGGATGGCCCGCGTGACCCCGAGGCATACACCGTCGAGCTGCTCGCAGAGGACACCCGCTCGGTGATCAGCCAGGTGCGCGCTCAGACCGCCGGGAACAGCCCACTCCATCTGGTCGGGCACTGCCTCGGCGGCTTCGTCGCAAGGGCCGCGGCGCTGACCGAGCCGTCGGCGGTGCGCAGCCTGACCTTGCTCGGCTGCGGACCAAGTTTGAACGCGCCAAAACAGCGCGCCGGGCTCGCCGAGCTGGACCGCAAGCTCGAGGGGGGCAGCCTGGAGCTGCTGTGGCCGGTGATCAAACGCGTGATACCGGAGCGGGAGACCGGGCTGCGCGCGTTCTGGTTCGCCAAGCTGAAGGACGCCAACCCCGGCTTCATGCACGGCACCGCTCGGGCCATGGCCGACGAGTCGGACCGGACCCCGGAGCTGCACGCCACCGGGATTCCCGCGCTCGTCGTGCACGGCCGTCGGGACAAGCGGGTGTGGCACCGGTCCGTGTTCGCTGCGATGGCCGCCCAACTCGGCGCAAACCATGTGGTGATCGAGAAGGCGGCGCACAGCCCCAGCATCGAGCAGCCCCAACGAACAGTCGAGGTACTGCTCAACTTCTGGGCGCAGCACCCCTCGGTGCCTGCCCCGGCCGACTCGGAGGTATCGGCATGAACCACACAGTGGTGATCGAGCCGACGGCCAGCGGTACTCCGGCCACCGGTACCCGGGCCAGCGGTTGCCCGGTCAGCGGTGCCCAGGCCACCGGTACCCCGGCCAGCGCGCCGCCCACCAGCACCCCAGCCAGCGGCACTCCGGCCAGCAGCACCCGGGTCAGCGCCACCCCGGCCACCGGCAGCCGGGTCAGCAACACCGAGGCGCGGCGGATGTTCCTGCGGATGGCCCGTCCGCACGCCGACCCGGATCCCTACCCGCTCTACGCGCGGCTGCGCGAGATCGGCGCCGTGGTACCGGTGGTCTTCCCCGGCGTGGCGCCGCGATTCCTGGTCACCACGTTCGCCGCATGCACCGCGATGTTGCGCGACGAGAGCATCGGACCGCTCACCGAGGACCACTTCCACGAGACCAATCCCACGTGGAAGGAACAGGGCCTGGCGAGCAGCCTGTTCGGGTCGATGGCCTTCCACAGCGGCGCCGAGCACCGGCTGGACCGGGCCATGTTCGCCAAGCACTTCTCGCCGCGCCGGACCGGACAGCGGCGCGGGGACATGGTCGAGGTGGCCACCGGCCTGCTCGACCAGCTGGACCTGCTGAGCACGGCCGGCGAGCCGGTGGACATCGAGCGCGAGCTGGCGGTGCCCTACTCCGCGCTGATCATCGGCCGGCTGATGGGCATTCCCGACGACCAGGCGCTGCGGCTGGGCTGGCTCACCAGGCAAGCCGGCCCGACCCTGGAGCTGGCGCCCTCACCCGCCCAGCGCCAGCAGGCCGCCGAAGCCGGTGGGCAGGTGGTCAAGGAGCTGATCGAGCTGGCCGCCGACCGCCGCCGCCAGCCACGTGAGGACCTGATCACCGACCTGGCCACCCAGTGCGGCGATGACGAGGAACGGCTGGTCAACAGCCTCGCGCTGCTGTTCAGTGCCGGGTTCGACTCGCCGACCAGCGTGGTCGGGATGGGATTGCGGCTGTTGCTGGACAACCCGGAACAGGCGCGGCTGCTCCGCGAGGACCCGACCCTCGCCGACACCGCGACCGAGGAGATCCTGCGCTGCGAGCCGGCGGTGCAGGTCATGTTCCGGGCCGCGCTGCGGGACGTCACCCTGGCCGGGGTCACCATCCCCGAGGGCAGCATCCTGCTCGGCCTGATCGCCGGGGCCTGCCGCGACCCCGCCCTGGTCGACGACCCGGATCGGTTCGACATCCGGCGGCCGCCGAGCACCGGGCTCAGCTTCGGCGGGGGCGCGCACTACTGCCTCGGCGCGCACCTCGCCCGCCTCTCCGGCACGGTGCTTTTCCCGATGCTGCTGCGACGGTTCCCGCTGATGCAGCTCGCGGAGGAGCCCACCTACCGCTCCCCGGGAGTCGCGCTGCGCGGCTTCGAGCGGATGCCCGTCATCCTGTCACCGAGCCCGAGCTGACCGCCGCGATGCCCACGTCGATGTTCGGGTCCAAGGACAGGGCTGGACCGGCGGTCCGAGCCGAAGGCCTGGTGAAGACCTTCGGCTCCACCCGTGCGTTGGACGGCGTGGATCTGGAGATCCCCGCCGGCACCGTGCTCGGGCTGCTCGGCCCCAACGGGGCGGGCAAGACGACGGCGGTGCGCATCCTCACCACGCTGCTGCGCCCGGACGCGGGACGGGCCTGGGTGGCCGGGCACGACGTCGTCGCCGAGCCGGACGCGGTGCGCCGGCGCATCGGGCTCTCCGGCCAGTACGCCGCGGTGGACAACAACCTCACCGGCTACGAGAACCTGTACATGGTGGCCAGGCTGTACGGGATGTCCCGACGCGAGGCGAAGGCCCGGGCCGGCACGCTGCTGGAGCGGTTCCGGCTGGCCGAGGACGGGGGCCGCCCGGCCAAGGAGTACTCCGGTGGCATGCGCCGCCGGCTGGACCTGGCCGGCGCGCTCATCGCCGAACCGCCGGTCGTGGTGCTGGACGAGCCGACCACCGGGCTGGACCCGCGCGGCCGGCAGGACACCTGGGACGTGATCGGTGAGCTGGTGGCCGAGGGTTCCACGGTCCTGCTCACCACCCAGTACCTGGAGGAGGCCGACCGGCTGGCCGACACCATCGCGGTGATCGATGCCGGCCGGGTGATCGCCAAAGGTTCCCCGGACGAGCTCAAGGCACGCCTGGGCGGCGAGCGCCTGGAGCTGGTGGTGGCCGAGGCCGACCAGCTGGCCACGGCCCGCGCGGTGCTGGCTGAGGTGGGCTCCGGCGAGCCGACGGTGAACTACCAGCTGCGCCGGTTGTCGGTCGCGGTGGACGTCGGACCCAAGGCGCTATTGGCGGCGCTGCGCCGGTTCGAGTCCGACGGGCCGGAGCCGGACCCCACCGGCGCGGATGCGGTGCAGGTGCTGGACATCGGGCTGCGCCGGCCGACCTTGGACGACGTGTTCCTGGCCCTGACCGGCCACCGCGCCAACACCGGCGAAGACGGGGAGGACGGCGCGTGACGGTACTGCTGGGTGGGGCCCGCGACTCCAGTGTGGTGGCCTGGCGGAACCTGGTCACCATCCGCCGCAACCCGGACCTGCTGCTCGGCGCGGTGGTCAGCCCGATCGTCTTCGTGCTGGTGTTCGCCTTCGTGTTCGGCGGCAGCCTGGGCGGCGACGGCTACCGACACTTCCTGGTCGCCGGGATCTTCGTGCAGACCGTGGCGTTCAACTCGGCGTTCACCACGCTCGGGCTGTCCAGCGACCTGGCCAAGGGCATGATCGACCGATTCCGCTCGCTGCCCATGTCCAGGCTCGCGGTCATCCTCGGCCGCACCGCGTCGGATCTGGTGGTCACCTCGGTCACCTTGGTGATCATGACAGGGACCGGCCTGCTGATCGGCTGGCGGATCTCCAGCTCGCCGCTCAGCGCGGCGCTGGGCTATCTGCTGCTGTTGTTCTTCGCATTCGCCATGTCGTGGATCGGCGCCTGGATCGGGTTGCTCTGCCGCAGCGTCGAGGTGGCGCAGAGCGCCGGGGTGCTCTGGTTGTTCCCGGTGTCCTTTGTGGCCAGCGTGTTCGTCTCGGCGCAGACCCTGCCCGGGCCGCTGCGCGTGTTCGCCGAGTGGAATCCGATCTCCGCGGTGGCCAACGTGACCCGGGCGTTGTTCGGCAACCCGGTACAGCCACCGGGCGTCCCACCGGCCACCGGCTGGCCGGCCGAGCACGCCGCGCTCTACGCGGTGCTCGCCTCGCTGACGATCATCGCGGTGTTCATGCCGCTGGCGCTGGCCCGCTACCGGAGGGTGGCCAGCCACTGACCGGTACGTTCATCGCGGCCCACTTGCCCGCGCGCTGACAGGAGATCCATGACCACCTGCCGGCCCGGCGTCGAGGAGCACATCCAGGCCTGCCTCGCCTCGCTCACCCTCGAGCGGAAGGTGGGCCTGCTGACCGGCGCGAGCTTCTGGACCACGCAGCCGGAACCATCGATCGGGCTGTGCTCGATGGTGTTCTCCGACGGCCCGTCCGGGGTGCGCGGCGTGGTGTGGGACGAGCGCGCACCCTCGCTCAATCTGCCGTCGGCGACCGCGCTCGCCGCGAGCTGGGATCCGGAGCTGGCCTACCGCTACGGGGCGGCGCTGGCCGCCGAAGCCCGGGACAAGGCCGTCCACGTCGTCCTCGGTCCGACGATCAACCTGCACCGCAGCCCGTTGGGCGGCCGCTCGTTCGAGGCGTTTTCCGAGGACCCGCTGCTGACCGCCGAGCTCGCCTCGGCTTACGTGCGGGGGCTGCAGGACCACGGGGTGGCCGCGTGCCCCAAGCATTACGTGGCCAATGACTTCGAGACCGAGCGCTTCACCGCGGACGTCGAGGTCGACGAGCGCACCCTGCGCGAGCTGTACCTCGCGCCGTTCGAGCGGGCGGTCACCGACGCGGGGGCGTGGCTGGTGATGTCCGCCTACAACTCGGTGCGGGGCACCACCATGACGGAGAACGAGCTGCTGAACACCCCGCTGTGCACCGAGTGGGGATTCGACGGCGTGATGGTCTCGGACTGGACCGCTGTCCGGAGCACCGAGCCGTCCGCCCGCGCCCGGCAAGACCTGGTGATGCCAGGGCCGAGGGGCCCGTGGGGGGAGGC
>DATHIT010001040.1:0-8540 GCA_035489915.1 Pseudonocardia sp. | reverse complement strand
CGGCTTCGGCGTGGTGTTCGGCGGGATGCTGGCCGTCGAGCTGCTGGCCCGATACCGGCGAGGGCCGTTCCGGCCGGTGGCCGAAGCCCTGCACGCCGTGCTGCTGGTGCGGCTGGGCCGCTGGCTGATCATGCTCGGCTGGCTGTGGACCGGATTTCATTTCCTGGCCAGGTAACCGACAAGCTAAATTCTGCATTGGTTGAATTGTTCGGGCGAAGGAGGACTTCCATGGCCCAAGCAATTGAGGTCCGCGACCTCATGGTCACTCTCGGCGGCCGACGGATCCTGGACGACCTGACGTTCGCCGTGCCGGTCGGACAGGTCACCGGGCTGCTCGGGCCCAGTGGATGCGGCAAGACCACGCTGATGCGCTGCGTGGTCGGGGTCCAGCAGATCAGTGCCGGAGAAGTCCGGGTGCTCGGCGCGCCGGCCGGATCAGCACCGCTGCGCCGCCGGGTGGGCTATGTGACCCAGGCCCCCTCGGTCTACGGCGACCTCTCGGCGCGGGACAACACCCGCTACTTCGCGGCGGTGTACGGCGTGTCCCGCGCCGCCGCCGACCAGGCACTGGCCGACGTCGGCCTGGCCGAGCGCGCGGGCCAGAAGGTCAGCACGCTGTCCGGCGGACAACGGGCGCGGGTTTCCCTGGCCTGCGCGCTGCTCGCCGAGCCCGAGCTGCTCGTCCTGGACGAACCCACCGTGGGCCTCGACCCGGTACTGCGCCGCGAGCTGTGGGCCCGTTTCCACTCCCTCGCCGCCGAGGGCACCACGCTGTTCGTCTCCAGCCATGTGATGGACGAGGCCAGCCGCTGCGACCGGCTGCTGTTCATGCGTGAGGGGCAGTTGATCGCCGACGACACCCCCGAGGTTATGCGCGCGAAGACCGGGACCGGAGATCTGGAGGAGGCGTTCCTGCGCCTGATCCAGCGCGTCGAACCCGGCGAGCCCGGACACCCCCAGCGCGAGACGGTCGAGCACGGAGCGGCGCGATGACCGCCCTGATCTCCCCGCGGATCACCGCCGCCACGGCACGACGCGTGCTGACCCAGCTGGGCGGCGACCACCGCACAGTGGGCCTGCTGCTGATCGTCCCGAGCGTGCTATTGGTGCTGATCAACCGGATGTACGACTCCAAGCCCGACTTCGACCGGGTCGCGTTGCTACTACTCGGGATCTTCCCGTTCACCCTGATGTTCCTGATCACCAGCGTGGCCATGCTGCGGGAGCGCACCGGCGGCACGCTGGAGCGGCTGCTCACCACGCCGATGTCCAAACTCGATCTGCTGCTCGGCTACGGCATCGCCTTCGCCGTCGCCGCGACCGCACAGGCCGGACTGACCTGCGCGACCGCGTACTGGCTGCTCGACCTGTACACCCCGGGCAGCGCCTTCGTGGTGGTCGGGATAGCAATCTCCAGCGCCGTGCTCGGCATGGCGCTCGGCCTGCTCAGCAGCGCCTTCGCCACCAGCGAGTTCCAGGCGGTGCAGTTCATGCCCGCCGTGGTCATGCCCCAGGTGCTGCTGGGCGGCCTGTTCGTCCCCCGGGAGCAGATGGCCGACTGGCTGGAAACGCTCAGCGGAGCACTGCCGCTGACCTACGCCATCGAAGCGCTGAACGAGGTGAAGAAGACCGCCCTGGTGACCGACGAGCTGATCGGCAATGTGGCCGTCATCCTCACCGCCGCGCTCATCGCGCTGAGCCTGGCGGCATCCACCCTGCGACGGCGCGCCGGGCCGCTGCCGCCCTCCACCCGCCGGGCACTGCGCGCCATCCCGGCCGCCGCGCTGGTGATCGGCGGCGTGGTGGCGGCGAACTACTTCCTGCAGACCCGGGCCTACGTCTCCACCGACAACGCCCAGATCGACGGCGACAAGATCTCCGTCACCGCGCCCGCCGACGGCACCCTCGTCGCCTGGGACGCCACCCAAGGCAGCACCGTGCGCAAGAACCAGGTCATCGGGCGAATCGAGATGGGAGGCAGCTTCGGGCAAGCGCAGCGACTGATCCGGGCGCCCTCCGACGGCACCGTGGCGCGCGACAACGTGGTCGAGGGAGCGGTTGTCCTGGCCGGTACCGAACTGGCCGTCGCCTACGACCTGACCGACATCGTGGTGACCGCCCGGGTGGACGAGACGGACATCGACAGCGTCCGGCTCGGCCGGCAGGTCGACATCTCGGTCGACGCCTATTCCGACGTCACGTTCACCGGCTACGTCCGGGAGATCCAGTACGGCACCGAGGGCGTGTTCACCGCCCAGGCCAACACCACCGCGAACTTCCAACGGCTCACCCAGGTGATCCCGGTGAAGATCACCATCACCGACCGCAAGGACCTCACCCTGGTCCCCGGCATGAATGTCATCGTGAAGATCCACAAGGACTGACCGGCGGCCAACCGGGAAAACGGGCCGGCCTGGCGCTGCTCCTGCGAGCCCGCCAACTGCGCAAACAACGAACCACCGCATAGCCCACAACCACACGCCGGCGACCCGCTCGCACAGACCGGCCGCGGCTCGCACAGGCATTGCACGCACGGTCTGTGGCCCCTACGCCAGATCTGTGCGAGCTGGCTAACTCAATGAAGACCGGATCGTCACCTACCGTGACGATCTTTAGGCCAATTCGGTGCTACTGTGACGGCGCGCACACTCGAAAGTAGGAGTCGCGTCCACATCGATGTGATCAGGGAGGCCAGAGATGGCCGGTTTGGTAATCAAGAGCCTGAGCAGTCCAGAGGAAGTTCGGCCGTTCAAGGACGGCATGGGTCAACTTGAGCTGGTCGATCTTGAAGTCGGGGGCGTCGGGCGCGCGACGTTCCAGCCTGGCTGGCAGTGGTCGAAGCATGTGAAGCCCATCGCCGGGACCGACAGCTGCATGGCGTCGCACGTGGGCTATGTGATCGCGGGGCAGATGACGGTCCGTATGGACGACGGTGAGGAAGCGACGTTCGGCGCCGGCGACTACATGCGTTGCCCGCCCGGTCACGACGCCTGGATCGTCGGCAACGAGCCCTGTGTGGTGATCGATTGGCAGGGATTCGTCGACTACGCGAAGGACCCTGTCGCCTAGTTCCGATCGACATCAGCCGCGGCTGCCGCACACCTTGGTGCGGCAGCCGTTTCCACGGGTTCCCCGACGCGTTCGGATCCGACCGCGACGGCATCGCCGATTTCTTCCGAGCGCTGGTCGCCGCGGCGCCCGACGCCCGGATCGAGGCGGATGACCTGATTGCTGATGGCGACCGCGTCGCGGTGCGCTTCACCCTGACCGGCACACATCAGAACGAGCTGCTCGGCGCACCCGGCAGCGGCCGGCCGCTGAACGTCGAGGGCATCACGGTGCTGCGCTTCGAGAACGGTTTGGTCGCCGAGCGATGGAACCGCCTCGACGACATCACGCTGCTCACCCAACTCGGCCTACTCCCAGCCGCCCAAACCACGGCTTAAGCCTTTGCCAATGGGACTGCGGACGAGAGACCGTAGATCATGGCTCTGGACGAACTCGCGGACCACTACTCGCCTGGCCAAGAGGTAGACGCCGAGGTCGAAGTACTGATCGTCGGTGGTGGGCCTGTCGGACTCACCGCCCGAGCGCTGCTGGACCGCTGGGGCGTGTCCACATTGCTGGTCGAAAAGCGGCGCGAGCTGTCACCGTTCCCCCGGTCCAGGCTGCTCAACGTGCGTTCGATGGAGATCTATCGCCAGCTCGGGCTCGCGGCCACGATCACCGACCGGGCGTTCGCGCCGGAGTATGGCCGCATCCGCTTCCGCGACACCCTGTACGACCGCGACTTCGCCTCGGCGGGGATGGTCGGGATCAATGCGCAGATACCCGAAAGCCCCGTGATCGGCGCGCTCACCTCGCAGGATCGGTTGGAACCCACCCTGCTCGGCGCGGCGGACGCACTGGTGCGGTTCGGGGACGAGCTCACCGACCTGGTCGAAGAAACCGAGAGCGTCGTGGCCTTGCTCGTCGACCACGAAAGCGGTGCACAGACTCGGGTCCGGGCCCGTTATGTGCTCGCCGCCGACGGCGCGAACTCCACCGTCCGGCAACGTCTGGGGATCGACACCACCGGCCCCGGAGCGTTGGGGAGCTTCACCACCGTCGTGTTCGACGCCGACCTCGACCGCTGGTCCGCCCAGCAGCCCGCCGGGGTCTACGCCACCGCGCACGGATCATTCCTCCCGCTGTACCCCGAAGGAGGCTGGGCCTGGCTCGTTCCCACGCCCGAAGACGCCGCGCTCGCCGACTGGCCCGACCTCGTCTCGCGCGCCCTCGGCAGCGCCGACGTACGAGTCGACGTGTTGCGGGTGCAGCACTGGGTGGTTAATGCGTTCGTCGTCGAGCGCTTCCGCCACAGCCGGATCCTGCTGGCCGGCGATGCCGCGCACGCGATCCCCCCCGCCGGCGGCCTGGGCATGAACGTCGGCCTCGCCGATGTGCACAACCTGTGCTGGAAACTAGCGGGCGTTCTCCATGGATGGGCCGGACCAGGCCTGTTGGAAACCTACGAGCCGGAACGACAACCCATCGCCCACCAAAATCTGCGCCAAGCGGTGGCCAACGCTCAAATCATGGTCCAAGCACAGAACCGGCGCCGCGAGCAGCTCCAAAACAGCGAAGCCGCGCCGGCCCAGATCGAAGTGCCCTGGTCGGACCGGTACTTCGCCCAACTCGGTCTCGTGCTCGGCATCACCTACCACTCTGACGCCGTCCTCACCAACGGCAGCGCCCCACCCGAGCTGTCCGACACAGACACGGACTATGTCCCCACCGCGGAGCCAGGCCACCGCATGCCGCACCTCTGGCTCAAGGACACCCACTCCACGCTCGACGCCCTCGGCGAATGGTTCACCCTGCTCACCCCGGACCCCGCCCACTGGGAGCAACAAGCCGCCGCACGATGGCCGCTACACATCGAGACCCTTGCCAGCGAGCACGCCGACCTCTGGGGCCTCGGCCCACACGGCGCGCTACTCATCCGACCCGACGGCCACATCGCCGCCCGCTGGCCCGACCGCCCACCCAGCGACGCCACCCTCCGCGACGCCCTCATCACAATCACCAACCCCGGTCATTCATGAGGCGGTGCGGATTCCCGCGGTCGATCAGATCCAGTAGGGCGCGCTGGCAACAGACCCGGCTCCCTCGGCGGACAGGCTGGTGCCCGGAGACCGTCCGCTCAGCCAGGCGAGCAGGTCGGCCTGCGTCCCACTGACCAACGGCGCCCCGGCGCCCAGCTCGCGGCTGAGCCCGGTGTCGGTCGCCTTCAGGCGCAGCGCGGGGATCTCGGCACGCCGCCCGAGCTCCATCAGGATGTCGTCAATGACCCAGCGCGCGGTGTCCGGCGCGAGGTCGGCGAACGTGTAACCGACAGCGAGGTCGACGTGGTGCACCTCGACCTCGCGCAGCCGGATGAGCGGTAGTGCGGCCGGAGGCCGCAGCTCGCCGGGACGCATCCGCACCTCGGCACGCCAGGCGTGCTCGGGAAGTGTCCGCATCATCTGCTCGAAGCGGGCGGAACTCTCGGCCACGTCGGTGACTAGCTCCACGACCGACCGTTGCGCCCCCGCCTCGATCTGGTCGGCGCGAAACGCCATGCTCGGGTACTGCGGGGTCTCGACGCCGTCGATGGCGCCGGTCAGCAGCCGTCGGTAGCTGTCCGCGGCTCGGGCTACGTGGGTTATCACGTGCCCCCTGGTCCACGGCGGGATCAGCGTCGAGTCCATGATCCGGGCGTCGGACAGTGACCTGACCGATTCGAGGAACCGCTCGGTCGACGCCGCCACCGGACCGAGAGCGTCCAGCCCGTCCATGCCGCTCACCACCCTCCGTGCGCGTTTGGAACCGACGAGCACTACCCGGCCGAGCGACCGCTCGACCCCGATACATGACTGCAATAGTTAACTTTCAGCCCGCTGACCGCAACCGATGTCGTGCGGAGATCGCAAACCATGCCTCGGCGGCGCCCTTACCCCGCCACCGGGGGCAACCCGGTGATGCCACACCTGACACTTTGATAGCGATGCGTAACCATGTGCAGTGACGTCGACCACAGCGCGACCGAGCGGCCGTCCCGCCCTGCTTAGCGTTGCCGGAATGGACAGGCCGCGGCTCACCCGACGACGGTGCGTCGACCTCATGCGCACCCACTCGGCCCGCTGTCCGCGACGACCCCGACCGACCGACTCCGAGGGGACCGCCGCCTGCTGAGCGCTCTCCAGGTCGGTCGCCACGCCGCGAGCCAGCCACCGACAAGGGGAACCGCATGTCCACGGTGGATCAGACCGCGCACCGACGCGGTACTCGCGCCAGCCGCCGGACGCCGCGACGTCGCTGGCTCGTCACCTGCTTCGTTCTGGTCATCACGACCGTCGCCTTCATCGACCGGGTGAATCTGTCGGTGGCGGCGCCCGTGCTGATTGAGGAGTTCCACACCAACACCGCCGTCATGGGCCTGCTGCTGTCCAGCTTCAGCTGGACGTACACCGTGCTGAACATGCCCGCTGGCGCGCTGGTCGACCGGATCGGTACCCGGATCGTCTACGCGGCGGCACTGACGGTCTGGGCGGCGGCCAGTTTCCTCGGCGCGGTGGTCAACTCGGTCGGCGCGATGTTCGGTCCCCGCCTGCTGCTCGGTGTCGGCGAGGCGCCGTTCATCCCGGCCGCGGTCCGGACAGTGTCCGACTGGCTGCCCAGGTCGGAACGTGGCCTGGGCAGCAGCGTTTTCATCTCCGGGGTCGCGCTCGGTTCCGCCGTCGGCCCGCCGATCCTGGCCGCACTGGTCAGTAGCTACGGCTGGCGCAGTTCCTTCATTGCCACCGGCACACTTTCCCTGCTGGTCGCGGTGGCCTGGTACGCGTGGTACCGGCACCCCGCCGAGGACCGTCGGCTCTCGGCCGAGGAACGCGACCTGATCGTGCGCGACCAGGAGCCCTACCAGCAGGAGGGCCGGGCGCCGTGGCGAGTGCTGGTGAAGCACCGGGACATCTGGGCGATCACCGGCGGGTACTTCTGCCTGCTGTACATCCTGTTCACCTTCGTGAGCTGGGTACCTAGCTACCTGGTCGCCGACCGGCACATGACCATCCTCAAGTCCGGGTTCGCCACGTCGGTCCCGTGGATCTGTGCCTTCGTCGTAACGATCCTGGCCGGGCGCGTGTCCGACATCGCCAGGCGCCGGGGAATGTCCACAGTGAACGCCCGCAAGCTGGTCCTGGTCTCCGGGATGGTGGCCGCGTTGGCCATCCTCGGCACCGCGTTCTCCGCATCGGCGACGGCGGCCATCGTCTTCCTGTCGATCTCCACGTCGGGCATTTCGCTGGCGAACGGGGCCGCCTGGGCGGCCACCCAGGATGTGGTCCGCCACCTGAACCTGTCCGGCTCAGCGGCCGGTTTCATCAATGGGCTGAGCAACGTGGGCGGCATCCTGGGGCCGATCGTCACCGGCGCCCTCGCCTACACCACGCACTCCTTTGTCGTCCCCCTAGTGGTCGCGGCGGGCGTGGCCCTGGCCGGCGCACTCGCCTGGCTCTTCGGCATCCGCTCCCGCCCCGACGCACCCGGACCGTCCGTCGTTGCGCCATAGTTGTTCGGACGTGTCAAGCCGCAGGTCCGCGGTGGCCCGCTCGCCAATGGCCAAACGGACGCTCAAACCAGAAAGTGGACACGACAATCAGTGTTGCGGACGACCGTCGAGTAGGCGCCGGAAGGCGTTGGTCATCGTGGCGATCTCTTGATCATCAAGATGGTCGATGAGGTGCCTGCGGACGGCCTCCACGTGTGCGGGCGCCGCGTTCTCGATGGCCCTTCGGCCGTCGGCGGTGATCTTGACTATCGATCCGCGGGCAACGGTGTGAGCTTGGGTCAGCGCGATACGGTGCAGGGTGGCGTTGAGTTTGCCGGTTGCCTATGCGGAAGAGTCGATGCCATCGCCGGGGATGGGTAGGAGCGAGGGCGCTAACGTTTCGAACCTGGAGGCAATCTGAGTGGTGAGTTCGTCGATCTCCTCGGTGAGTCTGCGAGCGTGAGCGACCAAGCGACCGGCATTTGGGTGACCAGACCTTCGGTGGCCAGCACCCGTTTTCGAAGCTGAGGTATGCGCTGGCAGGATGCGCCCGGTTTAATGCCGACCCGTTTGCAGTCACCACCTGGAGCGGAGCTCGTTCTTTAGCACTTTCCCGGCACCAGACAAAGGTAGGGAGCTAACAAAAGCGATGCTACGCGGAGCTTTGTATCCGGCAATTGATTGTTTGACGTACTCGCGCAACTCAACCGCATCGGGCAGATCCTCGCCTGATGGAACAATTACTGCATGCACTCGTTCCCCCCAGGTCTCGTCCGGTACGCCGAGAACGGCACACGCCCAACGGACCCTCGAGGAAGCTCTCGATCCTCTTCGTTTACTACCTTAATCTCGACATGAGGAGCAGTACGCCCGCCCGCGCGACGCAGGTGCTCGTCATGGTGATCCTCATGAGAGAGTATCGCAATCACCGGACCCATCTCGGTCATTCCGTAGACTTGAATGAACTCGG
>DATHIT010001039.1:0-4289 GCA_035489915.1 Pseudonocardia sp. | reverse complement strand
CAAGCTTGGACATGTCGATCGCATGTACCAGCCGAACATCGACCTTCCGGCGCTCAGCCTGTCCCGCCGCCCACACCGCCGCTTTCTGAGCCACATCGGAGCCATCGACTCCGACGACAATCGGCCGCCCATCCAACATCGCGCTCATCCGGTATTCCTCCGCATCATCTGGCGATGCCCATAGGTGGGCACCACGCCGGCCGGGCTCGCTGTCGCCGATTGATAGATCTGATCGTCGGGAATCGTCTTGTCGAGCTCCATCGGTCACATCCGACGCTACGAACTGGCAGCGGCCGGCACAGCGGCCGTTGGTCCCCAGCAGAGAGGACCTCAGCCGCTGCCGGCGCCACCCCCGCGGCGGACAGCCTGGTGCGACATCAACGACACCGGGAGTAGTGATGATGCAGCACCAGGCTCGCCGACCCATCGTGGCTGGCGTCGACGGATCGGAGTCCGCGCTCGTAGCGGTTCGGTGGGCGGCGGCCGAGGCATGCCGCCGAGAGGTACCGCTGCGGTTGGTGAACGCTTGCCCTTGGCCTAAGCACCATTTCGGCCCGGAGGCACTGGGGCTGGACTACCCCCACGCGTTCGTACGCGCCGCTCGTGAGCAGCTCGCCTCGGCCGCTGACGCAGCAATCCAAGCTGCCCCCGGCATCGAGGTGCAACAGCAGGTGATCGTCAGCTACCCCGTGCCGGTTCTCGTCGCCGAATCGGAGCGCGCACAGCTGGTGGTTCTCGGCGATCGAGGCCTGGGTGGCGTCACCGGACTGCTGATCGGCTCGGTGGCCGTCGCGCTGGCGGCGGAGGGCGCTTGTCCGGTTGTCGTGGTGCGGGGCGAACCCGCGGTTGCGGCGGAGTCGCGACTGCCCGTGGTGCTGGGAGTGGACGGTTCGCCGACCAGCGAAGCAGCCATCGCGTTCGCGTTCGAAGCTGCCGAGGCGCGTGGCGTGCCGCTGGTGGCGTTGCTTTCCTGGCGTGACGACCCGGTCGATCCAACGATCAGCGCCCTGCTGGGCTGGGACACGGTCGAGGACTCGCAGCGCCAGCTGCTCGCCGAGCGGCTCGCCGGCTGGGGGGAGAAATACCCCGACGTCGCGGTGCGGCGGGTCCTTACCCGGGGAAGCCCCGCGCGGCACCTTCTCGACGAGGCGAAACAGGCTCAGCTGGTCGTGGTGGGCTCGCGGGGTCGAGGTTCTCTCACCGGGCTGCTACTGGGCTCGGTCAGCCACTCGTTGCTGCACCACGCTCCGTGCCCGGTCGCCATTGTTCGGCCTCAGGTGGCCGAAGCGGCCGACAGGTGATGTGCACCCCTCGTCGGCGGTCAACGGCGACGCTGCCGAAGGACCTCAGAACGGGGACCAACGCCCCTGCCCCACTCCCGGGTAGCTACCCGATGCTGATCGTGGAGAGACTACCGATCGCAGTACGGAGACCGAGCACATGAGCGCCAACGCGAACCTCACCGCAGCGATCGAACACGCACTGCGCGCCCCGTCGGTACACAACACCCAGCCGTGGCGCTGGCGCATCCACCCGAACAGCGTGGAGCTGCACGCAGACTGGACCCGCCACCTGGCCTGGACCGACCCGGACCGCCGCGACCTCGTGATCAGCTGCGGCGCAGCGCTACACCACCTGCGCGTCGCGCTCGCCGCACAGCAGTTCGCCGTGCGGGTGGACCGTCTACCCGACCCCGAGAACCAAGCCCATCTCGCCACCATCACGCTCGTCCCCGGTGCCGGCGACCCCGAGGCCGCCGCCCTGCTTCCGGCCATCGACCAGCGGCGCACCGAGCGACGCCGAATGAGCCACCGAGCTGTCCCCGCCGAGGCGATCGCCACCTTGACGGAGCTGGCCCGAGGTGAGGACACCCTCGTGCTGCCCGTCGCCGCACCCGCAATGCGCAGCGAACTCGATACCGCGCTCATCGAGGCCGCACGCGAGCAAGCCGTTGCTCCCGGCTACGCCGCCGAGCTGCAGTTGTGGACGCACCGCTACGCCGGCAGCGGAGACGGAGTGCCGATCGGCAGCGTCGCGACCCCACCGCCTGGCCTGGTCCACAGCTCTCCGCTGCGTCAGTTTCCCAGCGCAGGACTGCCACAGCCCCGACACCCCGCAGGCACCGGGCCGCCCGACGACGCGGCCGAGCTCCTCGTGTTCGCGACCAAGGGCGACGACTACCTTTCCTGGCTGCGGGCCGGGGAGGCACTCAGCGCATTGCTTCTCACCGCGACCCGGCTCGGGTTGGCCACCACGCCACTGAGCCAAGGTGTCGAGATCGCCACAGTCCGCCGTGAGATCCGACGCGAGATCCTGCAGGTTACCGAGCATCCGCAGCTCATTGTCCGGGTGGGATGGCCGGCGCCCGGCGCCACTGAACTTCCCGTGACCAGCCGACGTGAACTGCGGTCAGTGCTGTTGCGCCCATAACAATCACGCGCTGCCCCCCGCTGATTGCGTTGCATCCGTGCCGCCGCCTCCCTGCCACGCCCTCAGTACAGACGGGGAGAACCCGATGGCCACGCGTAGCGGCGGCCGCACCCTCGAAAGCCTGGAAGAGCAGCAATTCACCAGCACCCTGTTTTCGATAGCGCAGCGTTGCTCGCAGCTACGAGCGGCGGCCATCGCCGCCCAGTCACCTCTAGTGCTGGTGCCGAGGCCAACGACGATTCGCGCCGCCGCGTGACGGATCTGCGCTCCGACATCGTCATCGGGCTCTCCAGCCTCGCAGGCCGCCCAGATCGTGGGCAGAGGTCGTGTTGCGTTCACGATGGTTTCGACCTGGGTGTCACCACGGGTTAGTACTGCAACGGCGGTTGGATATTCGCCGGGCTGGCGGCCCGGTGTATGTCGACTCGGTGTTCTGCTCCCGCTGAGCGTGGTGAGCATGCTTGTCAAAATGGGGGCGGGTCAGCGCTTTGTTCGTCTGGTCTGGGTGGCGGGTGGAGGATTGGTTCACCTCGGCTGCGATGGGTCTGGCCAAGGGGTGTGTGCCAGATGAACTTTCCTGGTTTGGGTTGGTGGAGTGTCCAGCCGCCTTTGGTTTTGAGG
The DNA here is from genome assembly GCA_035489915.1 of Pseudonocardia sp. GTDB lineage: Bacteria > Actinomycetota > Actinomycetes > Mycobacteriales > Pseudonocardiaceae > Pseudonocardia. The sequence goes on along the minus strand of DATHIT010001039.1, from coordinate 1,238 downwards.
TTGTGGTCGTGTGTGCAGACCGGGCCGCCGTTGGTGGAGGTGGTCGGGCCGTGATGCTGGTATTCCCGGGTGTGGTCAAACTCGGATTTGCTGGCCGGCCGCCGACAACCCGGGCCGACACAAGCGCGGTCGCGTTGTTGGATGTGTCGGCGTAGCGCGACGGTGGGGAATCGCCGGTCAGGGTTGGCGGCGATGTCGCGGAGTTGTTGTGTGCGGTGGTGGTATTGGGTGGCGATATCGGCGATGACCTGGGTCCATTCGCTGATGTCGGGTGGGTGGTGGGTGAGTTCGTTGAGGAGGTCGGTCGGGATGAGGAGTTCGATGATCCCGCCGTGGGAGTGGTTGCTGGTTGCGGTGGGTCTTCGGCGTGTGATCCCGCCGAAGACGAAGTGGCCGTCAGGGTCGAGCAGGGTGTAGCGCCATTGGGCGCCGCGCTGGCGCGCCACGACCCGACGCGCCACATCCGCCAGGACCGGGCCTAGCCCGGGGATCGTGGCGGGGTGGTCGTTTCGGCCGAGCAGTGTGGCCAGCTGCACGCTCATCTCAACTCCCATCAGCCGACCACGCGGGTTTCTCGCCGTGCCGCCCGGCGCGAGGTCACCTCGCGCGGCGGCCTGGCCGGTGTTCGGCTCCGCCGGCCTGGCCGGTTCACCGTCCGCCTCGACCGGCGGTCCGGGGCGCGGACACGTTGAGGCGTTGGGCCGCGTCGAGGTGTTAGGCGGCGTTGGGGTGTTAGGCGGCGTCGAGGTGTTAGGCGGCGTCGACGTGTTGGGCTGGGTCGGGGTGGCCGGTTGGCTGGCTTGATCGGCGTTGGCCTGGGTTTGACCAGACTCGACGTCGCTGGTCATGGCGGTGATGATGTGGGCGGTGGTCATGTGGTCGAAGCGGCGGTTGAGCAGCCCGAGTGTCACGTCGGCCTTGATTTGATCCAGGGTGGCCGGGTGGCCGGCGCGTTTGATCTGGGTGGCCAGGTGGTGGATGCGTTCGCAGGCGGCGGCCGCTTCATCGGCGGGTAGGCCGGTGGCGGTGAGGGTGACGGTGCCGTCGGGGTTGAGGTAGGCGATCACGCTGCGTTCGGTGACGGCCCGTTCGTACTGGTCGCGGGCTCGTTCGGGGTCGACGGCGATTACCGCCTTCGCCAGGCGGGCGGCGAGTTGGCCGGTGGTGAGCCGGCCGGCGTGGGGCAGCAGAGCTGCGCAGATCGACTCGACGTGGCGAGGTGGCAGAGGGTGTAGGTG
>DATHIT010001038.1:0-8174 GCA_035489915.1 Pseudonocardia sp. | reverse complement strand
AAAGTTCGGCTATGCCGCCCAGCAGGTGCTCGAGGCGATCCACATCCTGCTGAACGTGCACGGCGCGGGCAGCTTCGCCGAGGCCAGCCCGATGCAGCGGTACTGGCGCGACGCCAACACCGCCGCCCGCCACGCCGGCCTCAACTCAACGGTCGGCTACGAAACCTTCGGCAAGTCGCTGCTCGGGGTGGAGGAGCGGATCGGCGGCATCGCGTGAGCGATCGTCGTCGCCAGGGAGCTCACCGGCGCTTGGTCGACATGATCGCACCGGTCACGGTGGCGGCCAGCTCGGCGACCACCCCGTCGGTCGCGGCCCGGTCGGCCAGCCACACCGCCTCGGTGGTGATCTTCAGCGGGGTGTCGGTCACCGCGAGCAGCACCACCGGTTCGCCGGCGAACGCCTTGTGGCTGCCCCCGCCGTCCACCCCGACCAGCGCGAACGCTTGGCCGGTTGTCACCACGTGGGCCAGCCCGCCCAGGTTGTGCCCCTCCACCACCAGGCGCTTGCGCACCCCGAAGCTGTTCAGCAGCTCGTTGGTCCGGCGGTACAGCTCGGGTGCGGCGTCGTAGCCGATCGACGCGTACGGCAGCTCGGCCAGCTCGTCCAGCCGTACCGTTTCCCGCCCGTCGAACCCGACTCCCCGGCCCACCACCGCGCCCACCGGCTGGGTCTCCAGTCGCACGGTGCGTAGCCCCCGGCCGCTGACCGGCCCGTGCGCCAACGCCAGGTCCAGCTCGCCGGCCCGCAGCGCGCGCAGCAGCGGCTCGCTGCTCGCCGGGTGCAACCGCACGTCCAGGTCGGGGTGGTCGGCGGCCACCGCGGCCAGGAACCGGGTGCGCAGCTCGCCGGACACGTCGGGGGCGATGCCGACCCGGGCCAGGCGGCGCGCGTCGGAGGGCTCGGCGCGCACCAGGCCGGGCAGCGTGTCGAACCGGCCGATGGTCTCCCGCGCGGCGGGGAGCAGCCGCTCGCCGGCCTCGGTCAGCTCCACCCTGCGGCTGGTGCGCCGGAACAGCGGGGTACCCAGCTCGCGCTCCAGGTCGCGGATCCGTTGGCTGAGCGGCGAGGTCGCCATGTGCAGCCGCTCCGCCGCCCTGGTGAAGTTGAGCTCCTCGGCCACCGCGACGAAGTAGCGCAGGTGCAGCATCTCCACGGGGTTACCGTAGCGCGATTGTGACCGGTGTGGTCACGATGGCGTTCGGACATCGGTCGTGGTCTTGGCGCCTCCGCCGTCGTAGGTTCGGTTCATGAACGATCGACCGATCAGGATCGCCAACTTCTCCGGCTACCTTGGCGACCGGTTCACCGCGGTGGACGAGGCGATGGCCGGCGACCCGGTGGACGTGCTGATCGGCGACTACCTGGCTGAGATCACCCTGGCCGCGCTGGCCGCCCGGCACGGGCAGGACCCGAGCAAGGGCTATGTGGACTACTTCCTCGACCAGCTGGGCCCGCACCTGGCCGCGCTGAAGGAACGGGGCATCAAGGTGGTGGCCAACGCCGGCGGCTTCCACCCGGCCGGGCTGGCCGACGAGCTGCGCGGGATGGCCGCCGCCGAGGGTGTGCCGCTGCGGGTGGCGCACGTCGAGGGCGACAACGTACTGACCAGGCTGGACGAGTTCGCCGCGGCCGGGCACCGGCTGGAGCACCTGGACACCGGGGCGCCGCTGACCGCCTGGGGCACCCGGCCGATCGCCGCGAACGCCTACCTGGGCGGCTGGGGAGTGGCCGCCGCGCTGGCCGAGGGCGCCGACATCGTGGTGTGCGGCCGGGTCACCGACGCCTCGCTGACCCTCGGGCCGGCGGCCTGGTGGCACGGCTGGCGGCGAGACGACTGGGACGCGCTGGCCGGCGCGCTGCTGGCCGGGCACATCATCGAGTGCGGCGCGCACGCCACCGGCGGCAACTTCTCCGGCTTCAGCCACATCCCCAACATGCTGGTCCCCGGCTTCCCGATCGCCGAGGTCGCCGCCGACGGCACCGCCGTGATCACCAAGCACGCCGCCGACGGCGGTGGGGTCACCCCGGACACGGTCACCGCGCAGCTGCTCTACGAGATCCAGGGGCCGGTCTACCTCAACTCCGACGTCACCCTGCACCTGGACACCGTGCAGCTGAACGACGCGGGTCCGGACCGGGTCCGGATGTCCGGGGCCATCGGCTCGCCGCCGCCGCCGACCACCAAGGTCGCGGTGTTCGGCCAGGTCGGCTATCAGACGGTGAACACGGTGTTCGTCACCGCACCGGACGTGCCGGCCAAGGTGGACCTGCTGCGCGCCCAGTTCCACCGGCACCTGCCCGAGGGCGTCGCGCTGGACATCACCCGGATCGGCACCGCCGCCGAGGACCCGGAAACCCAGTGGGACGCCACCGTCGGGCTGCGGGTGATGGCCACCGCGCGCACCCGCGAGCCGCTGGACGCCTACGACCTGGCCGGCCGGCTGGGCAGCCTGTACCTGCAGAGCATCCCGGGTTACTTCCACGACGGCGCCACCACGCTCCGCGCCACCGCCCGACCGGTGATCGACTACTGGCCGGCGTTGCTGCCCCAGTCGGCGGTCCAGCACCGGGTGGTGATCGAGGACCTGGTGATTGACATTCCCGGGCCGGAGCAGACCGCGCTGGCCACCCAGCCGGTTCACCCGGAACCCGTGCCGGAGATCCGTTCGTCAACCGGCACCCGCACCGCCGCGCTGGGTACGGTGGCCTACGCCCGCAGCGGGGACAAGGGCGGCAACAGCAACGTCGGCATCTGGGCGCCGGACCAGCGCGCCTGGGAGTGGTTGCGCGGCGCGCTGTCCACCGCCGAACTGCGCCGGCTGATGCCGGAGATCAAGGAGCTGGACGTGGTGCGGCACGAATTCCCGAACCTGCGCGCGGTGCATTTCGTGCTGCGCGGCCTGCTGGGCACCGGCGGTTCCTCGAATCAGCGGATCGACCAGGTGGGTAAGGCGGTGGGCGAGTACCTGCGGGCCAAGCACCTACCCATCCCGGTGGAGCTGCTGGACGGGACGGGCGCCTGATGGACCTCACCTCGAGGGTCGCCGACGCGGTGGCCAAACCGGTCGAGCACGACGAGTTCGACGTACCCGCCGCGCTGGCCGAGCTGCTGGACGGCATCGGCGTGAGTCCGGCGGACAGCGGCGGCCGGATCGACTTCCTGGGCGCCGACCCGGTGGTGCCCAGCACGCTGCGCCTCGGCGCGGCCTCCTCGCTGGCGCTGGCCGCCAAGTCGGTGGCGGTGGCCAAGCTGTGGCGCCACCGCGGCGGCCCCGGCCAGGACATCGAGGTCGACCTGCGGGCCACCCCGCACCGGCTGTGCCCGTTCTACGACCGGCGCTGGGAGCTGCTGAACGGCTATCCGCTGGGGTCGGGCAACGTCAGCCAGGCGCTCGGGTTCAGCTTCCACCGCACCGCCGACGAGCGGTGGATGATGCCGCTCAACCCGTACCCGAAGATCAAGATCGCCGCGCAGAAGCTGCTCGGGGTGCCGGAGGACATGACCGCGGTGGCCGCCGCGATCGGCCGCTGGCAGGGCCGTGAGCTGGAGGCGGCCGGCGCCGAGGCCGGCTGTGTGATGCCGATGCTGCGCTCCACGCCGGAGCTGCTGGCCGAGCCGCACTACCGGGATGTGCTGGCCGGCATGCCGCTGATCGAGATCACCCGGATCGGCGACAGCGAGCCGGAGCCGTTCTTGCCGGGAGCCGCTGACCCGCTGGCCGGGGTGCGCGCGCTCGGCATGGGGCACGTGATCGCCGGCGCCGGGCTGGGCCGGGCGCTCGCGCTGCACGGCGCCGACGTGCTGAACCTGTGGCGGCCGCTGGAGGTGGAGCACGACGTCACCTACGCCACGGCGAACGTGGGCACCCGGTCCAGCCGGCTGGACCCGTTCGCCGGCTCGGGACCGGAGCGGCTGCGCGCGCTGCTGGCCGGCGCCGACGTGTTCTACGCCAACCGCCGGCCCGGGTACCTGGACCGGATCGGCGTGTCCGCGGCGGAGGCGGCGGCGGTCCGTCCGGGGATCATCCACGCCACCGCCACGCTGAACGGCCCGACCGGACCGTGGGCCGACTGGCTGGGCTTCGACCAGACCGCCGGCAGCCTGGCCGGCATGATGAACCTGGAAGGCGGGCTGGGCTCTGGTGGCGAGCGACCCGAGCTGCCGCCGATCCTGGTGGTGAACGACTACATCGTGTCCTGGCTGCTGGCCACCGGGGTGGTCGAGGCGCTGCTGCGGCGGGCCGAGCACGGCGGCAGCTACCGGGTGCACGTGTCGCTGACCCGGGCCGCGCTGTGGATCCTGAGCCTGGGCGTGTTCGACCGCGGCTACGCGCACGCCACCGCTGGCAGCGGCGGCCGGCACGCCTACCACGACCCCGAGGTGTTCACCGCCGACACCCCGCTGGGCCACTACCAGGGCGTCACCGAGCAGATCCGGATGTCCGAGACGCCCGGCCGGTACAACCCCGTACTGGTGGCCCGAGGCTCCTCCCGCCCCGAGTGGCTGCCCCGCTGACCCTGTGAGTGGTATTGGTCGCTATAGCGACCAATACCACTCACGGGCTTCAGCTGATGGGGCGGTGCACGTTCTTCCGCTCGCCGTCGGTGTTTCCGTGGGAGGCGATCCACGGGCCCTCGATGGACGGGTCGAGCACCCCCTCCTCCACCCAGGTGTAGCGGTCGGCGAGCACCTGGCGGGCCAGCGCCCGGTCCGAGTCGTCGGAGTTGTCCCACAGGCGGCCGAACAGTTCGTCCACCCGGACCCGGGCCTGCTGGCAGAACGCGTCAGCCAGCTCCGTCGCCGCGCCGTCCCTGGGGTCCCGCTGGGCGCGCACGCAGGCCGCGCTCATCGCGAACAGCTCGGCCCCGATGTCCACGATCCGGCCCAGGAACCGCTGCCGCTTCTCCAGGCCGCCCTGCCAACGGGACATGGCGTAGAAGGTGCTCCTGGCCAGCTTCCGACTGGCCCGTTCGACGAAGCGCAGGTGCGCGGCCAGCTGGCCGAACTCGCCGAACGAGGTGGGTAGCTGGCCCTTCCCGGCGACCAGGGTGGGTAGCCAGCGGCCGTAGAACTTGCCGGCCTTCGCCGCCGCCCGCGCCTTGCGCTTCACGTCGGCCTCGGGGTCGATGATGTCGCCGGCCACCGCAAGGTGCGCGTCGACCGCCTCCCGGGCGATCAGCAGGTGCATGATCTCGGTGGATCCCTCGAAGATCCGGTTGATCCGCATGTCGCGGAGCACCTGCTCGGCGGGCACGCCGCGCTCCCCGCGCGCGGCCTGCGACTCAGCCGTCTCAAAACCGCGCCCGCCGCGGATCTGCACCAGCTCGTCGGCGATCAGCCAGCCCATCTCCGAGCCGTACAGCTTGGCCAGCGCGGCCTCGATCCGGATATCGGTGCGGTCCTCGTCGGCCATCTCGCTGGCCAGCTCGAGCATCGCCTCCATCGCGTAGGCGGTGGCCGCGATGAAGGCCACCTTGCCGGCGACCGCCTCGTGCTCGCCGACCGGCCGCCCCCACTGCACCCGCTCCCGGGACCACTCACGGGCGATCTTCAGGCACCACTTGGCGGATCCCGCGCACACCGCGGGCAGCGACAGTCGGCCCACGTTCAGGGTGGACAGCGCGATCTTGAGTCCCTGCCCCTCCTTGCCGATCCGGTTCGCCGCCGGCACCCGCACCTGGGTGAACCGGGTGACCCCGTTCTCGATCCCACGCAGGCCCATGAACGCGTTGCGGTTCTCCACCACGATGCCCGGGGCGTCCGCCTCGACCACGAACGCGGTGATGCCGCCCCGGCGCCCTTCGCCCTTGGGTACCTGGGCCATCACCACCAGCAGGTCGGCGACCACGCCGTTGGTGGTCCACAGCTTCACCCCGTCCAGCACGTAGTCGTCCCCGTCCGGGATGGCGGTGGTGTGCAACCGGGCCGGGTCGCTGCCCACGTCCGGCTCGGTGAGCAGGAACGCGCTGATCTCCCGGGTACACCGGGGCAGCCAGGTCTTCTTCTGCTCCTCGGTGCCGAACATCTTGATCGGCTGCGGCACCCCGATCGACTGGTGCGCGGACAGCAGCGCGCCCAGCGACGGATTCACCGAGCCGACCAGCATGAGCGCCTTGTTGTAGTACACCTGCGACAGGCCGACCCCGCCGTACTCGGTGCCGATCTTCATCCCGAACGCGCCCAGTTCCCGCAGACCCCGCACCACCTCGTCCGGGACCTGGGCGTCCCGTTCGATCTCGGCGGAGTCGATCTGGGTCTCGCAGAACTCGCGCAGCCGGGTCAGGAACGCCTCGCCGCGCTCCACCGAAGCCGGGTCACCGGTCGGGTGGGGGTGCACCAGGTCCAGGCGGAACCGGCCGAGGAAGAGCTCCTTGCCGAAGCTGGGCCTGTCCCACTGGGTCTCGCGAGCCTGTTCGGCGACCTCCCGGGCCTGCCGTTCGGTGACTTCGCCACGCTGCGAACTGCCGGTCACGGTCATCGTCGACCTCCTCGTCAACGGCGGTTACTCGACGGTAGCCCGATCTCCCGGGCAGTTGCTCCCCCCGACCCGGTGAAGCTGCCCTAAAAAGCCGACTCGGTGCCCCGTCCGCGAGCCCCTCACGTTGGCCGCCTCCGCGCCGACATCGACACCACGGGTCTCTCGTTGCCGTTATTACAGCCGTCCTGTCGATCTCGCCGTCGCAGAGTGCGCGGAACGCGGGGGCTGGGTCGGCTGGAGGCGTTTAGCGGGCATCCACGTCGGCGGGTGCGCTCAGCGGAGGGCCCTTTGGCTCCGATGCTCACCGGCCCTCGCCGCAGTAACCGTCGCCATCTCCGTCGCGTTCGCGGGGTAGGCAGGGATGGCCGGAGTTGCCGGTATGCCGTTTGGGCGGATCAGGTGTGTACTCCTGGTCCGGGACGTTCTCGCGGTTGCGGCGGTTGTCTGTCGCGGGCCCGCTGGGGCGATCATCTGTAGCGGGCAGATTCGGCGGATTCAGCGCTGGTGCACACGGTGGGCCAAATTGCCCGGAATGCAGCTGCTTTGCCGATTCGACGTGCTGAGCGATCTTTCGGAGATAGGTCGGGTTCGCTCCGCTCTGTGGGTACACGTCGGCGTACCCGGACGCCGCGAGGGCCTGGCCTAGATCCTGCATGTAGGAGGTGTCGAACTGGAGGTAGGCCCATTGGCTCCCGAACGGGTCTGTTCCGGCGGCCGGATCACGTACCAGGTTCAGCGTCTGGCCCTCGGCGATCACAGTGCGAAGGGCACGTAGCGCTTCGCTGCCGCCACAGGTATCCACGCCCTGCGCGACCAGGCCCGCCAATCTGACCTGGCGACCGTCGGTGAGGATGTACGTCGCGGCGTCATGGATTCGCGCGATCGTGACCAGTTCTCCGCCTGGTTGGCAGCCACCCTGACCGTCATAGGTGCTGATCGAGGTGGAGCCGTACGGACACGGGCTTGGCGGGATCGGAGTCGTGGTCGGCGTCGGCGGGCTGGCCGAGGGCGGCTCATCCTGCCCTCCCGCGTTGCACGAACCGACAATGACAAAGAACAGCAGCAAGCCGGCGAACCAGCCCTTTGCGACACCGGAGCGTTGACGAGCGGCCATCTGTCCCCCAGGGGATCTTGGTGAGCGGCCATCTGGCCGCTCACTGGCGCTGTGGTCTTCGTCACATTGAGCTCAGCTGTTACCAAACGCAGCAGCTGTCCCCGGCGTATCACGCGAATGGCCTAGGTGGAGGTTCAGCGGAGCGCGCCGCGAGGGTGCCGGCTGGGCGCGCGTTCAGCGGAACGTATGTCTGTGCCGGCTGGCGCGTTCAGCGGAACGCGCGGTGGGCGTTAAGCCCGGGTTTCGCGCGTTGTGCACCAGTTGACCGGCCGGATGTCCGCATCTCATTGTTGGCGGGTGAGGGACGAACTTCAGCCGTGGCAGTGGGACGAGGCGACCTGGCGGGGGCATGTGGAGCGGGTGCGGGCCGGTGATCGGCTGGTACCAAGGCGATGGCCGACCGGGGCGCGGGTGGCGGTGGCGCTGTCCTTCGACTCCGATCACGAGACGATCCCGTTGCGCGACGGCGAGACGCGGCCGGGGAGGCTCTCCCAGGGCGAGTACGGGGCCCGGGCGGCGGTGCCCAGGATCCTCCGGCTGCTCGCCGAGTACGACGTGCCGGCCAGCTTTTTTGTGCCGG
>DATHIT010001037.1:0-11964 GCA_035489915.1 Pseudonocardia sp. | reverse complement strand
CCTGACCGTATTCGAATCCGCTCTCGCCGAGGTCACCGCCTAGGCGGTTCCGCGCTTTTCCGGAAGCTGAAGAGAATAGGCGGCCAAGGGTTTGGAGTGAATTTTCCACTTTACCCAAAAGTGCCGGTCAGTGGGCGGCGGTGGCACTCGGTTTCGCGGGTGAATTAGTGCAGGGAACGCGCCTCAAGGAAATGTTCGGCAAATCGGCCCTTCACCGGGGAAACGCCCGGTGAAGGGCCGATTCTTTACCGTCCGATCAGCCACGGCGAAAGTGGCTGAGTGGCGTGCGGACCTACTTCGCCAGCGTCGTTGCTAGCGGGTCGGCGTCACACCCGTTGTAGCTGCCGGGCGGCCATCCGGATCTGTCCGGTATCGGTCTGCGCCTGCTGGGCCTGGTTGTGCGCCTGCAGAGCCTGGTCCTCAGCTTGCTGGGCCTGCTGGCTGGACTGGTCGGCCCGCTCCTGCGCGCCCTGCGCACGCTGGTTGGCCTGCTGCGACTCATTCTGCGCCTGCTGCAGCTGGTTCTGCGCCTGCTGCACCTGGCCCAATGCCTGCTGGGCACGCTGGTTGGCTTGCTGGGCCTCGCCCTGCGCCTGCTGCGCCTGGTTCTGCGCCTGCTGCAGCAGATTCTGCGTCTGCTGCGCCTGCGACTGGGCCTGCTGTGCCTGACTCTGCGCCTGCCGAGCCTGGACCTGGGCCTGCTGAGCAGCGCTCCGGGCGTGCTGCGCCACCTGCCGCGAGCCCTGCGCGTCCTGCTGCGCCATGCGGGCCTGATCTTCCACGCGGTGCAGGTCACGCTGCAACTCGCTCATCGCCAGGCGGGCAAGAGTGCCCTCGTCCTGGTAGCGCTGCCCCTCGGAACCTTCCTGGCCACGCTCGGTACCGGACTGCTTTGGTGTGGCCTGTGCAGATGACATGCAAACTCCTCATATATTGTTGATTGCCGCCGGGAAAATTAGTACAGATGCGCCGCGGTATCGTTGATCGATTAAATAATCATCCTGCGCCTCTATTGACAGTCTGTATCGACGATCAAATTGCCTTCCGCCCGACCGGCGCATCTGTATTGACCCTCCACCCAGGGCACGCGGCGTACTACCACCACACGGGTGACGTTATTACGGCGGAGTTACGCCGTCCTGACTGTGACACTTACCCGGGCACTTACCCGGGACTTACCCGGCGGTTAACGCGCAGTGGCGGCTCATTAACCTACGGGCAGATGGTGAGTGCGGCGATGCGGTCGCCGGACAGGCTGAAGTGCTGGTGCAGCGTCACCGGGCTGCCCGGGAAGTTGCCGGCGACCTCGACGCGCACGGCGGCGGCGGTGTCCCACCGGTCGGCGCCGAGCACGGTGTAGGTCAGGGTGTACTTGCTGGCCAGGTCGCCGAGCCAGGCTTTGATCGCCGCCTGGCCGCGGTGGTCCCGGCCCTCGTCGTGCACCAGGGCGTCCTCGGTGAAGCAGGCCAGGATGACCGTCGCGTCCCGGTCGATCTTGGCGGCCAGGTAGGTGGCCACCGGGGTCGGCAGTTCGACGGTGTGCGTGCTGTTCGTCATGGTGTCCAGAGTGGTGGCGGCGGCGCCGGATTGGGACGGACCGGCAGTCCTTGGCTAGTCGGCCGTCCGGGGAGAATGATCGGGGGATGGATCGCAGCGAGCTGGCCGACTTCCTCCGCCGGCGCCGGGAAGGGCTGCGGCCGAGGGATGTCGGGTTGCCTGTCTATGGTCGCCGGCGCACCCCGGGGTTGCGCCGCGAGGAGGTCGCCGCGCTCGTCGGCATGTCCACCGACTACTACGTGCGGCTGGAGCAGCAGCGCAGCCCGCAGCCATCCCCGCAGGTCCTCGCCGCGCTGGCCCGCGCGCTGCGGCTGACCGACGACGAGCGGGACCACCTGTTTGTGCTCGCCGGGCACCGCCCGCCCGCCGGGCACCGGGCCGGCGATCACGTTCGACCCGGCTTGCTGGCGCTGCTCGACCAGCTGGAGCACGCACCGGCGCAGGTGCTCACCGACCTCGGCGACCTGCTGGCGCAGAACAGTCTTGCCCAGCTGCTGTTCGGCGGCATGTGCTCGGTCGCGGAGGGCGAGCGCAACGTGGTGTGGCGGTGGTTCGCCGATCCGGATGTCCGGCGGCTCTACCTGGCCGACGAGCACGACTACTACAGCCGGCTGCACGTCGCGGATCTGCGTGGGGCGGTCGCCCGCCGGCGCACCGACCCGGTGGCCGACGGGCTGGTGCGCCGGCTGCGCGCGGCCAGCGCCGAGTTCACCGTGCTCTGGGAAGAGCACGATGTCGCGGTGCGCCGGCACAGCCGGATGCGCATCCAGCACCCGGTGTTGGGGCCACTCGAGCTGGACAGCGAGCTACTGCTCACCCCGGCGGAGGACCAGCGGCTTCTGGTGTTCACCCCTCCGCCGGGCAGCGACACCGCGGCGCAGCTGGATCTGCTGCGGGTGGTCGGCCCCGAGCGCTTCGAGACCAGCGAGCCGGAGTAGCGGCGCCTCTAGCCGAGCAGGTGCTCGGAGACCTGCCACAGTCGGTCGGCGTTGTCCGGGTCCAGCGCGTACGGCGCGACCCCGGTCATGTCCTCGGTGCGGCGGTCCACCACGACGGCCTCCTCGTTGTTCACGAAGTACCGCCCGCCGATGCCCTTGAGCAGCGGCGAGGTGGCCAGCAGCGCCGAGGTCGAGGCGCCCTGCTCGGTGGTCTTCCAGTGGAATTCCGCGGAACGCGGCGTGCCGCCGATGTGCCGCTGCAGATTCGTGTGGATCGCGCCGGGCATCAGCGAGTTCGCGGTGATGCCGTCCTTCGCCCAGCGCGCGGTGACCCCGACCGCGAACAGCACGTTCGCCGTCTTGGACTGCCCGTAGGCCTCCCACGGGTCATAAGGGCGGTACCGGAAATGCAGGTCGTCGAAGATCACCGGCGAGCGGAACAGCGCGCTGGAGCTGACCGCCACGATGCGTGCCTCGCCAACCGTCTCCGCGCCGGCGGCCAGCGCCGCCCGCAGGCCGGTGGCCAGCGCGAAGTGGCCCAGGTGGTTGGTGGCGAACTGCAGCTCCCAGCCCTCCGGGGTGTAGGTCTCCGGGGTGGCCATCACGCCGGCGTTGTTCACCAGGATGTGCAGCGGCCCGCGCCAGCTGGCGACGAAGGAGGCGATGGAGGTGCGGTCGGTCAGGTCCAGCGGGGCGACGTGTACGCCGCGGTTGCCGGTGCTGGCGGTGATGTCCTCGGCTACCGTCGCGCCGGCCTCGGGATTGCGCACGGCCAGGGTGACCTCGGCGCCGGCGCCGGCCAACGCCCGGGCGGTCTCCACGCCAATGCCGGAGGCGCCGCCGGTGACGACAACCCGGCGGCCGGACAGGTCGATGCCCCCGACCACCTCGGCGGCGGTCGAGTGGAAGTTGAACGGGGTGGTGATGCGGGTCATTACGAAGCTCCCACGACTATCATGGAGTTAACCGGAGGAACCTCCGGTACAACCCAGACTAACCGGAGGTTCCTCCGGTTTCAATAGGAGAGTCCATCCGTGTCCAGTCCTCGTCCGATGCGCGCGGACGCTCGGCGCAACCGGGAGAAGGTGCTCGCGGTGGCCGTCGAGCTGCTCTCCCGCGCGGACGGCGAGGTACCGCTGGAGACGATCGCCAAGCAGGCCGGGGTTGGCATCGGCACCCTCTACCGGCACTTCCCAACCCGGGCCGCGCTCATCGAGGCGGTCTACCGACACGAGGTCGATCGGGTGTGCGGGGCAGCCGACGAGCTGCTCGCCGCCCTGCCAGCGGACCGCGCGTTGCGTGCCTGGATGGACCGGTCCGTCGACTACATCCGCACCAAGCGGGGGATGGCTCTGGCGCTGCAGTCCATCGTGTCCTCGGACGAGCTGTTCGCCACCAGTTACCGGCGGATGGTGGACGCGGTGGGTGCGCTGCTGCGGGCCGGCGCCTCGGCCGGCACACTTCGGGCGGACATCGAGCCGGAGGATGTGCTCCGGGCGCTGCGCGGCGCCTGGTCGGTGGCCGACGAGGTGGACGGCAGCGCTCGGGCCGGCCGGCTGCTCGACCTGCTGATGGACGGCCTCCGCTACGGGGCCTCGACGCCTTCGACGGCCGGGTGAGCCGTGCCGGGCCCGCCCGGATCGAGGCGCATCGGCTACGCCGCCACTCCGTCATCTCTCACCTCCTGCCGGAAGACCGATCGTTCGGTTGATTCGCCAGTTAGCATGTCCGGGTGAGTACTTCGGAGAGCCAGGAACCGGCGGTCCTGGTCGAGCGAGATGAGAAGGACCCCGCCGTCGCCGTCGTGACGCTGAACCGCCCGGGACGGCGCAATGCGCTCACCGTCGAGCTGAAGGATGCGCTGGTCGAAGCGCTGAACCAGGTCGCGGCCGACACCGATGTGCGCGCCGTGGTGCTGACCGGGAACGGCAAGTCGTTCTGCGTCGGCCAGGATCTCGGCGAGCACGCCGAGGCGCTGCGGGCCGATCCGGCCAGCTCCTTCGACACCGTTGAGCGGCACTACAACCCGATCGTGCTTGCATTGGCGGAGATGGCCAAGCCGGTGGTGGCCGCGATCAACGGTGCGGCGGTGGGCGCGGGGCTGGGGTTCGCCCTGGCCTGCGATCTGCGGGTGGCCGCCGAGGGCGCTTCGTTCGCCACCGCATTCGCGGCGATCGGGCTGACCGCCGACTCCGGGCTCTCCGCCAGCCTGGTGCACTCGTTGGGCGGCGCCAGGGCGAGCGAGCTCATGCTGCTCGGTGAGTCGTTCAACGCCGAGCAGGCCAGGGAGTGGGGATTGGTGCGCGAGGTGGTCCCGCCCGAACAGGTGCTCGGCGCCGCGCTCGAACTGGCCCGCCGGCTGGCCGCCGGGCCGACCGCCGCGTACGCCGAGATCAAGAAGGCGCTCGCCGCCGGCGCGGTCTCTCCGCTGGAGGACGTGCTGGCCGCCGAGGGTGCCGCCCAGGCCCGGCTCGGGATGACCCGTGACCACCAGGGCGCGGTGGAAGCCTTCCTGGCCAAGCGTCGGCCAAGTTTCGAGGGCGCATGAGCGCGCAGCCCGATTCCGGCACACCGGCTTCGCCGGTGCCGCGTACCCGCCGGGTGCGAGGTGGCGACGGGGCGCGCCGGCGGGTGTACGACGCCACCTCGCTGCTCGCTGTCGCGGTCACCGAGTTCAACACGCGGGGTTACGACGCGACCAGCATGGAGGACCTGTCCCGGGCCGCCGGGATCACCAAGTCGTCCTTCTATCACCACGTGGCGGGCAAGGAGGAGTTGCTGCGCGCCGCGTTGAGCCGGGCGCTGGACGGGCTGTTCGGGATCCTCGAGGAGTCGGCCGCCCTGGAAGGCTCGTCGCTGTCGCGGCTACGACACATCGTGCGGCGTCAGGTCGAGGTCCTGACAAGCGAGTTGCCCTACGTCACCCTGTTGCTGCGGGTGCGCGGGAACACTGAAACCGAGCGCTGGGCGCTGGCCCGCCGCAGGGAGTTCGACGCGACAGTGACCGCGCTGGTCACCGACGCGGTGGCCACCGGACAGGTCTCGGCGGAGATCGATCCGGCGCTGGCCGCCCGGCTGCTCTCCGGCACGGTGAACTCGCTCATCGAGTGGTACCGCCCGGGCCGCCCCGGCGCCAAGTCGCTGCCCGACGACGTGGTACGAGCCCTGTCCGAAGGCATCCTCCGCCCCGCCTGACCCGCTGCGCACCCCGCCGCCGGTGTGCCCCGCTCCCGCCGCCGGGGGTGCGGGAGCGGTGTGTGGTTGCCGAGCTGCACAACAGGCAGGTTGCCGGCGCCGGACGTGCCCGACGTGGACGCCAGGCATGCCGCCGGCGCCGGAACGTGCCCCGAAGTCGCTGCTCGCACAGACCCCGTGCGGCTCGCGCAGGGCTCGCGCAGATCCAGTGTCGCCGGCGCAGACTCCGCAGCCTCTGCACCGGCCGCGGCCGGTCTGTGCCGCCATGGGCAGCGGTGACCCGGCGCAGAGCCCGTGGTGGTGGCGCAGACCCTGTGCTCCTGGGGCAGACCCGGTGACTTGGGGGACCCCGCGCCTTGGGGCGGAACCCGTGCCGTGGGGTTGGATCCCGTGCCACTCGTGGGCAGGTCCACGCAGGCCCCGTACCGCCCGCGCACGCCCTGCAGCATCTGCGTCAGCCGCAGCCGGTCTGCGCGAGCCAATGACACTCTGCGCCGCCGCCGCCGCCGCGCCCGCGCCGCCGCCGCCGCTGGGAGTGCCACTGGGCCGCGGCTGGTAGTGCCACCGGCTCGCTGTTGCCGAACTGCACACCAGGCTGGTTGCCGGCGCCGGAGCCCGGCCTACTGTGCAGCTCGGTAACGTCAGGCCGGCGGCAAGCTGCGAGCAGGTGGGGGCGGCGACCGCGGATTGGGGGCCACTGCGCCTTGCGCACCCGGGCCGCGGGCGTCATGATGAAACGAACGAACATTCGGTTCATAGGAGACGCGCCGTGACCACCACTGAGCATCACGTCGAGCCGAGCGTCGAAGAGCTGTTCGACGACACCATCGCGGCCGATCAGCGCATCGAGCCCCGGGACTGGATGCCCGACGCCTACCGGGCCACGCTGATCCGCCAGATCGCCCAGCACGCGCACTCCGAGATCATCGGGATGCAGCCGGAGGGCAACTGGATCCTGCGCGCGCCCAGCCTGCGCCGCAAGGCGATCCTGCTGGCCAAGGTGCAGGACGAGGCCGGCCACGGGCTCTATCTCTACGCCGCCGCGGAGACGCTCGGCGTGGACCGGGCCGAGCTCACCGAAAAGTTGATCAACGGCAAGCAGAAGTACTCCTCGATCTTCAACTACCCGGCGCTGAGCTACGCGGACATCGGGGTGATCGGCTGGCTGGTGGACGGCGCGGCGATCTGCAACCAGGTGCCGCTGTGCCGCTGCTCGTACGGCCCTTACGCCCGGGCGATGATCCGGGTCTGCAAGGAGGAGTCGTTCCACCAGCGGCAGGGCTACGAGCTGCTGATGACCATGATGCGGGGCACAGACGCGCAGCGGGAGATGGTCCAGGAGTCGACCAACCGCTGGTGGTGGCCGTCGCTGATGATGTTCGGCCCGCCCGACGGGGACTCGCCGAACACCCAGCAATCGATGGCCTGGGGGATCAAGCGGCACACCAATGACGAGCTGCGCCAGCGGTTCGTGGACATGACCGTGCCGCAGGCCGCCGCGCTGGGCGTCACGCTGCCCGACCCCAACTTGAGGTGGAACCCGGAACGAAAGAAGCACGACTACGGCGAGCCGGACTGGACCGAGTTCAAGGCGGTCGTCTCCGGTGGCGGCCCGTGCAACGCGCAGCGAATCGCGCATCGGCGGGCGGCGCACGACAACGGTGCCTGGGTGCGCGAGGCGGCTTCGGCCTATGCGGAAAAGCGGGCCACGGACGGCGGGAGGGGAACGGCGTGAGCGAGCGGAAGAACTGGCCGCTGTACGAGGTGTTCGTCCGGGGCAAGCGGGGCCTCAACCACGTGCACGTGGGCTCGCTGCACGCCGCCGACGCGGAGATGGCGCTGCACAACGCGCGCGATGTCTACACCCGGCGCAACGAGGGCGTGAGCATCTGGGTGGTGCGCGCCGAGGACATCACCGCCTCCAGCCCGGCGGAGAAGGACCCGTTCTTCGCCCCGTCCGCCGACAAGGTGTACCGGCACCCGACGTTCTACGACATCCCGGAGGAGGTGCCGCACCTGTGAACGCCGCGCATGAGGACAACGTCTACGACGGGTTGGCCGACGATCACGGCGACACGCACTGGGCGTTCGGCACCGGTTTCGAGGACGGTGGCGCCGAGATCACCGCGCCGCTGCCGGCCGGGGTGGACCGGGCGGATCTGGCGGAGTATTGCCTGATGCTCGGCGACGACGCGCTGGTGTACAGCCAGCGGTTGGCCGAGTGGGTCAGCAATGCCCCGGAGCTGGAGGAGGAGGTCGCGCTGGCCAACACCGCGCTGGACCTGCTCGGCCAGGCCAGGGTGCTGCTCGCCCGGTCGGCGCACGTGGAGGGGGCCGGCCGGGACGAGGACCAGCTGGCCTACTGGCGCACCGACGCGGAGTTCCGCAACGTGGCGCTGGCCGAGCTGGGCAACAACGGGGACTTCGGGAAGGCGATCGCCCAGCTGCTGGTGTTCTCCTCCTGGCGGCTGGCGTTGCTGCACAAGCTGCGCGGTTCCGCCGACCCGGTGCTGGCCGCCGTGGCCGTCAAGGGCGTCAAGGAGCTCACCTACCACCGGGATTACGCGGCCCGCTGGGCGCTGCGGCTGGGCGACGGCACGGACGAGTCGCACCGGCGGATGAGCGCCGCGCTGGACTGGGTGTGGCCGAGGGTGGCGGAGCTGTTCCGCACCTCCGACGTGGAGCGCCGGTTGGCCGCCGCCGGGGTCGCCGTGGATCCGGCCGAGACCCAGGCAGAGGTGGACGAGGTGCTGGACGAGGTACTCCGGCGCGCCACGTTGAGCCGCCCCGAGCGCCCGCCGGCCGGCACCATCGGCGGACGGAGTGGGCGCCAGGGTGTGCACACCGAGGCGCTGGGGCGCGTGCTCGCCGAGATGCAGAGCCTGGCCCGCCAGCACCCGGAGGCGACGTGGTGAGCACCAGCACCGAACTGATCGACCCGGCCGCCGTGGTGGCCACCGTGGTCGACCCGGAGATGCCCATGCTCACCCTCGCCGACCTGGGCGTGGTCCGCCGGGTCGAGTCCGAAGGGGACGCGGTCACGGTGACCATCACGCCGACCTACTCCGGTTGCCCCGCGCTGGACGAGATGCGCGCCGACCTGCGGGCCGCCCTGGCCGCGGCGGGGTACCGCCGGGTCGAGGTGCGCACCGTGTTCTCCCCGGCGTGGAGCACCGACTGGATCACCGAGGACGGCCGGCGCAAGCTTGCCGAGGCCGGTGTCGCGCCGCCGGGCCGGGCTCCCCAGCGGCCGGGCGCCGGGCCGATCCCATTGACCCTCGACGCGCCGGCCGCCGCCGGGGTGCGCTGCCCCCGCTGCGGC
Organism: Pseudonocardia sp.; assembly: GCA_035489915.1. GTDB lineage: Bacteria > Actinomycetota > Actinomycetes > Mycobacteriales > Pseudonocardiaceae > Pseudonocardia. The sequence goes on along the minus strand of DATHIT010001037.1, from coordinate 2,952 downwards.
GCGCCGGGCACCGAGGAGCTGTCCCGCTTCGGCCCGACCGCGTGCACCGAGCTGCGCCGCTGCCCGGCCTGCCGGGAACCCTTCGAGCACATGAAGGAGATCTGAGGTGACCGCTCCGGCCAGCACCGATGAACTGGTCGTCCGGGACACCAGCGGCTTCCACACCCTGCGGGTGGCGAGCGTGGAGCGGCTGTGTGAGGACGCCGTGGCGGTCAGTTTCGAGGTGCCCGACGAGCTGCGCGAGCGGTACGCCTTCCGCCCCGGCCAGTACCTGACGCTGCGCCAGTACGACGCCGACGGCTCCGAGCAGCGGCGGTCGTACTCGATCTGCGCGCCGGCCGGCGCGGCGCCCCGGGTCGGCGTGCGCCGGATCGATGGAGGGCTGTTCTCCGAGTGGCTGGTGGACGGCGTGCGGCCGGGCGACGAGGTCGAGGTGGCACCGCCGTCCGGAGCGTTCACCCCGGAGCTGGCGGCCGGCACCCACCACGGGCTGATCGCCGCCGGCTCTGGCATCACCCCGGTGCTGTCCATCGCGGCCAGCCTGCTCGCCGCGCACCCGGACGTACGGGTCACCCTGCTCTACGGCAACCGGCGCACCGACACGGTCATGTTCACCGAGGAGCTGGCCGACCTGAAGAACAGCTACGGCCCTCGGCTGCACCTGCTGCACGTGCTGTCCCGGGAGCCGATGGAGGCGGAGATCTTCTCCGGCCGGCTGGACGAGGTCAAGCTGCGCGAACTGCTGACCCTGCTGGTGGACACCGAGGGCGTGGACCACTGGTGGCTGTGTGGGCCGCTGGGCATGACGGAGGCCGCCGTGGCGGTGCTCGGTGAGCTCGGCGTGGCGCGCAAGCAGGTGCACCGTGAGCTGTTCTACGTGGACGAACCGCCGCCGGAGCTGCGGCACGCCGACGATCCCGGCCCGCTGGACGGCGAGACCAGCGAGGTCACCGTGGTGCTCAATGGTCGGTCCACCACGCTGACCCTGCCGCGCTCGCTGGCGGTGCTGGATGCCGCGCAGAAGACCCGGAGCGACCTGCCGTTCGCCTGCAAGGGCGGGGTGTGCGGTACCTGCCGGGCGAGGGTCACCGTCGGCGAGACGAGCATGCGGCGCAACTTCGCCCTGGAGGACGAGGAGTTGGCCGCCGGATACGTACTGACCTGTCAGGCGTTGCCGGTATCCGACACGGTGACCGTCGACTACGACAGCTGAGCGCGAGCCCTTCAGCTCGGGTCGGTCGCGGCCTTCGCCGAGGGCTTCCCGTCGGTCAGCGCGTCCAGCACCAGGCCGAGCCCGGAACCGAGCAGCCATACGTCCTTGGCGATCGGCAGGCCCGCGTCGGTGGGACTCAGGCTGCCTTCCCGGTGCATCCCCGGAACGCGAAGGTAGAGCCCGAACAGGCCGGCGGAGAACGCGGTCAGCCCCAACCCGGCCAGCAGGGTCGGCACCACCGGCAACAGCAGCGCCGCCCCGAGCGCGATCTCGCCGGCGGAGAGCAGCTTGACGAAGCTCACCGGGTCGATGCTCTTCAGCATGGGGTAGGCGGCGGTGGCAAAGCCATGGATCTGGGCGGCCTTCTGCTCGTCGGCGGTCCGCTTGTCCAGTCCGGAGCCGAGGATGAAGGCGCCGCTGGACAGGCGGACCGGGATGTGGCGTGCCTTGACGCGAAGTCCCATGTCACGCTCCTGCTCTTGGTGGGACGTTCCACGGTAGTCCGACGGTAGGCGTCGCGCGCGGCGCCGCTGAGACCGTCCCAATCGCCACATCTGTCACACGCCAGGTTACGGCCGTCGCCCGAAACGAACCCGATGGTGCGGAGCCGAACGGCGCCACGGCCGTGACGCTAAGTAGACAGCCTCACGCTGTGCAACTATCCGGCCGCCGGGAATGGGTCCGGCGCGGCGTGGGCGCTGGGGCCCTTCCTTCCGAATACCACTACTGCTGACCGGGACAAACGGCGTGCCTCGGGCGCGCGGCGGTATCCAGGAGGAGACATGAAGGCACGCGGTCTGGTCCTGGATCTTTTTGCTGACTACCTGCGGTATCGGGGCGGCGAGGTCCGATTACGTGGCTTGATCGCCTTGATGGACTGCTTCGCGGTACCGGAAGCGACAGTCCGGGTGGTGGTCGCGCGATTACGCAAGGAGGGCTGGCTGGAGAGTCGACGGGACGGCCGGGAGACCCGCTACCTGTTGACCGAGACCGGGTGGCGGCAGCTGGAGAGCGCGCGCTCGCGCATCTTCAAGCGCAGCACCGATCCCTGGGACGGCCAGTGGCACCTGGTGATCTACTCGGTGCCGGAAACTGAACGGGCGCTGCGCGAACAGCTGCGCAAGAAGCTGTACTGGCTGGGCTTCGGGCCGCTGTCCTCCTCGGTCTGGCTCAGCCCGCACGACCGGGTCGACGCGGTGCGGGCCAGTTTCGTCGATCAACCGGTGATTCGGATAGACAGCTTCCATGCGCGCTCCGGCAGCGCCGAGGTGGACCGGGACATGGCGGCGCGCTGCTGGGGCCTCAGCACGCTGAACCGCGATTACACCGAGCTGCTGGAGCGCTACCAGCCCCGGTTGTCCTGGTACCGGGCGCGCCGGCTGCGCGGCACGGAAGCCCTGGTGGAACGGGCTCGGCTGCTCCACGACTACCGCTTCTTCCCGGCCAGGGATCCCGATCTGCCCGCCCGCCTGCTCCCCGAGGCCTGGCCGGGGCAAGCGGTGCACGAGATGTTCCTCGAAGCGCACGAGCTGCTCAGGGAACCCGCCGAGGCCTGCGTGGACCAGTTGCTGGCCAGCATCGGCGGCAATGCGGACGGCGATACGCGGGAAGCCGATCAGCACGCCGTGTAGCCGAGGACGAGCGGGTGATGTCCGCGGGTGATGTCACCGACTCTTCGGGCGGCCGTCTTCCGCAGTTAATGCACTTGCCGTACGTTCTGATGCAGTCGACCTAAAAGA
>DATHIT010001036.1:0-7209 GCA_035489915.1 Pseudonocardia sp. | reverse complement strand
GACAACCTGCTCGCCGCGCTGCGCGAGGGCCGCGACCCGTGGCCCGGCATCGTCGGCTTCGAATCCACCGTGCTGCCCCAGTTGGAGCGCGCCCTGATCGCCGGCCACGACGTGGTGCTGCTGGGCGAGCGGGGCCAGGGCAAGACCCGGCTGCTGCGCTCCCTGATCGGCCTGCTCGACGAGTGGACCCCGGTCATCGAAGGCTCTGAACTGAGCGAACACCCTTTTGAACCGATCACCCCGGCGGCCATCAGGCGGGCCGCCGAGCTGGGCGATGAGCTTCCGGTGGCCTGGATCCACCGCTCGCTGCGCTACACCGAGAAGCTGGCCACCCCGGACACCGCGGTGGCTGACCTGATCGGCGACGTGGACCCGGTGAAGGTCGCCGAGGGCCGCTCGCTGGGCGACCCGGAGACCATCCACTACGGGCTGGTGCCGCGCGCGCACCGCGGCGTGGTGGCCATCAACGAGCTGCCCGACCTGGCCGAGCGGATCCAGGTCTCGCTGCTCAACGTGATGGAGGAACGGGACATCCAGGTCCGCGGCTACACGCTGCGGCTGCCGCTGGATGTGCTCCTGGTGGCCAGCGCCAACCCGGAGGACTACACCAACCGCGGCCGGATCATCACGCCGCTGAAGGATCGGTTCGGCGCCGAGGTGCGCACCCACTACCCGCTCGAGGTGGCCGACGAGGTCGCGCTGGTCGAGCAGGAGGCCGAGCTGGTCGCCGAGGTACCGAGGCACCTGATCGAGGTGATCGCCCGGTTCACCCGGCACCTGCGCGAGTCCAGCGCGATCGACCAGTCGTCCGGGGTGTCCGCCCGGTTCGCGGTGGCCGCCGCCGAGACGGTGGCCGCCGCCGCACTGCGCCGGGCCGCACTGACCGGGGAGTCCAGGGCCTTTGCCCGCCCGGTCGACCTGGAGTCGGTGCCCGCCGTGCTGCGCGGCAAGCTGGAGTTCGCCTCCGGCGAGGAGGGGCGCGAGGAGGAGGTCCTGGAGCATCTGCTGCGCCGGGCCATCGCCGACACCGCCCGGTTCGCGCTGCGCGGGGTGGACCTCGCCGAGCTGGCCGAGCAGGTGTCCGCCAGTCCGGTGCGCACCGGCGAGCGGGTGCCCGCCGCGGAGGTGGTTGCCGCGCTGCCGTCGGTGCCCGCGCTCACCGAGGTGGCCAAGCGGCTCGGCGCGTCCGGCACGGAGGACCCGGGGCCAATGGCCTCGGCCGCCGAGCTGGCCTGCGAGTACCTGTTCCTCACCCGCAAGCTGGCCAAGGACGAGTCGGACGACGGCGACACGGTGAGTTATGGCTGATTCCCAGCCCGCCAAGCGCCGCCGCACCCGGTCCCGGAGGCTGCGCTACGCCTACGGGCCCTACGACGGCGGCCCGGACCCACTGGCCCCGCCGTTCGACATCCGGCAGGCGATGGACGAGATCGGCCGCGACGTAATGGAGGGCTCCTCGCCGCAGCAGGCGTTGCGGGAGCTGCTCCGGCGCGGCATGCGCAACCAGGACCGGCAGACCAGGGGGCTGGACGACCTCACCCGCCAGGTCTGGCAGCGCCGCCGTGACCTGCAGCGGGACAACCGGCTGGACGGCACCCTGGAGGAGGTCCGGGAGCTGCTGGCCCGGGCGCTGGAGGCCGAGCGCGAGGCGCTGGGCAACGAGGACAGCGACGACGCCCGGTTCCGCGAGATGCAGCTGGACGCGTTGCCGAGCGACACCGGCGGCGCCGTCCGGGAGCTGGACTCCTACGACTGGCGCTCCGCCGATGCCCGTGAGGCGTACCAGGAGATCCGCGACCTGCTCGGCCGGGAGATGCTGGACCAGCGCTTCCAGGGCATGAAGGAGGCGATGCAGAACGCCTCCCCGGAGGACGTCGAGCGGGTCAGGGAGATGCTCGACGACCTGAACAACCTGCTCTCCCAGCACGCCCAGGGCCGGGACACCACCGAGCAGTTCGGCGAGTTCATGGCCAAGCACGGCGAGTTCTTCCCGGAGAACCCCCAGGACACCGAGGAACTGATCGACCTGCTCGCGGCCAGGGCGGCCGCGGCGCAGCGGATGCTCAACTCGATGTCCGCCGAGCAGCGCGCCGAGCTGGCCGAGCTGGTCCAGCAGGCGTTCGGCGACCCCCGGCTGGCCCAGGCGCTGTCCCAGCTGGACGCCCAGCTTCAGGGGCTGCGGCCGGGGGAGGACTGGCAGGGCGGCGGCCGGTTCCGCGGCGAGAACCCGATGGGCATGGGCGAGGCCACCCGGGCGATGGAGCAGCTCGGTCAGCTGGACGCGCTGGCCGAGCAGCTCGCGCAGAGCTACCCGGGCGCCCGGCTGGAGGACGTCGACCTGGACGCGCTGGGCGAGCTGCTCGGCGAGGAGGCCAGGGTGGACGCCCGGACTTTGGCCGAGCTGGAGCGCGAGCTACAGCGCCAGGGGCTGTTCGAACGGGCCGCGGATGGGTCGCTGCACCTGTCCCCGAAGGCGCTGCGCCGGCTGGGCGAGTCCGCGCTGCGGGACGTGGTGGACCGGATCGGCGCGCGGCGCGGCGAACGGGACACCCGCCGCTCCGGTGCGGCCGGCGAAGCCACCGGAGCCACCCGGCCGTGGGCGTTCGGGGACACCGAGGCCTGGTCGGTGCCGCGCACGCTGCTCAACGCGGAACTGCGCCGGGCCGGCGGAGACCGGCGCAGGCTGGACGTCAGCGACGTCGAGGTGGTGGAGACCGAGCAGCGCACCCGGGCCGCGGTGGCGCTGCTGGTGGACACCTCGTGGTCGATGGTGGCCGAGGGTCGCTGGGTGCCGATGAAACGCACCGCGCTGGCCCTGCACCAGCTGATCTCCACCCGGTTCCGCGGCGACGACCTGGCGCTGATCACCTTCGGTCGGCACGCGCAGACCGTGGAGCTGGGCGAACTGGTCGGGCTGGAGGGCGCCTACGCGCAGGGCACCAACCTGCACCACGCGCTGTTGTTGGCGCAGCGACACCTGCGCCGGCATCCGGACGCCATGCCGGTGGTGCTGGTGGTCACCGACGGCGAGCCCACCGCGCACCTGGAGCCGGACGGCGAGGCGTACTTCGACTACCCACCCAGCCCGTACACGGTGCGGGCCACGGTGGCCGAGGTGGACCGGCTGACCGGGATGAACGCGGTGTTCACCTTCTTTGTCCTGGGTGACGACCCCAGGCTGGCCGCGTTCATGGACGACGTGGCCCGGCGCTGCGGCGGCCGGGTGGTCACGCCCACCCTGGACGGCCTGGGCGCCGAGGTGGTCGCCGACTACCTGCGCACGCGTCGCTAACCCCGTGAGTGGTTAGCGTTGCCCTGGCAACGCTAACCACTCACGGGCCATGCACTACCGCCACCGTTGCTGGCCTGGCCGTCCACAGCCACTTCGCATACGTGGGGCACACTTCGCATACCGCACGCACTGTGCGAAGTGCGCCTTGGCTATGCGAAGTGCGGGGGAAGGTCAGCCTGCGGCGGAGGCGGCGGTTTGTGCGGCGGTGACCGGGGCTCGTGCCGCGGGCCGGTCCGGCTGAGCTGGGCAGGTCTCAATCCCCGGAGCGCAGGCGGTCGGCGGAGCTGAGGATCGTGTCGGCCAGGGCCGCGCCCGGTCCGTTGAAGGCGTGCCCACCGCTGGACAGGGCGAACTCGAACCAGGGCAACGGGGGCAGCGCCGCCTTGGCGGGTACCGGGGTCAGCCCGGCCGGGACCAGCGTTTCGGCGTGCGCGACGACCCCGAGCCCGGCCAGCGCCGCCGCGTGCAGCCCGCTGAGGCTGCCGCTGGTGCAGGCCAGCCGCCAGGGCCGCCCGGCCGCCTCCAGCGCGGCGATGACCGCCGCTCGGGAGGAGCTCGGCGGGGGGAAGCAGACCAGCGGCACCGGGTCGTCCGCGCCGAGGCTGGGCAGTTCCCGGCCGCACACCCAGACGAACCGGTCGCGCCACACCGGGACCCCGTCGGTCTGCCCGGCGGAGCGCTTGGCGAATACCAGGTCCAGCTCGCCGTTGTGCGCCAGCTGCCGCAGGCTGTCGCCGAGCCCGACGGTCAGCTCCAGGTCGACCAGCGGGTGCCGGCGGCGGAAGTCGGTCAGGATGCTGGGCAGCCGGCTGAGCACCAGGTCCTCGGAGAGCCCGAACCGCAGCCTGCCTCGGACCTGCGGGCCGCGGAAGTGGGCGATCGCCCGCTCGGTGGTGTCCAGGATGGAGCCGGCGAAGTTCAACATCGTCTCGCCGTCCGGGGTGAGCGCGACCGAGTGGGTGTCGCGTACCAGGAGCGTCCGGCCAACCGTCGCTTCCAGCTTGCGGACGTGCTGACTCACCGTGGACTGCTGGATCCCCAGGTGCTCGCTGGCCTTGGTGAAGCTGAGCAACCGAGCGACCGTGGCGAACGATCGCAGGTGTGTGGGGTCCAACACGTCAACCAGCCTACCTGCGGTTAGTCCACAGCATGATGGCAATCATCATGGCGTGCGCGTTTCCGAATCACCGTGGCCACCGCATCATCGAGCGTGTGACTGTACTGCTGAGCCGACTGGGGAGCCTGCGGGCGCGCCTGCCCGTTGACGCGTTTTTGCTGTCGATCCTGCTCACCGTGGGCATCGCGGCGCTGCTGCCGGCCCGGGGCGGCGTGGCCGAGGGGTTCTCCTACCTGACCACGCTGGCCATCGGCGCGCTGTTCTTCCTCTACGGCGTCCGGCTGTCCCCCCGCGAGGCGATCGCCGGGCTGCGGCACTGGCGGTTGCACGGCTCGGTGCTCGCCGCAACCTTCGTGCTCTTCCCGCTGCTCGGTCTCGCGGCGCAGTTGATTCCGGCGTCCGTGCTGCCCCGCCAGCTGGCCCTCGGCGTGCTCTTCCTGTGCTGCCTGCCGTCCACCATGCAGGCCTCCGTCGCGTTCACCTCGGTGGCCAGGGGCAATGTGCCGGCGGCGATCTGCGCGGCCTCGCTGTCCAACCTGGCCGGAATCGTGCTCACCCCGCTGCTGGTCGGCGTGCTGATGTCCGCGCACGGGGGCATCTCCGGCCGCGCCGTGGTCAACGTGGCGCTGCAGCTGTTGGCTCCGTTCCTGCTCGGGCAGCTGCTGCGGCGGTGGATCGCGGACTGGGTGATCCGGCAGCGCCGCCTGCTCTTCGTGGTGGACCGGGGGTCGATCCTGCTGGTGGTCTACACCGCGTTCGGCGCGGCGGTGGTGGCCGGCATCTGGCACCAGCTCTCCCTGGTGTCGCTCGGGGTGCTCGCCCTGGTCGACGCGGCGCTGCTCGGCGTGGTGCTCACGGTGACAACACTGGTGCCCCGGTGGCTGGGCTTCGCGCCGCCGGACCGGATGACCATCCTGTTCTGCGGCTCGAAGAAGAGCATCGCCAGCGGGCTGCCCATGGCCGCGGCGATGTTCGCCGGACACGGGATCGGGCTGCTGGTGCTCCCGGTCATGCTGTTCCACCAGATGCAGCTGATGGCCTGCGCGTGGCTGGCCGCCCGGTACGGCCGGCGGGCGGCGGAGGCCGCGGCGGTCGAAACTGGTTCGACGGCTACGGAGCGTGCGCTCGTTGCCCGCGATGCCGCCTGATCCAGCGGTTTAACCGGTCTCTGAAAGGATACAGAAAACTGCTGGTAGCCCTCCGGTAACACAGCGCGATCGTTGGGCGCACCGAGGTGACCGGTCGTCGCGCGGACCTTGTTTCGGCCGCCGGTGCGCCCGGTCGGCGGCCCCGGGGCGAGCACACTTGCTCGATGAGTGAACTCCAAGCTTGCCGCGCCTGCGGCCGCCCGCCCGATCCCGGAGGGGCCGGCGTGCTGTCCTGGGTGTTCGACCGCCGGCCGGACGGCGCCAACAGTTGGCTGTGTACCGACTGCGCCCGCACCCGCCTGCGGGCCATCGAGACCAAGCTGCCCGACGAGTGGTGGACCTAGAGCACCGTCGGCTCAGCCCCCGGGTACCCACAGGTACTCGTGCTCCGGGCGTCCGGTGACCCCGTAGCGCAGCCGCATCTCGACCGCGCCGGCGTCGGCCAGCGCGGTGAGGTAGCGCTGCGCGGTGGCCCTGGCGATGCCCAGCTGCGCGGCGAGTTCGGCGGCGGACAGCGGCGCCCCCTCGGACCGCAGCCGCTCGGAGACCAGCCGCGAGGTGGCCGGTGACTGGCCCTTCGGGGCGACCGTGCGGTCCTGCTCGTGCAGCACGCGGAATGCTCGGTCCACGTCCGCCTGGGCCAACCCGCGCTCGGTGTCCAGCAGCGCCCGGTAGCGCGCGTAGCTGGTCAGCCGATCCGCCAGCTGCCGCCTCGTGAACGGCTTGACCAGGTAGTTCAGCGCCCCGGCGCGGACGGCGGCGCGGATCGTGCGGGCGTCGGACGCGGCGGAGAGCACCACGGTGTCGGCGCTGTTGGTGGCGGCCAGCTCGACCAGCAGCGTCAGCCCGGACTGGTCCGGCAGGTAGATGTCCAGCAGCAGCAGGTCGGGCCGCAGTTCGGCCACCCTGGCGCGGGCCTCGGCCGCCGTGCGCGCCACCCCGACCACCTCGAAGCCGGGTACCTCGGAGACGAAGCCGGCGTGCACCCCGGCCACCCGGAAGTCGTCGTCCACGATCAGCGTCCGGATCACCGGGCACCGCCTCGGCCGTCCAGCGCGCCGTTCAGCACCCCGGGTAGCGCGGCGACAAACAGCGCCCCGGAGCCGGTGCCGGTGCCGGTGCCAGGGCCGGAACCAGCGCCTGAGCCGATGCCTGGGTCCGCCAGCCAGAGATCGCCGCCCCGGCTCCGCGCCTCGTGCCTGGCCAGGGCGAGCCCCAAGCCGTGGCCGGGGGTGAGCTTGGTGGTGACCCCCTCGTCGAACACCGTCTCGCGCAACTCGTCAGCCACCCCGGGCCCGCTGTCCTGCACCGACAGGTGCAGCGTGGCGCCGTCGGCGAGCAGCGTGACCTCGATCCAGGCGGGTCGGCGGGCGGCCAGCTGGGCCGCGCGCAGTGCGTTGTCCAGCACGTTGCCCAGCACCGTGGTGACCGCCACCGGGTCGTCCACCGCGCCGGGCACCCAGGAGTCCTCGGTCAGCCGCAGCTCGACGTCCTTCTCCCTGGCCTGCTCGGTCTTGGCCAGCAGCAGCGCGCTCAGATACGGGTCGGCCACCGCGCCGTCGATGCCACTGGGCCGGCCGGCACCGGTCTCGGTGAGCGTCTGCAGGTACTCCATCGCCTCGGCACGGTGGTCCAGCTGGAGCAGCCCGGAC
>DATHIT010001035.1:0-3857 GCA_035489915.1 Pseudonocardia sp. | reverse complement strand
GCGAGTTGGGCGTGCCGCGCCGGACCCCGGTGGTGACCGGGACGCTGCGCCGCGATGACGGGGGTGCGGCCCGGCTGATGACGTCGTTGGCCGAGGCGCACGTGCACGGGGTGGCCGTCGACTGGACCACGGTCCTGCCGGTCGGGCAGCGCGTCGAGCTGCCGACCTACGCATTCCAGCGCCAGCGGTACTGGCCCGCGCCGGCTCCGGCCGCCCGTGGCGGCGGGGCCGCGGCGGCCTCCGAGACGGAGAGTGCGTTCTGGACGGCGGTGACCGGCGGCGACGTGGACAGCGCCGCCGAGGCCCTGGCGATGGACGGCGACCGCGTGCGGGAGCTGCTGCCGGCGTTGGCGGCGTGGCGGCGTCGGGAGCGCGGCGAGTCCGCCGTCGCCGACTGGCGCTACCGCATCACGTGGCGGTCGCTCGCCCCGCTCGGCCCGGCCACGCTGTCGGGCACCTGGCTGGTCGTGGTATCGGCCGGAGCGGAGTACGAGGCGGTGACCACCGAGTGCCATCAGGCCCTGACCGCCCGGGGCGCGCGAGTGCAGGTCGTCGAGATCGCTCCGGACGAGCTGGACCGGCCGGCACTGCGGGACCGCATCACCGGGTCCCTCGACCTGACCGGGGACGGACCGGCGGCGTCCGGGATCGTCTCGCTGCTGGCCCTCGACGTGTCGTCGCTGGACGGGTCGCCGGTCGTGGCCCGCGGACTCGCCGGGACGATGGCCCTGGTCCAGGCCCTGGGCGACGTCGAAGTGGACGCACCGCTGTGGGTACTGACGGTCGGCGCGGTCGCGGCCGTCAGCGGTGAGATGCTCGTCAGCCCGGTGCCGGCCCAGTCCTGGGCGCTCGGCCGGGTCGCCGCCCTGGAACATCCCGACCGGTGGGGCGGCCTGGTCGACCTGCCCCCGACCTGGGACGCACGCACTGCCGACCGGCTCGTCGCCGTGCTGGCCGGGTGCGGCGAGGACCAGGTCGCGATCCGCTCCGGGAGCGTCCTCGCCCGACGCCTGGTCCGCACATCCCGTCCAAAGCGGCCGGCCTCGCGGGCCTGGGCCCCCGGCGGCAGCGTCCTGGTGACCGGCGGTACCGGAGGGGTGGGCGGGCACCTGGCGCGCTGGTTGGCCGGCCGGGACGCGCCCCAAGCCGTGCTGGCCAGCCGTTCCGGCCCGGGTGCGCCGGGCGCGGCCGCGCTGGCCGCCGAGGTGGCCAGCGCCGGCACCGCCGTGGCCGTGCTGGCCGGGGACGTCGGCGACCGGGCCCAGACGGCCGGGCTGCTGAACTGGATCGACGCCCACGGCCCGGCGCTGAGCTCGGTCATGCACGCGGCCGGCGCCGGCGTGGGTGGCCCGCTCGAACCCACGGTGACGTCTGACCTGGTCGAGGTACTGCGGGCCAAGGCCGGTGGCGCGAGCCACCTCGACGAGCTCACCTCGGACCGCGAGCTGGACGCCTTCGTGGTGTTCTCCTCCGGGGCCTCGGCCTGGGGCAGCGCCCGGCTGTCCGGCTACGCGGCGGCCAACGCGGCGCTGGACGCCCTGGTGGAGGACCGTCGAGGGCGGGGTCTCGTCGGGACGTCGGTGGCCTGGGGGCTGTGGGCCGGTGGCGGCATGGTCGGCGGCCTGGCGGCCGAGGTGCTGCAGCGACTGGGCCTGCGGGAGATGGACCCCGACCTGGCGATCAGCGCTCTGGCGGCCGTCCTGGACGCCGGGGAGGACCTGGTCACGGTCGCCGACATCGACTGGGACCGATTCGCCACCATCTTCACCGTCCACCGCCCCAGCCCGCTGCTGGCCGAGCTGCCCGAGGCCCGCCGGGCCCTGGATGGGCGCCCGTCGTCCGGTGAGGGCACCCCGGGCGTCGCCCGGACCGAGCTGGGCCACCGGCTGAGCGACCTGGCCCCGGCCGAGCAGGAACGGATCCTCACCGATCTCGTCCGGGCCGAGGTCGCCGCCGTGCTCGGGCACACCTCGGCCGACGCCGTCCCGGCCGGGCGGCCGTTCAAGGACCTCGGCTTCGACTCGATCACAGCTGTCGACCTGCGCGGCAGGCTGAACAAGGCGACCGGCCTAACCCTGCCGGCCACCCTCGTCTTCGACTACCCCACCCCGGCCGACGCGGTGCGGTTCCTGCGGACCGAGCTGCTCGGCATCCTGGCCGCCCCCAGGGCGCCGGTCACCGTCCGGGCCTCGGCCGGCGGTGACGACCCGATCGCGATCGTGGGGATGGGTTGCCGGTTCCCGGGTGGTGTTCGGGAGCCGGAGGAGCTGTGGGATCTGCTGGTCGCCGGTACCGATGCGATCGCCGGGTTCCCCACCGACCGCGGCTGGGATCCGGACGGTCTCTACGCGGGGCTGGACGCCGACGCGTCGACCACGCGGGTGGGTGGGTTCATCTACGACGCGCCGGAGTTCGACCCGGGGTTCTTCGGGATCAGCCCGCGCGAGGCGTTGACGATGGACCCGCAACAGCGACTGCTGCTGGAGACGGCGTGGGAGGCGGTGGAGCGGGCCGGTATCAATCCGGCCTCGCTGAAGGGCACCGCGACCGGCGTGTTCGCCGGAGCCGGCTTCGGCGGCTACGGGCTCGGCCTCTCGGAGGAGGCCGGCACGGAGGGCTACCAGCTGATCGGCAGCCTGACGTCGGTGATCTCGGGTCGGGTGTCGTACACCATGGGGCTGCAGGGCCCGGCGGTGACGGTGGATACGGCGTGTTCGTCGTCGCTGGTGGCCGTGCATCTGGCGTGTCAGGCGCTGCGGGCGGGCGAGTGCTCGATGGCGTTGGCCGGCGGGGTGGCGGTGATGGCCTCGCCGGGTGCGTTCGCGGAGTTCTCCCATCAGCAGGGGATGGCGTTCGACGGGCGGTGCAAGGCGTTCGCGGCCGACGCGGATGGCATCGGCTGGGGCGAGGGCTCCGGGATGTTGGTGCTGGAGCGGCTGTCGGACGCTCGCCGCAACGGCCATCAGGTCTTGGCGGTGGTGGCGGGCAGCGCCATGAACCAGGACGGCGCGTCGAACGGTTTGACCGCGCCGAACGGCCCCTCGCAGCAGCAGGTGATCCGGTCCGCCCTGGCACATGCGGGATTGCGGGCGGACGAGGTCGACGTGGTGGAGGCCCACGGCACCGGCACGGTGCTGGGCGACCCGATCGAGGCGCAGGCCCTGCTGGCGACCTACGGGCAGGACCGACCCGGGAACCGACCGCTGTGGCTGGGGTCGGTCAAGTCCAACATCGGACACACCCAGACCGCCGCCGGCGTCGCCGGGATCATCAAGATGGTGCTGGCGCTGCGGCACGAGCAGCTGCCGCGCACCCTGCACGCCGAGGAACCCAGCCCACACGTGGACTGGTCGGCCGGTGACGTGCGGCTGCTGACCGAACCGGTCGACTGGCCCGCCAACGGCCGCCCCCGCCGCGCCGGCGTCTCCGCGTTCGGCGTCAGCGGCACCAACGTGCACGCCATTCTCGAAGAGGCGCCGCCGGTGCCGTCCGACAGGGTCGAAACTGGCGCCGAACTCAACGGTTCTGCCGAGAATGCGGCCGATCGGGGAGAGACGGGTGCCGGTCTGCCGGTGCTGACCGGGCCGACCACGGCGTGGCTGGTGTCCGCTCGCGGTGGCGCGGCGTTGGCGGCGCAGGCGGGCCGGCTGACCGAGTTCGTCGGTGCGCGCGCGGACCTGGACGTTGCGCGGGTGGCGTGGTCCCTGGTCAGCACCCGGTCGGTGTTCGAGCACCGCGCGGTCGTGACCGGCACCGATCGGGCCGCGTTGTTGTCCGGGCTGGCGGCCCTGGCGGCGGGTGAGCCTTCGGCCGGGGTGGTCACCGGCGCGGTTGCCGCCGGGGGCGGTCCGGGCCGG
>DATHIT010001034.1:0-4022 GCA_035489915.1 Pseudonocardia sp. | reverse complement strand
CCTGCGAGCCGGTGCCGACGCCACCGTTGAACGTCTTGCCGGCCTCCTTGGTCCAGGCGCCCTTGCTGGCGGCGGCCAGGTACTGCTGGAAGTTGTCCGTGGTACCGGACGAGTCCGAGCGGTAGATCACGTTGATCGGCTGAGCGGGCAGCTGCTTGCCGCTGTTCAGCGCGGCGATCGCCGGGTCGTTCCAGGTCTTGATCCCACCGCTGAAGATCTTGGCGGCGGTCTCCCCGTTGAGCACCAGGTCGGTCACCCCGGGCACGTTGTAGCCCAGGGCCACCGGGCCGAACACCATGGGCAGGTCCCACGCGGGGTTGCCCTTGCAGCGCTGTTCGGCCGCCGCGACCTCACCGTTGGCGGCGCTCAGCGCGGAATCGGAGCCCCCGAAATCGACCAAGCCGGCGTTGAACTGCTTGACCCCGGCGCCGGAACCGGTCGGGTTGTAGGCGACGTTGAAGCCGGGGCACTTCGCCTGGTACGCCTGTACGAACACGTCGATGGCGTTCTTCTGGGCGCTGGAACCTTCGGCGGTGAGGTTCTGCTTGCCGCCGCAGGCCGCCGGCCCGGTGGAGGCCCCGCCACCACCACCGCCCGAGGGGGTTGGGTTGCTGCCGCAGGCCGCGAGCGCGAGCGCTCCGACGGCGACCATGGCGAGCACGGCACCGTGCCGCTTGAGCTTCACAGGAATTCCTCCTGGGTGTCGAGTCCGAAGACGCGTCAGAACACGGCTCGGGGTGGCCGCACGACCGGGCACGTTAGGGACACCCGGTGGACGCGGGCCGCCCAAAAGGTGAACGAGAGGTGAACAGATCACCTTGGGTGACGCAATACACCCTGGGTTTGCCCGCAGGTACCCGTTCGTGACGAGCCCGATGACGTGCCGTGATATCAACGTGAACAGATTGTGACTAGATCTTGGACGGTCGTGCTGGTCACGGCCCGTGTGCGGCACGTGTACGGCTCACCTCAGGAATGCCGCGTCGGTGTGCCAGGGCGTGAAGCCCAGCCGCTGGTACACCTTCACCGCCGGGTGGTTGTCCGACTCGACGTACAGCATTACCTCGGTCATGCCCCGCTCGTCGCGCAGGTAGCGCAGGCCGGCCAGGGTGAGCGCCCCGCCGAGCCTTCGGCCCTGCGCCGCCGGGTCCACCCCGAGCACGTAGACCTCGCCGATCGGGCCGCCGTCCTTCCCGCCGTCCGGGTGCACCTTGGTCCAGTGGTAGCCGAGCAGCCGGTCCGGGTCGTCGGCCTCCACCGCGAGCAGGAACCCGGCCGGGTCGAACCACGGCTTGGCCTCGCGCGCCTTGACCTGCTCGATGTCCCAGCCACCCTGCTCCGGGTGCCAGGAGAACGCCGCGTTGTTCACCCGCAGGAACTCCGGCTCGTCCCGGCCTACCCGGAAGGCGCGCAGCCGCACATCGTCGGCGAACTCGGCGTCCGGCAGCGGCTCGAGCAGGCTCCGGTGCATCTGCAGGAGGGTGCGCACCTGGCGGAATCCCAGCTTGCCGGCCAGTGCGAGGGCGCCAGGGTGCTCGCCGTGCGCCCAGATCCGCAGCGGGCCGCCGGACGCGCGTTCCAGCAGCGCGCGGACCAGCGCGGTGCCCAGGCCGTGGCGCCGCGCCGCCGGCAGCACCGCCAGCTCGGCAACCGCCTCGCCCGGATCGGCCTCGCCCGGATCGGCCTCGCCCGGATCGGCGGAATCCAGGTAGGCGTAGCCGACCAGACGCCCGGCCGGGTCCCGGGCGAGCAGGTGCGCCGCGCGCGGACCCAGCTGCCCCCGCAGGTGTATCAGCACATTCTCAGAAACCGGCGCCGTGTGGTCGGCTTCGGTGGCCGCCTCGAGCACCGCGAGCACCTCGTCGGCCACCCTCTCGTCGAGGGCGGAGCTCCAGGTAAGCGCGCTATCAACAGCCGTCACGATCGCCGAGGCTACCCGCGCCAGCCGGCTCCCGCGTCGCGTTCGGTGGGCCGGCCGGGGGTGCCCAGGCCATTGGCCAGACCGTTGCCGAGGCCGGCGGCCAGGTCCGCCTCCACGTCGGCGTCGGTGGCCGCCCCATTGGTGGATTCGGCGCCGCTCAGCCCGGTGTCAGCGGCCTCCGCGGCGTCCCGCCGCTCGCCCAGCCCGGCGCGGCCCGGCCGGACAAACTTGTAGCCGACGTTGCGCACCGTGCCGATCAGCTGCTCGTGCTCGGGGCCGAGCTTGGCGCGCAGTCGACGCACGTGCACGTCCACCGTGCGGGTGCCGCCGAAGAAGTCGTAACCCCACACCTCCTGCAGCAGCTGCGCCCGGGTGAACACCCGGCCGGCGTGCTGTGCGAGGTATTTGAGCAGCTCAAACTCCTTGTAGGTGAGCTCAAGTGCCCGCCCGCGCAACCGCGCGGTGTAGGTCGCCTCGTCGATGATCAGCTCGCCGAGCACCAGTGCGCCGCCGCCGGCCTGGGTGTCCGCACCCGGCCGGGTTTTCAGCAGCCGGAGCCTGGCGTCGATCTCCGCGGGGCCGGCGGTGGGCAGCAGGATGTCGTCCACCGCCCACTCCGACGACACGGCGACGAGCCCGCCTTCGGTGAGTACGGCGACCACCGGCACTTCCATACCGGTGGTGCCGAGCAGCCGGCACAGCCCGCGCGCGGCCACTAAATCCGCGCGCGCGTCGACCAGCACCGCGTCGTGCGGACCAGCGTCGAGCAGCGCGGCTACCTCGGGTGCGGCGGTGCGCACCCCGTGTGGCAGCAACGACAATGCCGGCAGCACCGACTCGGGGCTCGGGTCTGCGGTGAGCAGCAGCAACTCCATGTTGCCTCCTCCCGTCTCCGGACCCGGGTGTCCCTGAATTTCCGGTAACAGGGAGGATACCGGGGTGAGCACCAGGCGAAACCCGCGCGCGTCGCAGTTCACGCCGATATTTGTTGTGGCGGGCTACCGGCCGCGGGTGATTTCGGTGGTGCCGATGCCCCCCACGGCGGTTCTGAGCCCGGTTCCGCCGCCTGTTGGAGAGCCTGGATGAAGCGAATCGTGATCGGTCTGATCGTGGCGATCGTGCTGCTGGTCGCCATTGACTTTGCCGCCGCGTCCACCGCCGAGTACCAGGTGTCCAGTCGGGTACGCGAGCAGCTCGCCCTGCCGGACGACCCGGCCGTGAAGATCAACGGCTTCCCGTTCCTGGCCCAGGCGCTGGCCGGCGACTACCGCAGGGTAGACGTGTCAGCCGACCGGCTCACCGTGGGAACGATGCACGAGGTCGGGTTGCGCGCCGAGCTCTACCACGTGCGGGTGCCGTTCAGCCAGATCCTCAGCGGATCACCGAGCATCTCGGTGGACGACGCCCAGGGCTCGCTGCTGATCACCAGGGACGACCTGATCAAGCAGCTGCCCGGTGTGACCAAGCTAACCATCGGCCCGGTCGACTACGGCGCGCTGGATGCCGCGGTCGCCGACTCGGCCAACGCGGCCCCGGGCTCCTCGGTCACCGGGATCAGCCCGGACGACGCGGTTCGGCTGGTGGCCACCACGAACGTGCTGGGCCAGCAGGTGGATGTCTCGGTGATCGCCATGTTGCAGCTGGCCGGCCGGCAGATTCAGATCAGCCCCCGGGACATCCGGGTCGGTTCCGGGCCGCAGGCCGCTCGGCTGCCGCAGATGGTGCAGACCGGTCTGCGCGGACTGTTCACCGTGCGGATCGACCCCGGCGCGCTGCCGTTCTCAGTCACGCCGACCTCACTGCGCGCGGTGGACAACGCGCTGCAAATCTCCGGAGTGGCACACGACCTGGTCATCAGCCCCGGCACCAGCTCGGCGGGCGCGGCGAACTGAGTCCTCGCTGTCGGGATCTTCTCCCCGATCGAAGACCCCTAAATCCGGTTCGCTCGGCTACCCTTGGGGCCGTGTATTGGCCGCTGACCAGACGACGCGCAGTTGACCTGTGCCGCGTCGGCAGCTGCCTGTGTCAGGTCCGCTGAGCGCGGACGGCGTTTGTTCGGCGGGAGCTAGCCCCGCATCGAGCCACTCCGTCCGACTAGGGC
>DATHIT010001033.1:0-11232 GCA_035489915.1 Pseudonocardia sp. | reverse complement strand
CCGCACACCCGGTGTGGGCGCAGCACACCCGCTGCAGCGGGTGTGCGGCGCACGAAGAGGGTGTGTGGCCGGAGCGGCGCGAGCTCAGGCGTACTGGGCGGCGAGTAGGGCGTCGACCTCGGCGCGGGTGGGGGCGGTGGCTGGGCCTGGCCGGGTGACCGCGAGCGCGGCGGCGGCGTTGGCCCGGACCACGGCGCCGCGCAGGTCCATCCCGCGCAGCAGCTCCGCGGCGAGCACGCCGCTGTGCGCATCACCGGCCCCGTTGCTGTCCACCACGGTCACCGGTAGCCCGGGAATGAGCTCCTCGCCGGCGCCGTCCCGAGCCAGCCAACAGCCGGCCGCGCCGTCTCTGACCAGTACCGCGGCGCCCGGCCGGACCCGCTTGGCCAGTTCGGCGGCCGCCGCGCCCGGGTCGGCCACGGCGGACAGCAGCCGGGCCTCCCTGGTGTTGCAGCTCAACACGTCCACCCGGGCGATCAGCCGGGCCCACGCCTCCGGCGCGATGTCGGCGACCAGCGGCCCCGGGTCGGCCAGCAGCGTCGGCTGGGCCGCCGCATCTCTGTTGGACACCAGGTCCAACCAGTCCAGCAGCGCGTCCCGCTTCTCCTTGACCACCAAGCTGTAGCCGCTCAGGTAGACGATGTCGGCACCAGTCACCGCGACCCCGGCCAGTGCCGCCGGGTCCAGCTCCGACTCCGCGCCGGGGGCGGTGATGAAAGTACGCTCGCCGGAGTCGTCCACCATGGCCACGGACACGCCGGTGTCCCGGCCGACCGACGCGCCGAAGGCGACCTCGATGCCCTCGGCCGCCAGCGCGGCGCGCACCGCGTCGCCCAGCTCACCCTCGCCGTGCCCACCGGCGTAGAGCACCCTGGCCCCGGCGCGGGCCGCGGCGGCCATCACGTTGAACCCGCCGCCGGGTTGCAGGCTGCTCGCCGAGGCGAACACGTCACCGCCCACCGGCGGCGGCGCGGGCACCCGCATCACCAGGTCCAGCAGCACCTGCCCGGTGTGCACCAGCCGACCGGTCACTTCGGCGCCGCCTTCGATCCCGCGACCGCCGCCGACCTGGTCCCGCCCAGCGCCGCGTAGCCGCCGAACGCGATGACGAAGGTGATCACCCAGCCCAGCCCGTTGCGGCCCAGCCAGGTGTCGGCCAGCGAGCCGGTGAACCAGGCTCCGTCGGAGGGGCCGGCGGTGGTGAACAGGTAGCCGACCACGATCGCCACCGCCCAGGCCGTCACCGCCGCCGGCCGGATGCCGGCCAGGTACCAGTACCCGCTGCTCCGACCGGTGTCCATCAGGGCGACCGGGTCGTACTCCCGGCGGCGCAGCATGTCGCAGGTGAACACCCCCACCCAGGCGGTGATCGGCACCGCCAGCATGCTGATGAACGCGATGAACGGGGTGTAGAAGCCGTCCGCCACCAGGATGAAGTAGATCGAGCCGAGGAACGTCACCACCACGTCCACCACCACCGCGTACACCCGGGGCATGCGCAGCCCCAGGGTCAGTGTGGTGAGGCCGGCGGAGTAGACCGACAGGTGGTTGGACAGCAGCAGCCCGCCGAACGCGGCCAGCAGATACGGCACGGCCATCCAGCTGGGCAGCATCGCGCGGATCGCGGCCACCGGGTCGCCGGCGGCGGCCAGCGTCGGGTCGCCGGCGGCGAGCATGCTGCCCAGGGAGATCAGCAGCACCAGCGGGATGCCGGCGCCGGCGGCGGCGGAGAGCACCAGGGCGCCGGCCCGAACGCCGCGGGCCTGGTAGCGGGCGATGTCCGCGGACGCGTTGGCCCAGCCGATACCGGTGCCCGCCGCGATCACCCCCACCCCGGCCAGCATCGCCCCCACCGGCGCCGGGCGCGCCGAGGCCACCGCTGCCCAGGAGATGGTGGCGATCAGGAACCCGCCGACGACCAGGTTGAGCACGCCGAACACCCAGGTCGCCCAGCGCTGCACGGCGACCAGCACGGCGTGCCCCAGCCCGGACACCAGCACGGTGCACAGCTCGAACACCGCGATACACACCACGGTCAGCACCGGGTGCTGCTTGGCCACCGGGCTGGTGCCGAACAGGATGGTGGCCAGGGAGAGCAGCGCGAACGCCGCCGTCGTGGTGTTCACGGTTTCCCAGCCCAGCCGGGAGATCAGCGACACCGCGGTGGGGCCGATGTTGCCCCGCGCGCCGAACACCGCGCGGGACAGGGTGAGCCCCGGTGCCCCGCCGCGCCGCCCGGCGATGGACACCGCGCCGACGATCGCGAACGAACCCACCGAGCCGACGGCGGCGACCAGGATCGCCTGCCACACGGTGAGCCCCTGCACCGCGACCAGGGTGGCGCCCAGCGGCAACCCCAGGATGCTGATGTTGGCGGCGAACCAGACCCAGAACAGCTGGCTGGGCCGCCCGGTGCGCTCGGCGACCGGGACCGGCTCGATACCCCGGGTCTCCAGCGCCCCGCTCGATCGCCCGGTCACCTCGGAGTCGGTGCTGGTGGCCATCGTGCCCTCCTCAACTGGCGCGGAGCTTGAGCAGCCCGTCGACGACTGGTTCCAGGTCCAGGTGGTTGACCCGGCGGACGGTGTCCAGCAGGTCGGCCGGCAGCCCGGACATGCCGTGCGCGGCGCCCAGGATCGCGCCGCAGATCGCGGCCACCGTGTCGGTGTCGCCGCCCAGCGACGCGGCGGTGCGCAGGGCCTCCGCCGGGTCGTCACCGAGCGCCTCGGCCAGCGCGAAGGCCGCGACCACCGACTCCTGCGCGGCCACCGACGTGCCGATCACCTCGGCCACCGCGTCGGCCAAGGTCGCCGGTGTCATCCCGCGCACCCAGCCGCGCGCCCAGCGGATCCGCGCCGCGATGGACCCGCCGGCGACCCAGTACCCACGCCGCGCGCCCGCCTCGGCGGCTCGCTCCGCCGCGTCCAGCGCGTCGGACAGCGGGGCGCCGCCCACGCCGGCGGACACCGCCGCCGCCACGGCCGCCGCGGCGGCGATGCCCAGCCCGGTGTTGTGGGTGACCTGGCTGGCCTGCACCACCAGGGACAGCAGCCGGTGCAGGTCGGTGGCCGGCACGGCGATCCCGACCGGGGTGATCCGCATGGCCGCGCCGTTCGTGGTGCCGTCCCGCCCGGCCTGGTCTGGCGATTCTCCGGCGTGCAGCCGCTGGATGGCCCGCTTGGTGGACGGGCCGAGCAGGTCCGCCGAGCCGCGCCGGACCATGTCCGCCTCCCAGCGCTCCAGCGCCCCGGCGAACACCAGGGCGTCCACCCGACCGGCGCCGTCGATCAGCAACTCGGCCAGCAGCAGCGCCTGCTCGGTGTCGTCGGTGATCGAACCGGCCGGCCGGTCGGGCGCGATCGGCTGGTCCGGTGCGCCGGGGAGCAGCGCGCCGATCCGCCCGTACCGGTGGGCGATCTCCTCCCGGGCCATGGACTGGGTCGGCATGCCCAGCGCGTCACCCAGGGCCAGGCCGGACAGCGCGCCGAGCGCACGGTCCCTGGTATCCGCCACGGTCATCACCGCTCCTCAATCGCCGCGTACCGCGTGCGGCCACGATAGTTCGAAGACTGAGCACTTGTCGAGAGGCTGTTTCTGCCCTGGTCAAGCCCATTGACAGTGCCGAACGGGCTCCTTAATTTATACAGGTCTGAACAGGTACAGGGCAGGAGCCGGTATGACCTCCACCCCACCGTCGCCCAGCGGCTCGGCTGCCCCGACCAGCCCGAAGTCCGCGTTGAGCGTGGAAACCAACGGCCTCAACACAATCGGCGTGGACGAGCGCACCGGTCGGCCGCGCGGGCTGTTCTGGCCCTGGTTCGGCGCCAACGTCTCGGTGTTCGGGCTGAGCTACGGCTCGTTCCTGCTCGGCTTCGGCATCTCGTTCTGGCAGGCGGTGCTGGTCGGCTGCGTCGGGATCGTGCTGTCGTTCCTGCTCTGCGGGATCATCTCGCTGGCCGGCAAGCGCGGCTCCGCGCCCACCATGGTGCTGTCCAGGGCGATCTTCGGGATCTCCGGCAACCGGCTGCCCTCGGTGCTGTCCTGGCTGCTCACCGTGGGCTGGGAGACCGTGCTGACCGCGCTGGCGGTGCTGGCCACCTCGAGCGTGCTCACCCGCCTGGGCTGGGAGGGCGGCACGTCCGCCAAGCTGATCGCGCTGGTCGTGGTGGCCGGGCTGATCGTGCTCGCCGGCGTGGTCGGGTTCACCCTGATCATGCGGCTACAGATGGTCATCACGGTGGTCACCGCGGTGCTCACCGCGCTCTACATCCTGCTGGTCCTCGGGCATGTGCACCTCGCCACGGTGGCCGCGCTGCCCAGCGGCTCGGCACCCGCGGTGATCGGCGGGCTGGTTTTCATGATGACCGGCTACGGGCTCGGCTGGGTCAACGCCGCCGCCGACTACTCCCGCTACCTGCCCCGGTCCGCGCGCAGCGGCGCGGTGGTCGGTTGGACGGTGTTCGGCTCGTCGATCGGGCCGGTGGTCCTGCTGGTCTTCGGCGCGCTGCTGGCCGGGTCGTCCACCGAGCTGAGCTCGGCGCTCGCGGCGGACCCGGTCGGCGCGCTCACCACGCTGCTGCCCACCTGGTACCTGGTGCCGTTCGCGCTGGTCGCGGTGCTCGGCATGGTCGGCGGGGCGGTGCTGGACATCTACTCCTCCGGGCTGGCGCTGCTGAGCGCCGGGCTGCGCGCACCCCGCTGGGTGGCCGCCGGCATCGACGGCGTGCTGATGACCATCGGCGCGATCTACGTGGTGTTCCTGGCCAGCGACTTCCTCGGGCCGTTCCAGGGTTTCCTGATCACCCTCGGGGTGCCGATCGCGGCCTGGTGCGGGATCTTCGTGGCCGACGTGCTGCTGCGCCGGGCCGACTACGCCGAGGCCGACCTGTACGACCCGCGCGGCCGGTACGGCAACGTCCGCTGGCTGCCCATCGGGCTGATCGGCGTCGGCACGGTGGTCGGCTGGGGCCTGGTCACCAACAGCTACGCGTCCTGGCTGGGCTGGCAGGGGTATCTGCTCGGCGCGGTCGGGCTGGGTGGCCGGGACGGATCGTGGGCGGGTGCCAACCTGGGTGTGCTGGCCGCGCTGCTGATCGGTTTCATCGGCACCTGGGTGTTCGCCCGGTCCGCGGTGCGCGCACAGGAGGCGCTTCCGGTGGATGCGCCCAGCGGGAGCCCGGCGTGACCCGGTCCGGCGGCTCGCCGTGGCTGGTGGTCATCGACATGCAGGTGATCTTCGCGCGACCGGACAGCCCGTGGGCCACCCCGGGGTTCGCCGACGCGGCCGCCGGGATCCACCGGCTGCTCCCCGCGTTCGGCGAGCGGGTGGTGTACACCCGGTTCGTCGCACCGGAGCAGCCCACCGGCGTCTGGATCGACTACTACAAGGAGTGGCCGTTCGCCCTGGTCGGACCAGACGACCCCTACTACGACCTGGTCCCCGAACTGGCCAGTGACGGGCGCCCGGTGGTCAGCGAGACCACCTTCGGCAAGTGGGGCGCCGGGCTGAGCGAGGCGGTGCACGGCAACACCGAACTGGTGCTCACCGGCGTCTCCACCGACTGCTGCGTGCTGTCCACCGCGCTGGCCGCCGCCGACGCCGGGGCGCACGTCCGGGTCGTCGCGGACGCCTGCGCCGGGCTGAGCGAGGCCGACCATCGCCGCGCGCTGGCCACCATGGCGCTGTACCGACCGTTCCTGGAGATCGTCACGGTCGCCGATGTACTCGCCGAGGCGGCGCGATGACCACGTCTCGACGGATCCCGGGCGGGCCGCTGTCCGGGCGGGCGGCCCAGCGGCGGGTGGCCCAGCTCAAGCACAAGCGGGTCGCCGAGGCGCTGGAGCGGGAGATCCGGCGCGGCCGGCTCAGCTACGGCGAACGGCTTCCCGGGGAGAGCGCGCTGGCCGAGCGGTTCGCGGTCAGCCGCAACACCGTGCGGGCCGCGCTGTCCGAGTTGGGCGACGCCGGGCTGATCACCACCCGGTCCGGGAAAGGCTCCTTCGTCACCTTCGACGGGCAGCTGCTCGACGCCCGGCACGGCTGGGCCCGCGCGCTGCGGGACAGCGGCGCCCAGCTCAGCGTGACCGTGGCCCGGTGCACCCGGATCCACGACCTGGCGCTGGCCAAGCGGCTCGGGGTGGACGGCGCGGAGTTCGTCGCGATCGACCGGGTGCGTACCCGGCGCTCCGGCCGATCGGTCTCCTACGAGTGCAGTCGCATCCCGCTCACCGCCGAGACCGCCGTGATCCCCGAACGCGGCCTGGTCGACGGCTCGCTCACCCGCACACTCACCGACGCCGGGCTGATCACCGCGCGCAGCGAGCAGTGGGTCTCCGCGCGCCGGCCGACCGACCAGGAGGCCGAGGCGATGGGCCGGGACCGGGACGACTGGTTCCTAGCCGTCCGCCGAACCAACTGGACCGCGACCGGCGGGCTGGCCGAACACGTGGAGAGCCTGCTGGACCCGGCGCATTTCCAACTGCACCAAACGTTCGACGTAACCTGACCCGCCCCGCGGACTGTTCCCGGGCTACCGACGCAGCGGGTCGAACGGGGCCAGCGCCTCCGGCCGCACGCCGCTGACGACCTGCCCGGCGACCAGTTTCCCGGACAACGGGCCGTAGGTGATGCCCCACATGCCGTGGCCGCCGGCGATGTAGACACCTGGGGTGGCGCTCGCGCCGAGCAGCGGCCGGCCGTCGGCGGTCACCGGGCGGCCGCCCACCCACTCGTCGGACCGTGAGCTCCAGTCCACGCCGGCGAGCAGCGGCCGCACGTTGCGCTCGACCGTGTTGATCCGGCGCATGTCCAGCGGGGCTTCGACGTCGCCGAACTCCATCGTTCCGGTGATCCGCAGCCGGTCGGCCAACGGGGTGCACGCCACCTTCGCGGCCGGGAAGTAGGTGGGCCCGCCGGGCATCCGTTCGGTGCGCACGCTGAAGCTGTAGCCGCGCCCGGCCACCAGCTGCGCCCGGACGCCGTGCGCCCGGCCCAGCCGGGGCAGCCAGGCGCCGGTGGCCAGCACCACCGCGTCGAAGCGTTCGCTCTGCCCGTCCTCGAAGGCCAGCGCCGGCCGGCCGCCGTCCTCGGCGACCGAGGCAACCGAGGCAACCGCCGAGCCGAGCAAGAGCTTGCCTCCTCGAGCGCTGACCTGCCCGGCCAGCGCCTCGCAGAACCGGGGCGGGTCGATGTAGCGCTGCCCGCCCAGCCGCACACCGACGCTGACCCGCTCGGACATCGCCGGTTCGGCGGCGCGCACCTGTGCCCCGGTGAGCAGGTCCATGTCCACCGCCAGCCCGGTCCCGGCCACCGCCCGCAGCGCCTCCAGTAGGCCATCGGCCTGCTCGTCGCTCTCGAACCCGCAATGCACGTCCCGGCTGGTCACCACCAGGTCGTCAGCGGTGCCGGCGAGCTGCTCGAAGGTCTCCCCCGCTGCATCCTGCAGTGGCCGCAGCGCCGCCATGCTCCGCTGCCACGCCGGGTGCGTACAGCTTCCGATGAACCGGAGCAGGAACCGCCACTCGTGGGCGATGGTCGAGCGCGGCAGGTAGATGGCCGACTGGCGATCCAGCAGGCCGCGGATGCCGGCGCGGAGCACGGCGGGGTCGGGCAGTGGGGTGGCTAGCGTCGGGGTGACCCAGCCGGTGTTGCCCCAGCTGGCCCCGGCGGCCACCGCGCGCCGGTCCACCACCACGACCTCCACCCCGTGCTCCTGCAGGAACCACGCGGTGCTCAGGCCGATCATGCCCGCGCCGACCACGGCGACCGTACGAGGGGCGGGGTGTGCGCTCATCGACCGATCATGGCGCATCGGCTCAGTCACGTTCTAGTCAGTAGTCGGACAAAATAGCCGCGCCGCGTCCCCGACGGGTGTGACAGGGTCGAGGCGGCGGAAGGCGTGGAGGGGACATGTCTGGCGGCTCGGCAGATTTGATCTTGCGTGGTGGCCGGGTGCTGGACCCGGAGACCGGCTTGGACGCGGTCCGCGACGTGGTGGTCCAGGGTGACCGGATCGTCGAGTGGCCGAGGCCACGGATCAGGTCGCACAGCACACGCTCGACGTGTCCGGCCTGGTCGTCGCGCCGGGGTTCATCGACCTGCACTCACACCTGCGCCGGCCCGCCGAACTGCTGCTGCAGGCGATGGACGGGGTGACCACGGCGCTCGACCTGGAGGCCGGGGCCGCCCCGGTGGCGACCGAGTACCAGCGCGCCGCGCGGGCCGGCCTGCCGGTCAACTACGGCTTCTCCGCCTGCTGGGCGCTGCACCGGATGCGCGCGGCGGGGTTGGACATCTCGGCGGGCATCCAGGCGTTCTTCACCCACATCGGCGAGCCGGCGTGGCAGACCCAGGCGACCCCGGGCGGGCGCGCCAGGCTGCTCGACGGGCTGGCCGAGGAGATCGCCGACGGAGCGCTGGGCATCGGCATCCTGCTCGGCTACGCCCCCGGGTCGTCCCGGCTGGAGTTCCAGGATCTGCACGAGCTGGCCGCCCGGCTGTCGGTGCCCACCTTCACCCATGCCAGAGGGATCGCCGACCCGGACGCCGCCTACGACGGCGCGGCCGAGGTGGTCTCCGCCGCGCTGGCCAGCGGCGCGCACGCCCACCTCTGCCACCTCAACAGCACCTCGCAGCGCAGCGTGGACCGGGTCCATCGGCTGATCAGCAAGGCCTCGGCGGCCGGCGTCCGGATCAGCACCGAGGCGTATCCGTACGGCTCCGGGTCGACCGCGATCGGATCGGTCATCCTGGACCCGGACAACCTGGCCGGGATGGGGCTGCGGCCATGCTCTTCCACGACACGGCCATCGCCTCCGACGCGGTACCCCTGGTCGGGCCGGCCAACTGGCCGATCGACGAGACCACCCCGACGCACCCCCGGACGGCGGGCACCTATTGCCGGGCGATCAGCTGGCTCTCCCGTGGGCTCGGCGCGCTGTCCCTGCTCGACGTGGTCGCGCGGGCAACGCTGCGCCCGGCGCGGATCCTGGCGGAGGTGGCCCCGGCGATGGCACGCAAGGGGCCGGGTACAGGCGGGCGCCGACGCCGACCTGGCGGTGTTCGACCCGGACGTGGTGCGGGACCGCTCCGATTACGCCGCCCCGGCCAGGACGTCGGTTGGGATGCGGCACGTGCTGGTCGGCGGCACCTTCGTGGTGCGCGACGGCATCGCCGACCCGGAGGCGCGGCCCGGCCGCCCGGTGCGCGGCGTCGCGCGGGAGTCCGCGGCTTAGGCAACTCACCGGGCGAGCTGGGCGGGCAGTGTGGCGTTCAGCCCGCCGACGCCGATCTGGATGTTCGGGCGCTCCGCCGGCGGGGCGGCGAACAGCGCCCACATCACCACGGTGGCACCCGGAGGCACCTTGTCACTGCCGAGGTGGGTGAAGTTCGGATACCCGGTGGCGACGAGGTCCCACCACGCGGGCCCGAAGGCGCACGGCGCGTAGCGGGCGCCCGAGCCGTCGGCGAGGCTCAGCTCGCCGCCGTAGTCGGGTCGGACGCCGATTCTGGTGCCGTTGTTGAGGTAGCCCAGCGGCCGGTCTTCATTGCCCGTGTTGCGCAGCGTGACCTGGGCCAGGGCGAACCCGCCACGCGCCTGCACGCTGCGCACCTGTGGCTCCAGGCCCGAGCCGAGCAGCGTGGTGTTGGCCGGCTCTCGCGCTACCGCCGGAGCGGCCTGCGCGGTCTGAGTGACCGTCTCCACGGTCAGCTCCACCCTGCGGTTGGTCGCCCGACCGTCAGGGTCGTCGGCGCCGTCGGGGCGGGTGTTCGACGCGATCGGCCTGGTCTCCCCGAAGCCCGCCGTGCGGTACTGGAACCCGGAGCCCAGCCGGGCCGCGACCACGTCCCGCACCGACGCCGCGCGCTGCTCGGAGAGCCGCTGGTTGGACGGGTCGTCGCCGATCGCGTCGGTGTGCCCCTCGATCAGGATCGAACCCGAGGTGGCGGTCACCTGATTGCTCAGCGTCTCGATCGCCGAGGCGGCGGCGGGTGAGAGCGCGGCGCTGCCGAAGGCGAACAGTACGTCGCTGGGCAGCCGCAGCCTGATCGGCGTCGACGAGGTCGCCGCCGAGTCCGGGCCGGACTTGCAGATCACCGGGCTCACCTGGGGGTCGGCGGGGTCGACCTTGCTGCCGCCGTGCAGCACCGGGTCGTCCTTCAGCGCCGGTGATCCGCTCGGCTGGACCGGCGCCTCCACCGGCAGGAACCCGTCCATCGTCACGAGCATCGAAAGGGTTTCCTCGGGCGGCGCGGCGAACACAATGGTCACCGTGGCGCTGCCGCCGGGAGGTATCCCCTCGACCGAAGAGGTGCTCGCCCGGGCGTGCTCCGGAAACGCGTTTTCGATGCGCGCCACCCCCACCCCGTGGGCGGGCGCGTACCCGGTGCCGCGGGGCAGGTCGACGAGCGTCGCGATCACGTGGGTGCGCGGATCGAGGCCCATGTCAGACGGTGCAATTGTCTCCGCGCTGGAATTCGCGAACTCGAACTGCAGCGCCAGGTCAGCGCCCCCGGAACGGACCAACCGCACGTCCCGCGCCTGGATCGGCAACGCCGAGGACACCGAGTCCGCGACCAGGCCGACACCGACCGTGGTGGGACCAGGGCCCGGCGCGAGCGGCGCGGAGATCCCGTTGCTGTCCGACGGCACCGACAGCACCGGCCCGGGTCGGGTCGGGCCCGCCGGGGTGGCGCACCCCGACGTCAGCGCCAACGCGGCGACGGCCACGCCGGCCGCCCAGACCCGGGTGTGGCGCCCGACGGTGCGGTTGATCGGCACGAGCCTTCCCCTCCATGACCTTCGTGGACGTGGACCCGATGGTCTCGGACGGGACTTGCACGCCCGTTGCATTCCCATTTCACGGACCCCAGGACCGGGCCGAGCGGAGGGTTGATCGTCGGCGCACACGGTACCGCCGGCCGGACCCAGCGACGACAACTTTGCCTCGACGCAGGTCAGCGGGCAGGCATCATCCCGCGAGCGTGGATTGTCCCGGCTCCTGTGCCGGTGTCCATTCGTGTCGGGGAATGGTGGGCAGGCTGTGTTGGGTGGTGGGTGTGGTGTTGAGCCAGGCGAGGGTTTTGTCGTCGCGGAGTTGTTGGAGGCGGGTGGGTAGTTGGGTGAGGACGTGTTGCATGCGGTTGTGTTCGATGGCGTAGAGCAGGCCGTAGGTGAAGGCGTTGTGTCCGTTGTTGTGGGCGGTGTGGGCGAGTTGTTGGAGGAGGGGTTT
>DATHIT010001032.1:0-4607 GCA_035489915.1 Pseudonocardia sp. | reverse complement strand
TCGACGTGCCGTTGGCGGGCGGCACGGAACGGGTGCGTGTGGTGCGCGGGGAATTCGACACACTCATTTCCGATTCCATTTCCGCCGGCGTCGCCGCCATAGCCCACATATTGGCGGAAGCCGAGAGAAATGGTGCCGGGGCGACCTCTGTCCTGTTGACCGGGGAGGCATCTCGGACCCCGCTGCTGGCCGAGCGACTCTCCACCCGAATTCGCCCGTGCGCGCTGTTCCCGGCCGATCCGGAATGGACGCTGCCGAGGGCCGCCGCGGACATTGCCGCGAACCGGGCACGGCAACTCCGCGCCGCGGCACCCACCCCCGCACCGCCCCAGAGGGTCACCCACCGCGTCGTCGCCGCCGCCTAGATGTACTCGGCCATCAGGTTGGTGACAGTCGGCTGACGGGTGGGGTGATCGCTGTCTTGGTGCCTGGAGAGACGATTTTCGTCCGTCCGTTCACCGAGACGCGGATCATGGCCGGGCCGGGCTCGACCGGTTGGCGCGGGTGTGGTGGGGCGTGGTCGTGTAGCAGTGTGGGCCGCCGATCCCGCCTGTGCCAGGTATGGGAGGTGCGACGGCTTGGGTGTGCGGCCGGGCGCGGCGCCTAGAAGCGCCCTGAGCCCAGAACCCAGACGACCTGTGTGGTCACCTTCCGGCAGCCAGGTGGGTTAGCGTCCAGGGGGCGGCGCGGCGAGGAGGC
Source organism: Pseudonocardia sp. (assembly GCA_035489915.1). Lineage (GTDB taxonomy): Bacteria > Actinomycetota > Actinomycetes > Mycobacteriales > Pseudonocardiaceae > Pseudonocardia. The sequence goes on along the minus strand of DATHIT010001032.1, from coordinate 3,908 downwards.
ACAGTGGGCGTGCGAGGGCGGGTCGGCGAGTTCTGCGAGCGTTACGGGCTACGGCTGCCGATCGTGCAGGCACCGATGGCCGGGGCCTGCCCGCCGGAGTCGGCCATCGCGGTGGCCGAGGCCGGCGGCATGGGTTCCGCCGGCGTGGTGTTGGACAGCCCGGAGCGCATCGCCGACTGGGCCGCCAGGTTCCGGGCCGGCTCGGCGGGGCCTTTCCAGCTGAACATCTGGATCCCGGACTACCCGGCCGAGGACGCCGGGACAGTGGCACGCCAGGCGGCGGTCGCACGGGAGTTCCTCGGGCGGTTCGGCGGGCCGGGCGAGCCGGGCGGGGCCGGCCCGGGCTTCGAGGAGCAGTGCGAGGCCATGCTGGCCGCCGCGCCGGCGGTGGTGTCATCGATCATGGGGCTGTTCCCGCCGGAGTTCGTGAAGCGGCTGGCCGAGCGCGGCATCGGCTGGTTCGCCTGCGCGACCACGCTGGACGAGGCGCTGGCCGCCCAGGAGGCCGGGGCGGACGCGATCGTCGCCCAGGGCGTGGAGGCCGGCGGGCATCGGGGAACCTTCGATCCGGACTCCGCCGAGCGCACAGCGGTCGGTCTGTTCGCCCTGCTGCCCCGGCTGGCCGACCACCTCCGGGTGCCGATCATCGCGGCCGGCGGGATCGCCGACGGTCGCGGCATGGCCGCGGCCCTGGCCCTCGGCGCGAGCGCGGTGCAGGTTGGCACCGCGCTGCTGCGCTGCCCGGAGACGGCGATCAGCAAGGAATGGTCGTCGGCGCTGGACGGACTGGCCCCGGAGGCCACGCTCACCACCCGCGCCTACTCGGGGCGGCTCGGCCGGGCCGCGCCCACCCCGTATGTGCGGGCGTGGTCCGAACCGGAGGCGCCGACGCCGGCCCGCTACCCCACCCAGCGCCAACTGGTCGCGCAGTGGCGCCGAGGCACCCCGGACGGGCTGGACCGGGTCAACGTGTGGGCCGGACAGAGCGCCGCGATGGCTCGCGAAGAGCCGGCCGGCGAGGTGGTCACCCGGATGTGGCGAGATGCCTCCGCGCTGCTGGCCACTGACTGAACCGCCGGTCGGTGGACCGGCCCAGCCAGCTCAGCGGGCCGGGTCACCTGGCAGCGTCAGCCGGCGGGATCGGCGGGTTTGGTCGGCGCGGTGCTCAGCGGTTCGTCCAGGTCCAGGACGTTGAGGACCCGGTTGCCCAGCTTCTGGGACACCTTCAGCCGGTGTGCGGCGTAGGTCCCCAGGCTGACGCCGAGCAAGACCGCGGCCACGCCGAATCCTGGAATCCGCGAGCGTTGAATTGTTGCCATTCTTTCCAGCCTCAACATCGTGTTGATTCAGCAGTCGATTTTGTGCACATCGCCAAAGTCCGTACGGCCACCCGGGCATGACGCCGAGCGGCGGCGAAGGTGGGCCGAGGCGGACGCTCAGCCAGCTGGTCTCGGGGGACTCAGGTCCGAGCTACGCCGATCGCCAACAATATCGACCGACCCGAAGGCGCCGCCGACGCGCTGTACGGCATGCCGGCGTAATTCCGCGCGGGCCGGGTGGCATCGGGCGTGACAATCGCATCCGGCTCGGACGTGCCTTTCGCCGACGGCGCGGCGGAGGGTCGACCCTGCGTCCACACGAGCTTGGCGCCGGAGAGCTGGTGGCACGACGCGCTGTGCTCGGGCTCCCAGGATGCCGCCGGGACGCTCGACGTCCCGGCCGTTCCACGGTGACCCGCCGGGCAGCCGGCAGGCTGGGTGACCAGCACCACCAGCACGGCCAGTAGGAGCAGCGCGGGCGCGCACCAACGCCACGCCCGTCGGGGCACGAGACCTCGCCCGGTTCCGCCGTTCACGACCAGGTCACGGTAGCACCGGGCGGTATCCGCGATCGGGCTCCACACGGCCTCTGACACTGCGCCATCCAGGGCAAAACCGGCGAGCCTACATATTACCTCTTTTGCAGAGGTAATATGGAACGCGTGCGGACCACCGACCAGACCCCCAGCTCGGCCGACACCTCGACCGACACCTCGGCCCCAGCCCCCGCCGGCACCTCGGCCAGCGCCTCCGCCGCCTCTGCCGACGAGGTGGTCGGCATCGTCGCCGCGATACGCCGGATCTCCCGACGCCGGCTGCGCGGCACCGTGCCGGGCCCGATGCTGCGCGGCACCCAGCTGGAGCTGCTGCGGCTGGTGGAAACCGAGCCGGGGATCGGAGTGGCCGCCGCCGCGCGGGCCCTACACCTGGCCGGCAACTCGGTGAGCACCCTGGTGAATCAGCTCGTGGAGCGGGATCTCCTGCACCGGGAGACCGACCCGAACGACCGCAGGGCCGCGCGGCTGCGGCTCACCGAGCAGGCCACCACCCGGCTGCTCGACTGGCGGCGTGCCCGAAGCCAGCTGATCACCGTCGCGCTGGACCGACTGCCGCCCGCCGACCGGGAAGCCGTGGCTGCCGCGCTGCCCGCGTTCAGACGCCTAATTACCGAACTCGAGGTGACCCCTTGATCAGAGATCTGAGCAATCGCACAGCGGGCGATCCGCCCGAAGCGACCGAGCCGGCCAGCAACAGCGGAAGCCCCGTGTGGATTCCCGCCGTGCGCTGTACCGGCCTGACCCAGCGGTTCGGGGACACCGTCGCGGTGGACAACCTGGACCTCGACGTGGCCCCTGGCGAGGTGTTCGGCCTGCTCGGGCCGAACGGCGCGGGCAAGACCACCACCATCCGCATGATCACCACGTTGCTCAAGGCACCGAAGGGCAGCATCAGCGTGTTCGGCGTGGACGTGGCCAGCCGGCGCACCGCGGTACGCCGGTTGATCGGATACGTCCCTCAGCAACTGTCCGCCGACGCCACGCTGACCGGCAGGGAGAACGTCGCACTGTTCGCCCGCCTCTACGACGTGCCCCGCCGCACCCGCACCGAGCGGGTCGCCGAGGTGCTGGCCGAGGTGGACCTGGCCGACGTCGCGGACCGGCCGGCGAAGACCTACTCCGGCGGCATGGTCCGCCGCCTGGAGCTGGCCCAGGCCCTGGTCAGCGCGCCGCACCTGCTGATACTGGACGAGCCGACGGTCGGCCTGGACCCGGTCGCCAGGGACGGCGTGTGGGCCCGGATCGAGGAGATCAAGGCGGCCACCGGAATGACCGTGCTGGTCACCACGCACCTGATGCAGGAGGCCGACCAGCGCTGCGACCGGGTGGCGTTGATGCACCGCGGCCAGATCCGCGCGCTGGGCACGCCGGCCGAGCTGCGTGGCTCACTCGGCCCGGACGCCACCCTGGACGACGTGTTCCGGGCCTACACCGGGGACCGCCTCGGGGAGCACGCCGGGACCATGCGAGACGTGCGCTCCACCCGGCGCACCGCCGGGAGGGTGTCATGAGCACGCCGACCTACCCCGTGCAGATCCCGGCCGACCCGGGACCGCTGACCCAGCTGCGCACCGCGTTCTCCCGGATCAACGCGATGTGCCTGGTCGAGCTGCAGAAGCTCAGGCACGACCGCACCGAGCTGATCACCAGGGCGGTGCAGCCGACGCTCTGGCTGCTGGTGTTCGGGCAGGTGTTCACCCGGATCCACGCCATCCCCACCGGCAACACCCCGTACCTGGATTTCCTGGCGCCCGGGATCCTGGCGCAGTCCGCGCTGTTCATCGCGATCTTCTACGGCATCCAGATCATCTGGGAGCGGGACTCCGGGGTGCTCTCCAAGCTCATGGTCACCCCCACGCCGAGGGTCGCGCTGATCGCCGCCAAGGCGTTCGCCTCGGGCCTGCGCGCCGTGGTGCAGGCACTGGCCGTGATGGTCGTCGCCGCGCTGCTCGGGGTGCACCTGGACCTCAACCCGCTGCACTTCCTGGGCGTGATCGTGGCACTGGTGCTGGGCTCCGCGTGCTTCTGCTGC
>DATHIT010001031.1:0-7836 GCA_035489915.1 Pseudonocardia sp. | reverse complement strand
GGCGTACCCGGAGAGAATCGCCTCCCCCTTGGCGATGGTGATCCCGTCCAGTTCGATCTGCTCGATCGCGTAGCGCAGTGGCAGATAGGGGATCGGGGCCTGCCAGCGCAGCGTTTCCTCGATCACGTCGCTCCACGACCGATCTCCGCCGCGCACCAGCTCCAGCTGGGCGGGATGGGTCAACATCGCGGTCAACGCCTGGTCAAGCAGATTGGAGGTGGTGTCGTGGCCGGCCACCATCATCAATGACAGGGTGTCGACCAGCTCGGCCTCGGTGAAGCTCTCGTTGTCCTCGGCGCTGGCGTTGATCAGAGCAGTGGTCAGGTCCTCCCCCGGGTTGTCGCGCTTGATCGCCACCAACTCGATGAGCAGCCGGAACATCTCCGCGATGCTGGCGTGTATCTGTTGCGGTGTCGCGCCGGTATCGAAAGACCTCCTCGACGATCCGGAACGGGCCGGAGTAGGCGATATAGGTTAGACCTGGCGATTCTGGGTCATGAGATGAGCCTCCGACGTAATCTTCGCGCATCAATTGAGCGGACACATACCCATCCGGGGTGTACATGATGATCCCGGTTGGTTTCTCGCCCATGACATGCGCGGGTTCAGAACCATCTATAGGAGAATGGACGATGGAGACAAGATTCCAGCCGCCGATCAGGCTGATAGATAGATCATGGTCGGGGTCCGTTGACGTACCAGCGCTCACTCGAGCCCGACACTCCTGAAGGAGCGGGGTCCGGTCAACCCTGGTTTTTGCCTCTGACCTTTTCTTTCTTCCTGTCCACGATCTACCCAGCGTCGGTGCGGGTGAGGATGAGGTCCGCGGCTTTCTCGGCGATCATGATGGTGGGGGCGTTCGTGTTTCCCCGGGTCACCGTCGGCATCACCGAGGCATCGACCACTCGCAGTTTGTCGACGCCATACACCCGTAGTTCAGGGTCGAGCACCGCGGCCTTGCCGGTGCCCATAGCGCAGGTGCCCACGGGGTGGTACACGGTCTGGGTCCACCGCGCGAGGTGCTCAGCGACTGTCCGGTCGTCCAGGTCGGCGCGGTCGGGTAGGAACGGCCGGTCGAGTCGAGAGGTCAAGGGGCCAGTGGAGCTGATCTGGGCCAGGGCACGGAGCCCAGCAACCACAGCGGTGTTGTCGGCGGGATCGGCGTAGAAGTTCAGGTCGATCTCGGGTGCCTGGGCCGGGTCGGTGGAGCGTAGCCGCAGGTTGCCCCGGCTGCGTGGAGTCAGCAGGGACACGGTGGCGGTGAAGCACGGCCGGTCTGGTTTGGCCAGCCCGTCGGCGAATGCCACCGCGGCTACGTGGAACTGTACGTCCGGTGTGATGGCCGAGTCGTCGGTGGCGAAGAACGCTCCCGCTTCGCACAGGTTAGAGGCCAGCGGGCCACGCCGCTGCGTCTGGTAATGAGCAATCACCTCGGGGTCGGCAGCCAGGTCGGCCAGGTCGGTGCTGTGGGTGGTCCAGATGAGCGGAACCGTAGGGTGGTCGTGCAGGTTCGCCCCGACTCCGGGCAGATCGACCCGTACGTCGATGTCCAGGGCCCGTAGCTGCTCGGCCGGCCCGATGCCCGACAGCAACAGCAACTGTGGCGAGTTGATCGACCCGCCGCACAGCAGCACCTCGTTCTGTGCGTACACGTTGAACTCCGTGCCCGCGTGCGAGCCAGCCCCCGAGCGGTAACAAACCCCGTCGACACGCTGCCCGGTCAGTAGCAGCCGCGAGACCTGCGCGTGCGTGCGGATCGTCAGGTTCGGTCGATCCAGCGCGGGGCGCAGGTAGGCGTCCGCGGCAGACCAACGCAGCCCGTCGCGGCAGGTCACTTGGAACGGTCCGGCGCCCAACTGTGTCTCGCCGTTGAAGTCCTCATTGGGTGGCAACCCCCACTTCACCGCGGACTCGACCCAGGCCTGGGAGAGTTCGTGCTGGTAGACCAAGTCCTCGACATGCAGCGGGCCGTCGGTGCCGTGCAGCGGGCCCCGGCAGCGGGTGTTGCCCTCCGCCCTGATGAAGTACGGCAGCACGTCCAGGTAGCCCCACCCAGCGGCGCCGTGGTCGTCCCGCCAGTCGTTGAAGTCGGACGGGTTACCCCGGACATAAACCATCGCGTTCATCGACGAGCAGCCACCCAGCAACCGCCCACGCGGCAGGGAGACCGGCCTGCCGCCGAGCCGCTCCTGCTCGACACTCAGGTAGGCCCAATCACGCTCGGTCGCCATCAGCGCCGGGAACGCCGCCGGAATGTGGACCTCGGGGGCAGTGTCGTCGCCGCCGGCCTCCAACAGCAGCACCCCGACGGCCGGGTCTGCGCTGAGCCGGTTGGCCAGCACACAGCCTGCGCTGCCGGCACCCACAATGACGTAGTCGTACGAGTCAGATTTGGCGGGCATGAGCCTGACTCTATGGACCCCATGTTGACAATCGGTGGACAAAATGTCGGCACCTACTGCTGTAGCCTGCCGGAACTGATTCAGTTTATCGCACCAAATTCAGCGCGCCGGGCCCCTGACCGGTGCGTAGCACACGTGTTTGTAGGGATGTTGGTGCGGCGTCCGGCGAGTCGGAAAGCAAATTCGGTAGTACGTCAGATCCCCATAGTTCTCGTCTGATGTTTCGGTCTTGCCATTCCTCAATTGGCTCGACCTGCCAATCGTGGCTGAACAGGGCGAAGTTCCGTCGTCCGATCCTGGGGGTGACAGGGAGCCGGGTGAAATTGAGATACGACATCCACGGCCCCCACAGATTCGGGTTGGTGAAGACCTGATATTCCCAGTGGATCGAGCGGGGTCCGTCGAGCTGGGATCTCAGGGTGCGCAAGTAGCAGAGGTCGGTGAGAGCCGAGGGGCGCATGTAGGAAGTGGGGTCGATCAGGTGCCGGGTTATCGCTATGCGGAGGTTGGGGCGTTGGTTGGCGTGAGTTTGACTGTGTGTCCAGGCCGCCGCGACCACTGGATCAGCGCCGAGTATGTCCGGTCCGACCTCGTCGAGGCACAGCCAACTGCTGAACGCCACCGCGCGATTGGTGGAGCGACGGCGAAAAACGGTGAAGGCAGAGGGCTGACGATCCAGCCAGAAGCTGACGATGCGGGAGGACTCGTCGCCTTCTGTAGCGGCGGTCATGCGCAGCAGATCCGGCTTGTCTTGCGGGCGATACTGGTCTACCACGGCGTCACTCTCACCGTGAGCGGTGAGGTAATCGGCCGCGACGCCGCCGCGACGCAGTAGATGCCGCACCGCTTGTACCGTTGTATGCGCGCCTGGCTGACCAGCGGTGCGAGGGACCAGCTCATTGAGGACATGGTGGCGGATCTTGCGGTGGATGTCTTCGTAAGCGGCGGGGTCGCGCCAGCGTAGGTCGGCATCCGCAGCATCGCGAACGATGTCGTGCGGGTAGAGCCCAGCGGGGCCGGACCTGATGAACGGCTGGGCGCGCAGCCAGGCGAACAGCCCGGCGGTGTCGGCGTCAGGCATAACCGCCCGGAGTAGTTGCTCGCTCGTGGCACTGGCGTGAGCACAGACTTGCAGAGCCAGCTGGTGAGCAGCCGACGGCGATGTTCCGATCAGCTCGGTGAGTAGCGTCTGGATCATGTCCTGGCCGGGTTGCCAGCAGTGGGCACTGGACTCGCCGCGCCGCGCGACTTCGGCGGCCAGCGCCAGCGCCAGCGGATGTCCGCCCACGCAGGCCAGCACGGAATCCCGAACATTGGCCGACACACCTCGCGAGTCGAGCAGGGCGTCGGCCTCAGGCAGCGAGAGCTCGCCCAGGGAGTGCACCAACAGTGCACCGGCCCAGGACGGGTCCTCCCGCCACGCCGGGCGGGGCGGCTGCCGCCCGGCCAGCACAACAACCGTGCCGTCGGGCAGCCGAGGTAGGAATTGCTCGTGAAGCCAGCCCTCCAGCGGTCCGCAGCGCTCGAAAGAATCAATCATGAGCACCGCCTCCGGGTTGTTCAGCGCAGGACCCGCGGCATGTTCGAACGCGGCGACGGAGTCTTCCACCACTTTCCCGCAGACTGGCACGACAGTTCGGCCGGCAGTCCGGGCGTCGTCAGCCAGCCGGCGCAGCAATGTGGATTTCCCGACTCCACTGGGACCGTGGAGGAACACTGCGGCGAAGGTCGGCTCGGTCGCGGTGAGCGCCGAGGCGAACATGGCCCGCTCGGCATCCCGGCCGACGAACCCTCGCCCACGTGCCGCCTGCAGTCGGGATGCCAGGAGAGGCCCTTGGCTGGCCGCGGAGTCCTGGGCCGCGGGGAGCGCAACCGGGTCTGTGGCGGGGGGTTCTGACTTCGCTACGACCGCCGGAGACGGCGGCGGACGGTCCAGATCTGGATCGGCACGCAGGATTCGGCCATGGAGCGCGCGCAGCTCGGCGGCCGGTTCGATGCCCAGCTCCCGGCTGAGCAGGGCCCGGACATCCAGATAGACCTGCAGCGCGTCCGCCTGGCGCGCGCACCGGTACAGGGCGAGCATCTGCAACTCTCGCAACCGCTCCTCCAGGGGTTGCGCCGCGATCATCGAGGTAAGTTCCGGTAGGACCTCAGCATGGCGGCCTAGTTCGATGTCCAGCGCGATACATTCCTCAGTAGCGGTCAACCGCAGCCGCTCCAGGCGGTCGCGCTCGCCGGTGACGTAGTCGCCTCTCGCTCCGGTCAACGGAGTGCCTTGCCAGAGTGTCAGCGCCGCGTTCAGGTGTGCCGCGGCCTGGCCCTTATCGCCAGAGGCCCTCGCCTCGCGGCCGAGTCTCACGTGTTCGGTGAAGACGCTCAGATCCAGGGAGCCCGGTTCGACCGCAAGCAGGTAGCCGCCTCGGACAGTCTGGATAACCGAGCTCCGCCCGCCGCCTGGCAACAAGTGACGCAGCCTCGACAGATACGTGCGGACGGTCGCCTCCGCGGCGGGCGGAGCGGCCTCACCCCATATCGACCAGACCAACTGCTCCAGCGTCACCAGACGGCCTTGTGCCAGCAACAACAGCGCCAGCACCGCGGTCTGCTGCGGTGAGCCCGGATCGAGCTCACGCCCCTTGTGGTGCACCCGGACCGGGCCGAGCAGGCTGTAATGCACCGATTTCGCCACGTATGGAGTATCTCGGGGTTCGACATCGCGGCCCCGTTATGCGGGCGGGATTCTCTCAGCCTCCGCCCGTCCGGCCCTGCCTGAGCCCGGTCGCCGAGCCCCGGGCCGCACCTGCGAGCAGCTGAAGAGGCAGGTCACGCACCTGCAAGCTCCCCGGCGAGGGAGAGTACGCCGATGCGGCGTGACCTCCGTCTCTTAGTGCAACTGTGCAGGAAGATGCCCGCCCGCGTTAGGCGAGTTCAGCGACCCCGGCGGGCGCAACTACCTCTGCACGCCGCCCAGTGACCCACCGCGGTGAGCGTCTGGCCAATGAGTCCTCCAAGCGCGCCTGATCAGGCGCGCGACCACCAACCGTTTGTCAACAGCTCGTAAATGTGTGTCGACGAGGATTTTGTACATGGTTGTTCGCGTGCGATACGGGGACCGACACAGGTCGACTGCAACTCTCGCGAGGACATTCTGGATGCCTCTGCTGAATTGGTGGCGGAGGTAATTCGCTGCAGAGTGAGCACGTTATATCAATTTTTAGCCTCGCAGGGGCATGTGCTGCTGCCCGGCAGGCGCACGCAGATCGACCGCTGGTCCCCGACTACACAAGATGGTCTCGTGGCTCGCTCTGGCCACTTGCCATTTGAGTTGCACCTTGCTGACTTTGCGGGTGAGCAGTTTCTCTAGTTTGGTTCCCAACGCAATTGGAGTGACATGAGCACACCGCCCGCAGCCCAACGATTCTTGGCGCTGGTGACCGCGAGCTGGGTGACTGCGTCGCTGCACACAGTCGCGGTCCTCGGCATCGCCGACCTCCTGGCCGACGGCCCTCGCCCGGCCGAGGACCTCGCCCGGGCAACTGGGACCAGGCCCGATCCGCTGCGGCGGGTCCTGCGCGCACTCGCCGCACACGGCGTCTTCGCGGAACGCGAGGATGGACGCTTCGAGCAGACCGAGCTCTCCGGCTTTCTCCGCGAGGGCGTCGTTGGAAGCCTACGCTCGTTCCTGGTGATGCTCAGCGGAGAGGTCATCTCGCCATCCTGGGGTCAGATGCTTCACTCGATATACACGGGCGAGACTGCGTTCGCTAAAGTGCACGGTTCCGAACTCTTCGAATACATGCAGCAAGACCCGGATTTCGCGGCGATCTTCAACAAGGCCATGACGGAAATCTCGGCGGGCGTCGCCGACGAGATCGTGGCCGCGTATGACTTCTCGCGTTTCGCCACCATCGTCGACGTCGGCGGCGGGCAGGGTTCGCTGCTGTCCGCGATCCTGAATGCCGCCCCCGCCGCGCGTGGCATCCTGTTCGATCTTCCGCATGTCATCGAAGCGGCGCGTCCCGTCATCGCAGAGCGCGGCGTAGCGAACCGCTGCGAACTCGTTACTGGTAACTTCTTCGAGTCCGTTCCCGCAGGAGGGAACGCGTACATCATGAAGTGGATCATCCACGACTGGAATGATGACGACGCGACCAAGCTCCTTCGCAACGTCCGCGCAGTAATCCCGCCCGACGGTCGCCTGATCGTCTTCGATGGTGTGCTGCCCGAACGCATCACGGCCGGGGACATCGCGCTCCAGTTCGGCACACTGATGGACCTGAACATGCTCGTCAACGTCACTGGGCTCGAGCGCACTGAGACTCAGTTCCGGAAGCTCTTCGCCGCAGGTGGCTTCCGGCTCGCCTCGGAGAGGACCATACCGAGCGGCCTCGGCATCGTCGAGGGCGCGCCGGCCTGATCGCTTAACTAAAGGGTCGCAAAGGCGTCCGCCTCTTCGAACAGTTCTAGCCGTGCGTCACCGTGACCGCAAAGAACTGCATGAACTTGCCGGCAATCAAGATATATAGAGCTTTGCGGAATCGTCGGCTCGGGTTCTAAGAGCTCGCGCAGATAGGCGGGTTCGTGGCGTGTCGTAACAGGGTCGCGGAGCCTGGGCTGCACCTTTGCCGAGCTGAAGAGGCAGGTCACGCACATATGAGTACCCCAGCGAGGAATGTCGACGAGGATTTGGGCATGGTGGTTCGTGCGATACGGGGGCAACACAGGTCGACTGCGAACTCTCGCGAGGACATTCCCGACGCCTGCGCTGAATCGTCACCGACTACACAAGATTCACCTTGCGGACTTTGCGAGTGAGCAGTTTCTCATTTGCACCTATGCAAGGGCGAGGCGCTCGGACTGGTCCGGGATAAGACCTGCTGAGCAACGTCGAAGACTCACAGCCAATCCCCCGTCACGAATGTTATCAACAGTAAGGAACGGACGTGATCGTGACCGAACCCACCACCAACACCTCGACCGAGGCCGAGCAAGCCGCTCGCGAGCAGGCGCTCACCGAGGAGGTGGTAGCCAGCTTCGCCACCAGTACCACCGAGCGCTACCGGGAGGTGATGACCAGCCTGGTGCGCCACCTGCACGGGTTCGCCCGCGACGTGCGGCTGACCCACACCGAGTGGGAGACCGCGATCGACTTCCTCACCCGGACCGGGCAGAAGTGCGACGAGCGCCGCCAGGAGTTCATTCTGCTGTCTGACGTGCTCGGGCTGTCCATGCAGACCGTCGGCATCAACGCCCCCGCCTCGGCCGGGGCCACCGAGTCCACCGTGTTCGGCCCGTTCTTCGTCGACGACGCCCCCGAGGTGCCGCTCGGCGGCGACCTCGCGCACGGCGCCAAGGGCACCCCGTGCTGGGTCTCCGGGCAGGTCCGCTCCACCGACGGAACCCCGCTGGCCGGGGCGCGCATCGACGCCTGGGA
>DATHIT010001030.1:0-16544 GCA_035489915.1 Pseudonocardia sp. | reverse complement strand
TCGGCGACCACGACCTCGGTCATCAGCCCGTGCCTCAGCCGGTAGCCCTCGAACCGCTCATCGACCACCACCACGCCGGCCGCGACCGCGGTTCGCACCGCGTCCAGCAGCTCGGGCTCGGGGCGTTCGAGCACCTCGGCCAGCAATTGGTGGGGCAGCGACCCACTGCTCACCGCGACCGCGCGCGCCACCAGCTGCGCGGGGGATGGCAGCGAGCCCACCCGGTTCAGCACCAGCTCCCGGAGGGTGGTGGGCAGACCGAGCGCGTCGCCGGCGAGGACCGCGCGCACCGTCTCCTCGGCGATGAACGCGTTGCCCGCGGATCGCTGCCACACCAGCGGCTCCAGCCCCGGTCGGTCCGGTGCCCAGGCCTCCACCAAGCTGGCCAGCGAATCCCGGGTGAAGGGGGCGATTTCCCGCCACGACACGTGCCGGTGTCGGCGCAGCTCCACCAGCGTGCCGGCCAGCCCGGGCGCGTCACCCGCGGCAAAACTCCGGTAGGTGCCCACCAGCAGAACGCGTTCGGTGGTCAGGCTGGCCACCAGGTAGACCAGGAAGTCCCGGGTGGAGCGGTCCGCCCACTGCAGGTCCTCGATGACCAGCACGACGACGTGCCGCTGGGCCAATTCCACGACCGTCCGGTAGAGCGCCTCGAGGATCTGCACCCTGGGCCCAGGTTCGGCGGACAGCTCGTCCAGTCGAGCCAGCCTCGGCCCGAGCAGGTCGGCGATCTCCTGATCGGGAGCGGAACGAACGCCGTGCCGAAGGGCGGCGATCACCGGCCAGAAGGGGGGCGCGTCCGCGATGTCGATGCCCCGCCCGGTCAGCACGATGGCGCCGGCGCTCTCCGTGAGCCCGGTGAACTCTTCCACCAGACGGCTCTTGCCGACGCCGGCGTCGCCGCCCAGGATGACGGCCGCCATCCGACCCGACCCGGCCGCCCGGAAGTCGGCCACCAACTCGACCAACTCCGCGTCCCGCCCGACCAGCTGACCGGCCGCTCCCCCTTCCCCCACTCGTGTGACGGTACTCAGTCACTCGAGCGGGGGCCAGCACCGCCCGGCACCGGAATGTCGAGCATCGCCCGGCCCACGATGGCCGCCTGATGGTCGATCTCCGCGCTCTCCTCGTCGAATTCGCGCCCGAACAACGTCGACAAACGCTTGGCCCGATTCCACGCGGCATCTCTGGCAATGATGACCGCCAGTTCGCCGCCCTCATCGGCGATGATCGCGAGCAGCCCGCGATCAAATACCCGCATCCACCAGTCCTCGAAATGCTGCCGCAATGCCCGCATGTGGCTGGCGAAGACCTGGTTGATCAGGTTGTAGTCGGCTCGCTCGTCCTCACCGAACGGGCGGCACAGGTCTCGGCAGGTGGTGAGCAGCGCAAACGCCAGGTCGAAGTCAACGTGTGCATTAACCCCGGCCACCGCGAACTGAATCCGGTTGATATCCGGGTCGGATCGGCGCTCCAGCAGCACCTGCCAGGACTCGGGCACCGGTCGGCCATCGGTACGGGGCACAACCGCGTCGAAATAGCGCTTCGCGAACTCGACGTCGAGCTTGGTGATGAACTCCCGACTGCGGAAGTCATTGCTCTGGATCCGCTCCCACACCTCGGCGGTGATCTCGCGGTAAAGGTGGTTGAAACAGGCCAGGCCATCCTCGCCGAATCGAGGCGGCTGCTGCTCGGCGATAATCTGCAATGCGTCCAACCGGGCCAGCACGCCCGGCAGGTCGACCGGTGGGTCGCTGGGGAAGGTCAGGAGCTGCACGGCGCCGGCGCCGCGCGGTTCGTTGCTCCCGGTGTGGCGCTGGTCAGTGACGGTCATAACAGGCCCCCTGGCTCGTGATCGGCTGGCTGTGATCGGCGCCGCCGGATCGGAGTGATCTCCGCCATCCCATGCGCCTTATCGGTCCTGCTGGCAAGAATGAAACATTTCGCGAGGACCCTCGATGGGGCCCGCCCCCGAACCGTGGGGTGTACACCCCACGCCGGGTCAGCCGCGCCGGTGTCGGCCGTCTCGGGTCTGCTGGGCGGCGACGGCGCGGCGTGCGAGACCCGCGGTGGCGGCCACCATCCGCTCGAGCGGACCCTGGCCCTTCTTGAGCTGCCAGAAGTACCCAAAGGCGAGCGCGGCGACGACCATCAGCAGGTAGAGCACGACCTCTTCGTCCTCGAGCACCCCGGTGGCCAGCACCAGCAGGTGCGCGCAGTAGAGGGTCAGCGTCATGGAGCCCGCGGCGGCCAGCGGCCGCAGCAGGCTAGCGATCGCCCGGACCCGGCACAGCAGCAGCGCGGCGCCGAGCACCGCCATCGCCGAGCCGAGCGTGTGCAGCAGGTCGATGGGCGTGGTCGAGTGCGGTGAGGGCAGGGCCAGGTACCACCACGAGCCGACCGGCTCGGGATCCCAGAGAAGCTGGTTGACGGCTTCCCTCGGCGAGTCCGCGTCCTCCAGGTCCACCAGCTCGCCCAGGCCGCCCATCTGGAACAGGAGCATGGAGGAGACCACCTTCGCCCCGATCGCCATGGCGAGCCCCCCGCCCAACAAGCCGGCGGCGAGCCGGCCGGAGGACAGGTTCAGCCTGCCGATGGCCAGGCCCGCGCACAGGTAGGCGAGGAAGGCCAGCACCGGATAGGAGCCGGTCACGAGCAACGCGCTGAGCAAGCCGCCCGGGTCGTCGAAGAGCGTTTCGAACGTGACGTTGCCGCCCGCGTCCAGGTCCGCGGCCCCCACGTCGGCGACGATCCAGAGGATCAGCACGGGTGCCACCGCGACCACCCCGGCAGCGATCCAGGCGAGGGTACTCGGCCGCAGGCCGAGCAGCGGGATCGCGATCAGGAACAGCACGGCGTAGTAGGGGAGGATCACTTCGATATCGGTGGCCTCGCCGAACAGGCCGCCGAGCAGTAGCCCGATGGCCCCGATCAGCAGCGCCCGGACGGCGATACCGGCAGCGACCGCGGTGCGCGCTCTGCCCTCCGCCGGGCGCTGCCCACCGCTGAGCAGCGCCAGGCCGACCCCGGCGAGCATGACGAAGAGCGTCGAAGCCCGTCCCGCCGCCACCTCGGCGGACAACGTGGGGTTGCCTCGGGAGTCCAGGTCGGCGATGGAGTGCACCGCGATCATGCCGAGGAGCGCGAGCCCCCGGGCCACGTCCATCCCGACCAACCTGGGGCGCGCGATCGGCCGCGTGGTTGCGCCGCGCCCGCCAATCTGGAGTTGGGTCGTCGTCTGGTCCGGCAGTGCCGCCGGCGACCTGGCATCCGTGCTGCTCACATCTGGGCCTTCCGCATGTCACGCGGGTTCCGCGCGGGGGTAGCCAAACCCTGTCAACACAGGTGCTCCAGCGGCGATGGTGAGTACCCCCGAGGCGGCGGGGCGCACCCCCGGAACCTCGGGGGGCTAGCCCTAGCCTTTGACCAGGATGCCTGATTTCATGGCGAGGCGAGGCGTCTAGCGAGGGTCGATCCAGATGGGCGAGGACCAGGCCATCTCGCCGTCGACCTGGATGACGCGCAGGTAGTACCAGGCCGGCGCGGACACGGTGTCGGCCCAGCGCAGGCGGTGCTCCGTGGTGCCGAGGCTGGCCAGGCCGCCGATCCCGGGCTGCAGCTGGAACTGCCCGGGGCAGCTGACCGGCACCGGCGTGACGCCTTGCCCCAGCGTGCCCAGCGCCGCGGTCAGCCGGCCGTGCGCGGTGCGCACCGTGACGGCGGCGTCCGGCGGCCCGACCAGGGTGAGCTCGATGCCACCGCGCTGCGCCCCGTACGGCACGCCGAAGGTTTGGGTGGTGGCCGCCCAGGACAGCTCGTGCGCGGACGCGGCGGTGACCTCCGGACTCCAGAACGGCGTGGCCAACACTCGACCGCCGTCGATGCGCAGCGTGCCGTCCCAGGCCACCGTGGCGTGGCCGCGGCCCCACTCCAGCCGCAGCGGCACGCTCAGCCAGCCGCCGGGCAGGTCCGGTACCGGCAGCACCGAGTGCACCGTCTCGCCATTGCGGATCACGTCGACCCTGGCCAGGTCGGTGTAGCCGCGGACGTACCCGGCCACCTCGACCGGGCCGGCGGCGGTGGTGATCTCGGCGCCCATGAACGCCGTGCCGTCGGCGGTCTGCACCCGGAAGTCGAGCACGATGCCCCTGGTGGACGCGCCGAACACCCGCCGCTGCTGCAGGGCGTCGAACACGGCGGCCCGGTCCAGGCTCTCCGCGTAGGCGCCCACGTAGCTGGCCCCGTGCCCGTGGTCGGAGGAGGCGATCAACCCGTACCGGTAGCCGCGCCGCAGGCCGTCGGCGACGAAGGTGCCGGGCAGCGTGCCGTCGGAGTACTGGCGGTAGCAGTTGTCGTCCTCGTAGTTGCCCCGGCAGGCCTGGAACACCTCGGCCAGCCGCAGGTAGCGCGGGTCGTAGTAGTCCCAGTCGAACGGCACCATGGCCGACCCGGGGTGGTGCGGGATGGTGATCGCCGGGTAGTCGGGGTGCCGGTCCAGCAGCTCCCACAGCCGGGCCGGGGTGGAGGACGGCTGGGCGTAGGAGGAGTAGATCGGTGCGCCGCGGGCGACGTCGCCGAAGATGACGTTCTGGTGGCCGCTCATCCCGGTCCACTCGAAGCCGTACAGCGGGATGAACCGGCCGTCGATGCGGAACAGGTCCGCCATCTTCTGGATGCTCCACCACTGGTAGTCGCTGCTGTTCTCGGCGTGGTCGGTGACCGCCCAGAAGTCGTACTCGCAGACGTCCCAGGAGTAGCGGTAGAAGTCCTCCAGGGACGGCTCGTCGCCGGACGTGCAGCGGCTGACCAGCGAGTGCCGGTGCAGGTCACCCCAGTACAGCTGGTACTCCCGGTCCCCGCAGCGGGTGCGGTACCGGTCCCGCTCGGCACTCAGCCAGGTGCGGGCCTCCCGACGCCGGTCACTGCTCACCACGCTCAGCCGGCGCGGGGCCTGGGGCGGACCGGGCTCAGCGGGCACCTCGGCGTGCCGGATCGCGCCGGTGCCGTGCACGCTGTGCCAGATCACCTCGCCCTGGTGCTCCAGCAGGAACGGGCATTCCCGCCCGCCGAACCCCTCGGTCCACTCCAGCCCGCGTTGCAACCGGCCGTCCACCTGCCAGGTGAGCACGGCCCGGTCGCCGAGCGCGGCCAGGCCGGGCTCCTCCAGCGTGCTGTCGCTGCCGGCGTAGGTGGTCGGCGGTGACCAGCCGTCCGGGCCCAGGGTCTGGCTGGCGACCTCCCAGTAGTAGGTCATCAGCGGCAGCCTGCGGTGGTAGCGGTAGGCCAGCACCAGGCCGGACCCGGTGGCGACCAGCTTCGGCAGCCCGCACGGGGTGGTGTCCAGCCGAGGCGCGAGCTCACCCAGCGGCTCCCGGACGGAATCTGTGTCGACCCTGACCACGCGCATCGACGCCTCGATGTCGGGCAGCAGTTCCGGTGGGATGAACTCCCCTGGAGCGCGCATACCGGTCGGCTCAGGGGTGCCGCTGAGCGTCTCGGCGGCGCGCAGCCGGGTCGGACCTGACCCGCCGTGGCCGTGCACGGTGATCACGTCGAAGGCGCACCAGACGCCACCGTCGGAGGTCACCGCGACGCTCGGGTGCAGCGCGTAGTCCGTCCCGGAGCTCACCGGCCTCGGCTCGGCCAGCACACCGTCGGGGTCGCGGTGGCGCACCACCACCCGGTAGGTGCCCTGGTGGTACTCGCTCCAGCCGTACACCGTGCCGCCGGTGGGCGTCGCGGCCAGCGCCGGGTCCCACACGTTGGCCGACGACTCGTCGCTGACCAGCACCTCGGGCTGCCAGCGCCCATCCGCCCAGCGTCGGGAGTAGATCCCGAAGCGGCCCCCCAGGTGACCCTGCCAGCACACCTCCACCGATCCGTCGGCGTGCGCGAGCACCTCCTGGTTGAACGACGGGTGACCGGTCGTGCTCACCACCTCGGGCGCGCTCCATCGGCCGCCCTCGTGCCGGCACGCCCACACCCGCACGCCGTCCGGCTCCGCCCGGCCGAAGCACACCCAGGCCCGGCCGGCCCGGTCGAAGGCCGCCGTGGGCCGGAAGCAGTCCGTCGGCGTACCGGACAGCACCGCCGGCGGCCCGGGCTGTCCGTCGGGGCCGGCCAGCGAGGCCAGCACCGTCTCGCCCACATCCTTGCGCCACTGGACCCAGGTCCACACCAGGTCGCCGGTCGGGGAGGCGGCCACCGCCGGGCGGGCGGCGGCCGCGCCGCTGGACACGTTCTGCCCGGGCACCCGCCGCTGGCCGGGCAGCGTCGTGGCGGCGGCGAGGGCCTCGTCTGCCCGGCGGAGGAACTCACCCAGCCGCCCGACGCCCTCGTCCACCCACATGTACCGCAGCGGGTCCGGGTCGAGCACCTTCTCCACCCCGGAGACGTCCCGGCACGCCTCGATCGCCGCCGCCAGCCGCCGGTTGAACGCCAGCACCAGATCCAGGTCGGCCCGCTGCTCGGCGGTGTACTCGCCACTGTGGTGGTCGATACCGCAGAAGTGTGCGTGGCCGTGGGAATGGTGCCCGGGCGAATGTGAGTGAGCCACTCATATGACGGTTGCACAATGGGTGGCGCTGGGCCACCCGCAGCACCCGCGCGGCCGCCGCCCTGGCCACTTGTCGTTGGAACTAGACACGACAAGTGGCACTTGTCGTTGGAAAAGGACACGACAAGTGGCTTGCTGGGGTGGCGGGGTCGGGGGCTAGGGCGCGTGGGGGGACATGAAGACCAGGGCCTCCCAGGGGCGCAGCGCCGCTATCCCGGCCGGGCTGTCCGGGGAGTCCGAGTAGTTCGACAACACCAGGGTCAGTTCGGTCCGCCGCCGCAGATCCTCGGGCAGGTCGACCGGGTCCGCCGACAGGTTGGCGATGGTCAGCGCCTGGTCATCCTGGTACGCACGCTCGATGACGTATAGCTGTTCGTGGTCGAGGTGGGTGAGCCGGCAACTGCCCAGCGCGACCAGGTCGGACCTGTGACGCAAGCGGATCAGTTCCCGGTAGTGCGCGAGCACCGAGTTCCGATCTGCCCGCTGGTCGTCGACGTTGATCCGCGGGTAGTTGGCGTTGACCGCCATCCACGGCGCCCCGGCGCTGAATCCGGCGTTGGCAGCGGAACTCCACTGCATCGGCGTGCGGCCGTTGTCGCGGGCGAGCAACCGCATCGACTTGAGCGTTTTCTCCGGGTCGGCGCCGAGCTGCTCGACTGCCTCGCTGTAGTGATTGCGTGACTGGATATCGGTGAAGTCGTCGATGGTGGTCAGCTCGGCGTTGGTCATGCCAATTTCCTCGCCCTGGTACACGTAGGGCGTACCGCGGTGCATGTGCAGCACGGTGCCGAACGCCTTGGCCGAGACCTCCCGGTGCGCGCCGTCGTCACCCCAGCGCGACACGATCCGAGGCTGATCGTGGTTTTCCCAGTAGAGGCTGTTCCAGCCGGTGTCGGCGAGGGCTTCCTGCCATAACCCGAGCGAGCGTTTCAGTCGGCTCAGCCGCAATGGCTGGGGGTCCCATTTGTCCTGGCCGTGGTCGATGGTGATGTGTTCGAACTGGAACACCATGTCGAGCTCGTGCGCGGCCGGATCGGTCATCTGGCGGGCGTCGGCGGTCGTGTTCTGCGGGGTCTCGCCGACGATCAACAATACCGCGTCCCGGTCGGCCACCACCTCGTGGTGCATTTCTTGGAGGAACTCGTGCAGCCGAGGTCCATTCGAGTAGTACGGCCTGCCGTCGCCGTATGGCGTGCCCTCCATCGGTGCGCCGTCGGGCAGCTCCACGACCTTGGAGATGAAGTTGATGACGTCCATTCGGAAACCGTCGACGCCGAGGTCCAGCCACCACCGCATCATGTCGTAGACCGCTTCCCGTACCTGGGCGTTCTCCCAGTTCAGGTCGGGTTGGGTCCTTGCGAAGAGGTGCAGGTAGTACTGGCCGGAGGAATTGTCGAACTCCCACACCGGGCCGGAGAACCGCGATTCCCAGTTGTTGGGAGGTGTCCCCTCCGTCGGGGAGGTGCGCCACCAGTACCAGTCCCGCCGAGGGCTGTCGACCGACGACTTCGAATCGAGGAACCACGGGTGTTCGTCGGAGGTGTGGTTCACCACGATGTCCATCAGCAGCCGCATGCCTCGTTCATGGACGGCGGTGAGCAGTTCCTGGAAATCCTGGAGTGAGCCGAAGAGCGGATCGATATCGCGGTAGTCGCTGACGTCATAACCACCATCGGTCTGCGGCGAGGGATAAATGGGCGACAGCCAGATGACGTCGACGCCGAGCCACTTCAGATAGTCCAGCCGGTCAATGACACCCCGCAGATCGCCGATGCCGTCACCGTTGGAATCCTGGAAACTTCGTGGGTAGATCTGGTACGCCACCGCTCGTTTCCACCAGGGCACATCGGTGGACGCGGTCGGCGATGGCGTGTGGATCGCACCTGTGACACGGTCGTTCATGGAGGGAGGATTCCTTTGGCAGAATGAATGGGACTATTTCTCGGCGCCGGCGGCGAGCCCCGCAACAATGCGTCGTTGGAAGAACAGTACGAGTCCTATCAGTGGTATGGTCACGATCACCCCGGCGGCCATCTGAGTGCCGAAAGGGGTGTCGAACTGGGTGGCTCCGGTGAATTTCGAGGTCGCCGCGGTGGCGGTCTGCATGTCGGGGCGATTGGCGAAGGTGACCGCGACCAGGAACTCGTTCCACGCACCGAAGAACGTGAGGATGGCCGTGGTGAGCACACCCGGGGCCGCGATGGGCAGGATGACCAGCCGAAACGCCCGTCCCCGAGTGCAGCCGTCGATCATCGCCGCGTTCTCCAGGTCGCGCGGCATCTGTTGGAAGAACGACGTCAGATTCCACACGGCCAACGGCAGCGCAAAGGACAGCGTCGGAAGTATGAGCCCTTCATAGGTGTTGATCCAGCCGATCATGGTGAAGAGTTTGAGTAGCGGTACCGCCAGCGTCACCGTCGGGAACATCGCGGTGGCGATAATTGCGGTCAGCAGCAGCTGCTTAAATCGAAACTGGAGCCGAGCCAGGGCGTAGGCCGTGGTGGTCCCGATGACCAACGCAAGGATTGTGGTCGTACCGGCCACGATGGTGCTGTTGAGTAGCGCCCTCCCGAATCCTAGGTTGGGGTCGAACACCGCGGCGTAGTTCTCGAATGACAGAGGTGACGGAATGGGTGACATCGAGAAGATGTCGGCGGTCCGACGCAGGCTCGAGACGAGCATCCAATAGAAGGGTGCGAGGCAGTAGGCGATGACAGTGGCGACACCCAGGTAGACGCCGAGCCGGCTACGGGTGATCCGCTGAAGAATAGTCACCAGATTACCCCTTGCTGTCGATGATATTGGCGCCGAGCACCTTGACGAATACAAAGGCGATCACCGAGACGTAGCCGAACAGTATGATCGCGTATGCGGCGGCGGCCCCGTAGCGCACGTTGTACGCCTCGTTCTGCGCGAGCATCGACAGTGTCTCGACCGAAGACTTGCGGGGCCCGATCAGAATGTAGGGCAGGTCGAACATCCGCAGTGCGTCGAGCAACCGGAACAGCACCGCCACCGTCAGCGAGGGCTTGACCAGCGGCAATGTGATGTTGACGAACCTCTGCCAGGCGCTGGCTCCGTCGATACGGGCGGCCTCGTACAGTTCCTCGGGAATGATGAGCAGCCCGGCAAGGGTGAGCAGCCCCACGAATGGCGCGGTCTTCCACACCTCGGCGATGATGATCGCTGCCTTGGCCTGAAACCCCTCGGTCGCCCAGAGGACCGAGGTGCCGAAAATCCTGTTGGCGACCCCGTCGACATTGAAGATCCAGCTCCACAGCAGGCCGGAGATCGCGGTGGGAATCGCCCACGGAATCAGGATGGCGGATCGGATGAGCCCGCGCCCGCGCAGTGCCCGGGCCATCAGCAGCGCCATCACCATGCCGATGACGACCTCGGGCACGATGGTGGCGACGCCGAAAAATGTGGTGTTCCCGATTGCGTTCCAGAACCGCTCGCCCTGATCGGTGAAGATGTCGGTGAAGTTGCGCAGGCCGACAAATGGTTCGGCGTCGTTGACGAACCCGGTCACCGGGTCGATGCCCGGCGCCCCGTAGAGCGACTGGCGAAACGCCTCGACCAGTGGGAACCCGACGACCAGAAGCAGAACCAGGACCGTCGGTGAGACGAGCAGCACGGCGAGGCGGCCCTGCCCGGAATGCGGGCGAGTCGCCGTTTCCCTCTCGCGGGGGTTCCGGCCGGTAATGGTCGGACGGGGCGGCGCGGCCGCGGTGGCCATCGGGTTCTCCTTGGCTGGACGCTCGAGGCTGGGCGAACCGGTCAGTTCTCCAGGATGTGGGTGAGGTCCTTCTGCAGGCCGGCGAGGGCGTCCTCCGACGTGGTCGCACCGGTCATGGCGGCATAAACGCGACTCTGAATCGCGGCCGTCACGTCCGGGTATCGCACGGTGCTGGGGCGGGGAATAGCCTGTTGAATCGACTGCTCGAGCGCCGGCAGATACGGGTATCTGCGCACGAGCTCCGGCTCGCCGTACAGGGCCGCATAGGTGGGTGCCTCAGCCGCGTCGGCCAGATTCCGGCGCTGGATGTCCTCGGAGGTGAACCACTGAATGAACCTGAGGGCAGTGCCCTTGTTCTTGCCGAAGGTTGAGATGCCAAGGTTATGGCCACCGAGTGTCGAGGTACCCGGTCCGGTAAATCCGGGTAGCGGAGCGACGGCGAATTTGCCGATCACGACATTGGTGCGGCTGGGCGTGCTGGCCGTGTTGTAGAGGTACGCCCAGTTCCGGTGGAACAGCAGTTTGCCGGCGACGAAGGCTTGGCGGCCCTGCTCTTCCTTGAAGGTGATGGCGTTGCGCGGAATGGTGCCATCGGCGTACCAGTCGACGAGGAGGTCCAGACCGGTCCTGGCCTCGGGTGTATCGGTGGTCGGTACGCCGGATCGGTCGATGACGCGGCCTCCCGCGGCATTGATGAACTCTGTCGCGTTGACCGTGAGGCCCTCGTACTCGTCGAACTGCCCGGCGTAGCACGCGACTCCCTTGGCATCGGGAAGTGCGAGCACGGTGTCGCATTGCCGCTTCAGCTCGGCGTAGGTGGTGGGCGGCGTGCGGATGCCGGCGGCGGTGAGCAGATCGGTTCGGTAGTACAGGAGTCCACCATCAGACGACCAGGGGACTGCGTAGAGCCGCTCTCGGTAGCGACCCATGTCCACGGTTTGCCGGATCATGTCGCGGAGCGGGAAAGATCCCTCCGGCAGTTCCTGGACCCAGCGGTGGGCGGCGAATTCGGCGGTCCAGACGCAATCCATGTTGAGCACGGTGAACGCGTCCGACTTGGTGTTGGCGTTCTGGATCATTTGCTGGCGTTGATTGTCCGACCCACGGGGAAGTTCGATCAGCGTGACGTGCTCGTCGGGGTGTTGCTGATTCCATTGCGCCACCCGCGCGGTGATCATCGGCTCCTTGCCCGAGGCCAGGGTGATGGGGCCGAACTCGGTGAACGCCGCTGGCCCGTCCGCCCGGCCCGCTTCCGGCGGGGCCGAACAGCTGGTGAGCACCACGAGCACGGCGATGAGCGCGGCCACCGGCGTGGCCCGGCTGAGGGAGAGTGGCATGTCGTCCCCGATGACGATGACACCGCGGCTGAGGCGGCGGATGCTCTGGATTAACTTGCGTAACGCAAATATTGATCTCGATCTGAGCCGAATATCGTCGCTTCTGCCGCTTGACGGTATGGTATTTTCTTAAGTACCGCAAGTTAATCGTGCCAATCCGTCGGCTCCTCGACGACGAGCCCGCGAAAGGCTGCCGCGCATGGTCGCTCGCGCCAGGGTCCCAGTGGTCGACGCGCACCGGTTGGTCCTCGAAGAGGTGCTCCGCCACGGCCCGCTGACCCGCAGCGACATCGCCCGCCGGCTGCGGATGACCAACGCCCGGCTGAGCCAGGTCTCGACCGTGTTGCTCGAACGCGGCCTGCTCGCCGAAGCCCCCCAGCCCCGCCCCACCCCAGCCGCCGGAGCCGGCCGTCCTGGCCGGCCCCTCGAGGTGGTGCCCAGCCTCGGCCTGTTCGTCGGCACCTGGCTCGGCGAAGCCGCGGTCACCAGCTGTCTGACGAACCTGCGCGCCGAGATCATCAACACCGTCGAGACGCGGATATCCGGACACACCGTGGCAGAGGTGACCGCGGTCATCAGCGACCAGGTTGACGCTCTGCGTGTCGGCCATGACGCGGCGCGAGGCCTGGGCGTCTGTCTTGCCGGCCAGGTTGACCCGCCTGGCATCGTCCGCCGCGCGCCGTTCCTGGGCTGGCACGGCGTCGCGCTGGGCCCGGAACTCGAGCGCGCCACCGGGATCAGCGTCCAGGTTGACAACGACCTGACCGGGCTCACCCAGGCAGAGCACTGGTTCGGCGTTGGCAAAGATCACGATCAGTTCGCCGTGGTTTCCCTGGGTGCCGGAATCGGGCTGGGCATTGTCGCGGGGGATCAGCGCATCGACGGCCCCGACTCCGGACTGGGCCTGATCAGCCATGTGCCGGTGTCCGACAGCGGACAGCTCTGCCAACAGGGACACCGCGGGTGCGCCAGGGCGATGCTGTCGCTCGGCTGCGTGGAGTCCGCGCTCTCCCAGGGCCGGGGCCGCCGCACCTCGTTCGACGACGGGCTCGCGCTGGCCCGGGACGGCGACCCGGTGGCGAGCCGGGTCTTCCAGGACGGCGCCGCCGCGCTCGGCCGGATGCTCGCGCTGATCGCCAACATCGCGCTGCCGCGCACCATCGTGATCACCGGCGAGGCGGCCGGATTGGCGCTGGACAACCGGGATCTGGTCGAGCGCACCTTCGATGAGCACCGCCACGCCCTCGCCCAGCCGGTGCCCCTGGTGATCCGCACGATCGACCGGAGCCACTGGGCCAGGGGCGCCGCGGCCAGGGCCATTCAGCAGTTCGCCTTCAGGGAAGAGTCCTGACCGGGTACGCGGAGGTCACAGGACCGAAACGCCGCGGATATAGCAGCTCCGTAGGTTCAGCGATTCGGGCTCCTCGAACAGCTGCGGAGCGCAACGCCTGGGCAAGGGGCACACAAATGAGCGGAAACGCGGTCCGTTTGCAGGCGATCAAGGGCGTTGAGGCCTACCTGCCGCCCGCTGTCAGCTTCACCGACACGGAGGCACCCGGCGAGATTTTCGGCGAGAACGTCTTCAGCAAGGACGTGATGCAGAGGCGCCTGCCGAAATCGGTCTACAAGTCGGTCATCGCCACCATCGAGCACGGAGCGCCGCTCAATCCCATCGTTGCCGACGCCGTGGCCTCGGCGATGAAGGACTGGGCGCTGGAGAAGGGCGCGACCCACTACGCGCACGTTTTCTACCCGCTGACCGGTCTGACCGCGGAAAAGCACGACAGCTTCCTCGAGCCGGTGTCCGACGGTTCCGCGCTGGCCGAGTTCGCCGGCAAGACGCTCATCCAGGGTGAGCCGGACGCGTCCAGCTTCCCGAACGGCGGACTGCGCAACACGTTCGAGGCCCGCGGCTACACCGGTTGGGACGTGACAAGCCCGGCTTACGTGCTGGAGAACCCGAACGGCCACACGCTGTGCATCCCCACCGTCTTCGTCTCCATGACCGGCGAGGCACTCGACCACAAGACCCCGCTGTTGCGTTCACAGCAGGCGATGGGCGCACACGCCGGACGGATTCTGAAGCTGTTCGGGCACGAGGACGCCGGAAACATCGTGTCGTTCTGCGGTCCCGAGCAGGAGTACTTCCTGATCGACCGGCACTTCTTCCTCGCCCGCCCGGACCTGCTGAACGCCGGGCGCACCCTGTTCGGCGCAAAGCCCCCCAAGGGCCAGGAATTCGACGACCACTACTTCGGCGCCATCCCCGAGCGGGTGCTCGGATTCATGATGGACACCGAGCGTGAGCTGTTCAAGCTGGGCATTCCCGCCAAGACCCGGCACAACGAGGTCGCGCCCGGGCAGTTCGAGGTAGCGCCGATGTTCGAGCGCGGCAACGTCGCGTCCGACCACCAGCAGCTGCTGATGACGACCTTCAAGACGATCGCCAAGAAACACGGGATGGAGTGCCTGTTCCACGAGAAGCCGTTCGACGGCGTCAACGGCTCGGGTAAACACGTCAACTTCTCACTCGGGAACGCCGATCTGGGCAGCCTGCTCGTCCCTGGCGACACCCCGCACGACAATGCGCAGTTCCTGGTGTTCTGCGCGGCGGTCATCCGGGCGGTGCACAAGTACGCGGGCCTGCTCCGGGCGTCGGTGGCGTCCGCGACCAACGATCACCGCCTCGGCGCCAACGAGGCCCCGCCGGCGATTATCTCGATCTTCCTCGGCGACCAGCTCGCCGATGTCTTCGAGCAGATCGCCAAGGGCGCGGCGACCTCGTCCAAGGGCAAGGGCGTGATGCACATCGGGGTCGACACGCTGCCCGTGCTGCCCACCGACCCGGGCGACCGCAACCGGACCAGCCCCTTCGCGTTCACCGGCAACCGGTTCGAGTTCCGCGCGCCGGGCTCCATGCAGACCGTCGCCGGCCCGATGGTCATGATCAACACCATCATGGCCGAGGCGCTCGACCACTGCGCCACCGAGCTGGAAACCGCGGTGGCGGCGGGCACCGACTTCGACACCGCGGTGCAGAACCTGCTCACCGAGATCATCACGACCCACGGCGCGGTCGTGTTCAACGGTGACGGCTACTCCGAGAAGTGGCAGCTCGAAGCGGCGGAGCGCGGCCTGCCGAACCTGCGCACCACGCTGGACGCCCTGCCCGAGCTCATCAGCGAGCCGGCGATGGAACTGTTCGAGAAGTACAAGGTCTTCAACCACCGCGAGATGCACAGCCGGTACGAGATCGGCCTGGAGCAGTACGCACTCACCATCGAGGTCGAAGCCCGGCTGACCCTCGAGATCGGCTCAACCCTGATCCTGCCGGCCGCGGTTCGCTACCAGACAGAGCTGGCGGGCAACCTCGGCGCACTCAAGGCAGCCGGCGTCGAGGCCGACGTCTCGACGCTGGCCGAGGTCACCGGCCCGCTCACCGATCTGCGGGCAGCGCTCGCCGAGCTCAAAGCCGGCCTCGCGGCGGACGCGGGCGAGAGCCCGCTCGCGGAGGCCGAGCATGCCCGCGACGCCCTGCTGCCGGCGATGGCCGCGGTGCGATTGGCCGCGGACCTGCTCGAAGGGGTTGTCGCCGACGATCTCTGGCCGCTTCCGACGTACCAGGAGATGCTCTTCATCCTCTAGCCAGTGGCTCAGAGCGTGAGCAGCACGGAGGTCACCACGATGAGCGCGATGACTGCCCAGCCGATGGTGGTGACCTGGCGGCGAGGCGCGAGGCGGGCGGGCAGCGGGCGCCGGTTGAGCACGGCGAGGCGGCGTCGTCCGATCAGGTAGGTGGCCCCCGCGATGACCATCGCGGCGGCCGCGGGCAGAAATCGCAGCGGACCGCCGTAGTGCGCGGTGTCTCGGAGCAGGAGCAGCGCCCCGTTGGCCAGGACGGCCTGGGAGGTTCGGCTCCACGCCAGCGCCGTGCGCTCCGGCTGGAGTCCGTCGTCGGGTGACCGCCGAGCGGTCATCAGGCAGCCAGGTTGGTGACCACCAGGGCCAGCGCGAAGAGCCCGACGAGGAGCAGGCCAGCGGTCAGGATTCGCGGACCGCGCAACTTGGGCAGCGGCAGCCCTCGGCGGATCGCAAAGTCGACCTGCTGCCACCTGCGCAGCCCGGTCGCCGCCGCGAGCAGGCTCATCAGCGACAGCAGCCCGCCGAGGATGTGCCGCGCCCCTGGAATGGAGAACTCCGGCACCAGCTGTACCACCGCGACCGCCGCCGCGAGCAACGCCAGCGACGTCCGGATCCAGGCCAGGAACGTTCGCTCGTTGGCCAGGGTGAATCGGTAGTCGGGCTCGAACTCTTCTCCCTCGGCCTGTTCGGGATGCGACACCAGACCACCCTAGGAGACGCCCACCAGGGGTCGTGAGTGGCGATGGTCGCTATAGCGACCATCGCCACTCACGACCTACTGCTCGCCGGGCCGGCGCGCGGGCTGGAGTGCCTCGAAGGGAGTCCCGGGGGCGAACCGGTCCGGCCGGAAGTCGCGGAGCATGGCGGCGTCCGTGCCGTACAGCTCCTGGGTGGCCAGTTCGGCGAGCAGCGGTGCGAGCGTGATGCCGCTGTGCGTGGCCAGCACGTAGAACCGGCCGTCCCGGTCGGCGAACCCGGCGACGGTGCGCCCGTCGGCGGGCATCGCGCGCCGCCCGACCCGCACCCGCTCCGCCACGGTGCCTTCGGTGCCGCCGAGCACCTCGGGCAGCCGGCGCACGACCTCACCGGCCAGCGGGTCGCCGGGGCCGGGTGGCTGGCCCGGGTCGGCGTGCTGGTCGAGGTCCAGTGCCTGCAGCAGCAGCCGGCCACCGCCGTCCGGGCGCACGTTGAGCGCCGAGGTGGTGAGCACCCGGGACAGCCGGGCCGGTTGCGCCGCGGTGGTGGTCAGCAGGCCGACGGTGGTGGACCC
>DATHIT010001029.1:0-2021 GCA_035489915.1 Pseudonocardia sp. | reverse complement strand
ACCGATGCGGCGGGCCCGAGCGTTCCTCCATGGCCTCCTTGACCAGCTCGAGCGGCACGCCGACCTGGCGGCGCTCGCCGAAACACGCGCACCCACCGCGCGCTACAACGTCCCCGCGTACCGCACCCACCGGGCGCACCTGCAGCGGCTGCTGCGTGAAGCCGACCTCGGCGTCGACCCGGAGTACCTGGTGGATGCGCTGATGGCCATGGTCGGGGCCGGCCTGTTCATCTATCAGCGTCGCGAGCTGCGGCTCTCCCTCGAGCACATCAAGGCCGGAATCGACGGGATCCTGGACCGCCTCGACCCGTGCCCCAACCAGGGGCCCGGATAGCGGCAGCCGGCTGGATGATCCGCGGGACACGGCCTGAACCAGCGGGCCGTTCAGCCGTCCACGAGCAGGCCGCGCAGTGGGCCGCCGAGCCGCGCGGTGCGCCGGGAGACGCCCGGCAGCAGGCTCAGCCGGTGGGTCGGTGGCAGGCCGGCCCGCTCCCGCTCGGACTGCTCCTCGGCCAGCGGCCGCCACAGGTTGTCCACCAGGTCCGCCGGGTCGCCGACCAGCTCGGACTCGGGCCGCTGCAGGTGCTCCGACCACAGCCGCAGCCGCGTCGCGCGGGCCAGATCCGGGTCGCCGACCACCACGTTGACCTCGGTGTCGTTGAACATGGAGTGCTCGTTGAGGTTCGCCGAGCCGATCGTCAGCCACTCGTCGTCCACCACGGCGACCTTGGCGTGCACGTACACCGGGACGGAGGTGCCTGGGCCGTGCGCGTTGATCGTCGCGGCCACCAGCCGACTGGCACCGCCGTCCGCGGCGATCAGCCGACCGAGCTGGCCACGGGTGGTGTCCGCGCCGTTGGTCGGCCGCCTCGGCAGCAGCAGGACCAGCCGGAACCGGTCGGTCGGCGGGTGACGAAGCTTGTCGACCAGCACCTCGGTGATCTCCGGTGACCAGAGGAACTGGTTCTCCAGGTAGATCAACGAGCGGGTCGAGCGCAGCGCCCGCAGGTAGGCATCCAGGATGGAGAACTCCCCGCGCGGGGCGAACTTGTAGGTGCGTTCCGGCACGGTTCGCACCAGCTGCGCGGTGACGCGCCCGACCGCCGGCGGAGGCTCGGGCTCGGGCAGGGGCTCCCGGGCAACCTCCACCCAGCGCTGCCGGAAGTGCTGGGCGACATCCGCGACGACCGGCCCACGCAGCCGCACGGCCAGGTCGTGCCAGCCCAATTCCCGGTCGGGCGGATGGTCGTTGCTGTCGTGCCGGTCCCCCTCGAGCGCGGTGAAGTCAATGCCCCCGACAAAGGCCACCTCGTCGTCGACGACCAGCAGCTTCTCGTGGTGGCAGTGCATCGAGCGCCCCCGTGAGTCGAGAACACAACGCACTCCGGTCCCGGCGCTGAGCCCGTCACAGGCCTTCTTGGCCCGGCGCCGGGTCGGCTCGAACAGCGGCACCGGCGGGCCGGCCCACATCAGCACCCGCACTGGCACCCGCTGGGCTGCCTCGGAGAGCAACTCGCGCAACGTCGTGGGGCCGGGCTCGCGCACGACCTCGAAGTCGGCCGACGCGTGCCAGGCCGCGATGTACACGTGCGATCGAGCATTGGTGATCGCCTCGACCATCGCCGGGATCGCCTGGGTGCCGTCCACCAGGACTTCGACCTCATTCCCTTCCGACGGTGGTCGGCCGGCGGCGTATCGGTCCCCCGCGCGGTCCGACTCGAGCACCTCACCCCAGCCGAGCCGGCGCAGCCTGCGGGCGTGGTGTGCCATCAGGACGCGCTCCAACGCGTCGCCGACCCGCCGGTCGGCCGCATCCAGCCAGGACCACCGCATCGGCACAGCTAAGCAACGAATCTGGCCGAAGCAATCCGGCGGCTGGTGGAACTACGGACGAATCTCCGCGGAGCGACGGGCGGGCTTCCCGCCCGGACGATTAACGCGCAGCCGTCAATCGTCTTGATTGTATGCAGCGCCAGCACCAGACTGACGCAAATGCAGGATCCACAAGGTTTTTATATGAC
>DATHIT010001028.1:0-4396 GCA_035489915.1 Pseudonocardia sp. | reverse complement strand
GCCAGGTGCGCCGAGGACAGTGAGTTACGCCGCTCCGGGCGGTTCATGGTGATCCGGACGGTGTCGCCGTCCTGCTTGACCAGCAGGTACTCGTAGTCGGCCATGCCCCGACGGTAGTCCCGCCTGGCCGGTGGGCAAAGTCATTGACACCGGGTCTACCGTGACTGTGTGACTGAAAATGCAAATCCAGTCATCAAGTCAGAGGACGGGTCGGAAGTTCCGGCCGAGTCGGACGAGCGGCTGGACCGGGTGCTGGACGCGGCCGGTGAGCTGCTGGTCCGCTGGGGCTACCGACGGGTCACCATCGAGGACGTGGCGGACCTGGCCGGCATCGGCAAGGGCACCGTCTACCTGCACTTCCCCAACAAGGAAGCGCTGTTCCTGACGGTGCTGCTGCGCGGCTACCGCAGCGTCGTCGGCGGCATCGTCGAGCGGATGCGTGCGGACCCGCTCGAGGTGCTGCCCGGCCGGATGACCCGCTCACTGTTCGTCGCACTGCTGGCTGACCCGGTGGCGCGGCCGATCTACTTCGGTGACACCGAGCTGCTGGGCCGGTTGGCCAAGGAGGCCGCCAACACCCTCGGGCCGCTGCGGGAGCTGGGCCAGGAGCTCAACCGGTCGCATTTCCAGCTGCTGCGCCAGGCCGGGCTGCTGCGCACCGACCGGACGCTCGCCGAACAGCACTACCTGCTCCAGGCGGTCGGCGCCGGGTTCTGGTTTCTCGAGGGGTTCGAGCTGCCGTCCGCCCCGACCGATCCGGCGGCCCGCGCCGAACTGCAGGAGTACGTCCTGGTCGCCGCGCTGGAGCCGGCCGACCGCCCGGAACCCACCCCGGAGCTGGCCGAGGCCGTCGCCCAGCTCTACGAATCCCAGCTCGACGCGATCGACGAGGAGTGGCGGCGCCGGATCCGTTGACCCGACGCCCCGAGAAGAGAGGACCCGATGTCCACAACCGGTACCCCGACCACCACCGGGGACCTTTCCGAGCTTCCCGACATGCTGGCGCCAGAGCTGATCGCCGACCCCTACCGGGGCTACGGCCGGCTCCGCGAGCAGGCGCCGGTGCTGCGTGCCTCGTTCATGGGCGCCGGCCTGACCTGGATGGTGACCCGCTACGCGGACGTGCACGCCGTGCTCGGCGACCCCAAGTTCGTCAACAACCCGGCCTCGGTGCCCGGGATGCAGGTGCCAAACCCGGTCGAGAAGCTGATGGAGTCCTTCGGGCTGTCCGAGGAGGACGCCCGCTTCCTCGGGGAGAACATCCTCAGCAGCGACCCGCCGGACCATGCCCGGCTGCGCAAGCTGGTCTCCCGCGCGTTCACCGTGCGCCGGGTCGGTGAGCTTCGGCCCCGGGTGGAGGAGATCACCTCGGGCCTGCTGGACGGGCTCGCCGCCGGGTCCGAGCCGGTGGACCTGGTCGAACGGTTCTGCTACCCGCTGCCCATCACAGTGATCTGCGAGCTGGTCGGGATTCCCGAGGCGGACCGGCCCGCTTGGCGGGACTGGGGCCGGGCGATGGTGTCCATGGACCCGAAACGGATGCCGCCTGCGCTGCATGGAATGGTCGCCAGCGTCCAGGCGCTGATCGAGGTACGCCGGTCCGCGCCGGGGGACGACCTGCTCACCGCGCTGATCCGGGCCCACGACGACGGGGACCGGCTCTCCGACGAGGAGCTGACCACGTTTGTGGTCACCCTGGTGATGGCCGGGCACGAGACCACCGCGCACCTGCTCGGGAACAGCGTCGCCGCGCTGCTGGCCCACCCCGACCAGCTGGCGCTGCTGGGCGAGCGCCCCGAACTGTGGCCGACGGCGGTGAACGAGCTGGTCCGCTGCTGTGGCACCGCCCTGCTCACCGGGCTGCGCTACGCCGCCGAGGACGTGCGGCTGGGGGACGTGCTGATCAAGGCCGGCGAGTCGGTGTCGCCGATCCTGGTGGCGGCCAACTTCGACCCGCGCCAGTACACCGATCCGGACCGCCTCGACGTCACCCGGCAACCGGTCGGGCGCGGTGAGGGGCACGTCGGCTTCGGGCACGGCGCGCACTACTGCCTGGGTGCCGCGCTGGCTCGACAGGAGGCGGAGGTGGCGCTGCACGCGCTGTTCGACCGGTTCCCCCGGCTCGCGCTGGCCGTGCCGGAGTCGGAGCTGGTGTGGCAGCCGGTCCCCGGAAGCCGCCGGCTCGAGCGGCTGCCGGTGACGCTGCGTTAGTCTCTCGCCGCTGCTAGTGACGCCGCGCGAGCCGCCGGGCCTGGTTTTTGGTGACGCTGCGTTAGCCTTGAGGGGCTGCCGGTGACGGCGCTAGCCGACGCGCCGTCAGGGCCTCGGCGGGGCACCACTAACATTTTCGGCGGGCGAGGAGCTGGTGCCGGGGAGGCGGACGGGAGCCCCGCCTCCCCGGCACCTCTATTTCACGAAGGATGCGGGCTTCCCGAAGGGCGCCGGCTCAGTACGACTTGGGCAGGCCCAGAGTGTGCTGGGCAACGAAGTTGAGGATCATCTCCCGGCTGACCGGGGCGATCCGGGTGGTGCGCACCGCGCCGATCAGCGGGCCGATGCCGTACTCGGCGGACATCCCGTTGCCGCCATGCACCTGCACCGAGGCGTCCACCGCGTTGATCGCGGCCTCGGCGGCGGCGTACTTGGCCAGGTTGGCCGCCTCACCGGCGGCCGGGTCTTTCTGGTCGTACAGCCAGGCCGCCCGGGTGGTGGCCAGCCGGGCCAGCTCGACCTCGATGTGCGCCTTGGCCAGCGGGTGCGCGACGGCCTGGTGCGCACCGATCGGCTTGCCCCACACCGAGCGGTCCCGCGCGTAGGCGGCGCCCTTCTCCAGCGCGTAGCGGCCCAGCCCGTTGGACTGGGCGGCCACCGTGATCCGCTCCGGGTTGAGCCCGGCGAACAGCGCGTTCAGCCCGGCTTCCTCGCCGCCGATCAGTGCTTCGTCGGGTAGGTGCACGTCGTCGAAGAACACGGTGAACTGCCGCTCGGCGGCGACGAAGGCCATCTCGATGGGCTGGTAGGTGTAGCCGGGGCTGTCCGTCGGCACCATGAACATGGCCGGCCGCAGGGTGCCCTTGCTGTCCTGCATGCGGGCCACCACCAGCGTCGCGTCGCTCTCGTCGACGCCGGAGATGTAGTACTTGTTGCCGGTCAGTCGCCAGCCGCCGTCCGGGTCGGGGCGCGCCGAGGTGGTGATGTTGTGCGAGTTCGACCCGGCGTCCGGCTCGGTGATCGCGAAGGAGATCTTCACGGTGCCGTCGGCGATGCCGGGCAACCAGCGCTCCCGCTGCTCCTGGGTGCCCGAGGTGGCGATCACCGAGGCGGCGATCGCCGGGGAGACCACGATCAGCAGCAACGGGCAGCCGGCCGCCGCGATCTCCTCGGTGACGATGGCCAGGTCGACCATCCCGCCGCCACCGCCGCCGTACTCCTCCGGCACGGCCACACCGAGGAAACCCGCCTTGCCGGCCTCCGCCCACAGCTCGGTGGTCTTCTCCCCGGCCTTGGCCTTCGCCCACAGGTACTCGTGGCCGTACTTACCGGCCATCGACGCGACGGCGGACCGCAGCATCCGTTGCTCGTCGGTCTCGGCGAAGTCCATCCGGGTACCTCCGGGGTTGGGGGCGGGCACGGTGCCCACCGAGTCGCGGTGCGTCCAGTCTCATGGACCGGGCCGCGCGACGCAAACTTATCGGCGTTCCTGCCGGTAAGTGTTCTCCCGCTGCTCGTGCAGGAGTAGTAGGCCGAGCGCGGCGATGCTCTGCGCATCGGTGATCTCGCCTCGCTGGATCATCTCGACCACCTGGTCCCGGTGGAACCAGGCGGTGCGCATGTCCTGCTCGGTGAGCTCGCGTTCCGGCGCGCCTTCGGTGAGCTCGGTGGCCAGGAAGACCCGGCCGCGCTGCGAGGACATCCCGGGAGCCACGTCCAGCGTGCCGATCTGGGTCATCCGCGCGGCGCGCAGCCCGGTCTCCTCGCGCAGCTCGCGGCTGGCCAGCTCGAGCGGTTCGGCATCGGCCCGGTCCGGGGCGGTACCTTGCGGAAACTCCCAGCGGCGTAGCCCGAGCGGGTAGCGGAACTGCTCGACCAGGTGCAACCGGTCCCCGTCGGCCGGCACGATCAGTGCGTAGTCCGGTTTGTCGATCACGCCGTAGATGCCGTCGCTGCCGTCGGATCGGCGGATGTGGTCCTCACGTACCACCATCCACGGGTTCACGTAGACCTGCCGGGTGCTCAACTGCCGCATGGCGCCGACGGTATAGCGTTGCCCGGTGCGACTTGTCATCGCTCGCTGCCAGGTGGACTACGTGGGGCGGCTCACCGCTCACCTGCCCATGGCGCCCCGGTTACTGCTGGTCAAGGCGGACGGCTCGGTCAGCGTGCACGCCGACGACCG
>DATHIT010001027.1:0-2136 GCA_035489915.1 Pseudonocardia sp. | reverse complement strand
CACCCGCTCGTCCACCGAGCGGAACGGGTCCTTGCACAGCACGGTGCGCTGCGCCTGGTCGTTCAGCTTGAGGTGCACCCAGTCCACCGTGAAGTCCCGCCCGGCGGCCTGCGCGGCGGCGATGAAGTCGCCCCGGAGCTTGGCCCGGGTGGTCTGCGGCGGGGTGTCCTTCGCGGCCTCGATCTCGCCGTCGTCGGTGACCCGGTCCACCATGCCCTTGCGCTGCAGCAGGTCGAACAGGCCCCGGCCCCGGCGGATGTCGTGGTAGGCCAGGTCGAGCTGGGCGATCCGGGCGTTGGACAGCTCCATGTTGTTGCGCTCGCGGTAGCGCTCCACCAACCGGTGCTTGATCGCCCAGTCGATCTCCCGGTCGATCTTGGCGAGATCCTGGCTCTCCACCGCGTCCAGGGTGCGGCCCCACAGCTCGAGCACCCGCTCGGTGGTCGAGTCACCTCGGCCGTGGCTGGCCACGTGCTCCACCGCGCGGGAGTAGTACTCGCGCTGGATGTCCAACGCGCTGGCCTCCCGGCCGCCGGCCAGCCGCACCGGGCGCCGGCCGGTCAGGTCGTGGCTGATCTCCCGGATCGCCCGGATCGGGTTGTCCAGGGTGAAGTCCCGGAACTGCACGCCGTGCTCGATCATGTCCAGCACCAGGGTGGCGGAGCCGACCTTGAGCAGGGTGGTCACCTCGGACATGTTCGAGTCACCGACGATCACGTGCAGCCGGCGGTAGCGCTCCGCGTCGGCGTGCGGCTCGTCCCGGGTGTTGATGATCGGGCGGGACCGGGTGGTCGCCGAGGAGACGCCCTCCCAGATGTGCTCGGCGCGCTGGGACAGGCAGTAGACCGCGCCGCGCGGGGTCTGCAGCACCTTGCCCGCGCCGCAGATGAGCTGGCGGGTGACCAGAAAGGGCAGCAGCACGTCCGCGATCCTGGAAAATTCACCAGCACGGGCGACCAGATAGTTCTCGTGGCAGCCGTAGGAGTTGCCGGCCGAGTCGGTGTTGTTCTTGAACAGGTAGATGTCGCCGCCGATGCCCTCGTCCACCAGCCGCCGCTCGGCGTCGACCAGCAGATCCTCCAGGATCCGCTCGCCCGCCTTGTCGTGCGCGACCAACTGGGTCAGCGAGTCGCACTCCGCGGTCGCGTACTCCGGGTGCGAGCCGACATCCAGGTACAGCCGGGAGCCGTTGCGTAGGAAGACATTCGACGACCGTCCCCAGGACACCACCCGGCGGAACAGGTACCGGGCAACCTCGTCCGGGGACAGCCGACGCTGGCCGTGGAAGGTGCAGGTGACCCCGAACTCGGTCTCAACGCCATAAATCCGCCGGTGCATGCGCAACAGCGTAAGCGTTCGGTGACCCGTACTGTCGAGCCTGTGATCGAGTGGTTTCGCGGCGTGGCCAGAATGGTGGACCGGTCGGACCGCGCGGTCCAGTGCTGGGTGGCCGCGCTCCCGCCCACCGAAGCGGACCAGGTGATCAAGCGTTTGACCAGGTCGGCGAACCACAGTCTGCTCTGGTTCGTCGTCGCCGCCCTGCTGGCCAGCAGGGTCGGGGTCACCCGAAGGGCCGCACTGCGCGGGCTGATAGCCATCCTCGGCGCAAGCATTACCGCCAATGGGGTACTCAAGCCGCTGTTGCCCCGCCGGCGCCCGCCGGACCGGGGGCTGCCCAAGAACCGGCGGCTCCGCAATCGGCCGACGTCCAGCTCGTTCCCCTCGGGGCACGCCGCCTCGGCGGCCGCCTTCGCCACCGCCGTGGCGATGGAGAGCCCGCGCGCCGGCCTCGTGGTGGCCCCGGTGGCCGCCGCCGTGGCCTACTCGAGGGTCCACTCCGGGGTGCACTGGACCTCCGACGTGGTGGCCGGCGCGGCGGTCGGCGCCACCTCCGCCCTGCTCACCCGGCACTGGTGGCCGGTGCGCAGCTCGGACGAGGCCGCCGCCCGCCCGCTGGACCGGGTACCCGAGCTACCCGACGGCGCCGGGCTGCTTATGGCGGTGAACCCACAGTCCGGCGACCCGGCCTACGACCCCACCGATGACATCCGCAAGGCCTTCCCGGCGGCCACCGTCGTGGTCACCACCTCGGGCCGTGACCTGGCCGAACAGCTCGAGGAGGAACTCGCCGCCCGT
>DATHIT010001026.1:0-5210 GCA_035489915.1 Pseudonocardia sp. | reverse complement strand
CAGCGGCGCGCGCTGTTCCGGGTGGTGCGCGGCGAGCCGGACGACGCCGAGCTGGCCGCGCTCGCCGTGGTCCTCGCGGCCGCCGCGAGCGCCCCCGCCACGGAGAACGCACCCAGCGCCCGGCGCAGCGCATGGGTCGACCGCGCCGCGCAACTCCGCCGCCCCCAACACCCCGGCCCAGGAGCCTGGCGGGCGTCCACCCTGCCGCGCTAGGCCGGCCGCCGAACCGAACGCCTCGCTGGTTCGATCACGGTCTGGACCAGTGGGGTGTTCAACTCGACGAAACGGCCATGCGCGCGCCCTTGTTCGGTCAGGCTTCCGGACGTGTTGGATCAGCCATTTCGTGGGTCCGAGGCCGTCCGGCTCGGCCTGGTGACCTGGAATCAGCTAGCCGGCCCGAGGTTCGGTCGACTTTTTCCGGACGTGTACGCGCCGGCGGGCGCGGATGACCTGGCATGGCGATCGAGGGCGGCGTATGTGCTGGTCCGGGCGCAGGGCGGATTGCTGGCCGGATACTCCGCCGCGCTGCTGCTGGGAGCGGACTGCGCCGTGCCAGGCGCACCGGCCGAGGTGCTGGTGCCCCGGAAGTACCGGCGCCATCGCGGCCTGGTCGTCCGGTACGGCACCGCCAGTGGGAGCGATGTAGTCGAAGTGGCGGGTTGTCGGGTCACCTCCGCGCCACGCACCGCGTGGGACCTGGCTCGACGCCTACCCTTGATCGAGGCCGTGGTCGCGGTGGACGCTCTGGCCCGCCGAGGCGGGTTCGAGCCGGCCGAACTGCTGGTCAGACGATCGCTCAAACCGGGCGCCCGGGGCTGCCGACGGCTGGACGAGGTCGTCGCGCTGGCCGACCCGCGCGCGGAGAGCCCCATGGAGACTCGCCTGCGCCTGCGTCTGGTCCTTGGCGGCCTGCCGGCACCCGAGGTGCAGTTCCGGGTCCGGGACGAGTACGCCTTCGTCGTGGCGCGGGTGGATCTCGGGTATCCGGAAGCCAAGCTGGCCATCGAGTACGACGGCGCGAGCCATTACACCCGCCGGCGCGCCGAGCTGGACCGGGCGCGGGACGCCGAACTGCTCGGCCACGGCTGGCGGACGCTGCGGCTGGGCCGCGACCAGGTCGACGCGGCGGACACCGTCCGCCGGATCCGCGATCTCCTCGCCTCGCCAACGCCGCGCCCGTCCGCACGATCTGGCTCCCCGAGTTGAACACCACGCTGGTGGCGAGACAGCCGGGGCCAGCGTGGTGTTCGGTTCGGCGCCGGACGAGCCGACCGGCCAGAGAGCCGGACCACGTAGATTCCTGTGGTGCACGCGGTATGCTGTGGCGGTGAAGCAGAACCTCACGGTGCAGCTCGACGCTGAGGTGATCCGCCGCGCCAAGGTGCTGGCGGCACGTCGCGGTACCTCGGTGAGCGGGCTCGTCGCGCAACAGCTCGAGGAGCTGACCGCCGCTGACGAGCGATACCAGCACGCCCGCGAGTCGGCCTTGGGTGCGCTGCGGGAGACCCGGGAGGAGCGCGCCCGCCTCGCGCGGGAGGCGCCAGGAGAATCCGACGAGCCCCGGTGGACCCGTGACGGGCTCTATGAAGAGCGCCTGAGCCGCTACAACTCGTGACCGTCTTCGTCGACACCAATGTCTTGGTCTATGCACACGACCCGACCGAGCGGCGGAAGTCGGCCGCGGCCGACGCCCTGCTCGTCCAGCTGTGGGAGAACGGCGCGGGCGCGCTCAGCACGCAGGTACTTCAGGAGTTCTACAACGTCGCCACCGGCAAACTCCGCCCTCAGCTGAGTCCAAGCCGAGCTCGTTCCATCGTCGGCGACTACGCGGAATGGGCGGTCGTCGAGACCACGCCGCAGCTGATCGTGTCCGCGAGCATGCTGCACGAGTGCCACGGCATCAGCTTCTGGGACGCATTGATCGTCGAGGCGGCGCTGTTGGCCGGCGCGGACACCCTGCTGACTGAAGATCTCCAGGATGGCCGGCGGTTCGGCGACCTGACGGTGCGCAATCCGTTCCTGGACACGAGACACTAGGCTGCCGAGCTGTGCGAGTGATCTTGGCTTCGGCTTCGCAGGGGCGGCTCGGGGTGTTGCGCAGCGCGGGGCTTGATCCGCTGGTCGAGGTGTCCGAGGTGGACGAGGACGCCGTGCTGGCCACCCTGCGCGGCTCCTCGCCGGCCAAGGTGGTCACCGCGCTGGCCAGCGCCAAGGCCGGCGCGGTCGCTGAGCGGATGGCACCGGCGGTGTCGGATGCGGTGGTGCTGGGCTGCGACTCGATGCTGTCCGTCGACGGCGAGCTGGTCGGCAAGCCGGACACCGAGGACGCCG
This sequence comes from Pseudonocardia sp., assembly GCA_035489915.1. Lineage (GTDB taxonomy): Bacteria > Actinomycetota > Actinomycetes > Mycobacteriales > Pseudonocardiaceae > Pseudonocardia. Next base: position 2,879 of record DATHIT010001026.1, on the reverse strand, counting down.
CGCGGCGCCGCTGGACGAGCATGGCCGGCCGGTCCGGGCAGCTGTTCACCGGGCACGCGGTGCTCCGGCTGGCCGCCGGCGAGGTCCGCCAGGTCGCCGTCGGGCACGCGGTGACCACCGTGCATTTCGGCCGGCCGAGCGCCGCGGAGCTGGACGCCTACCTGGCTTCCGGGGAGCCGCTGCGGGTGGCCGGCGGGTTCACCTTGGACGGGCTGGGCGGCTGGTTCGTGAACCGCATCGAGGGAGATGCCTCGAATGTGATCGGTATCAGCCTGCCGCTCACCCGGAAGCTGCTCACCGAGGTAGGCATTGTGGTGACCGAGTTGTGGAACCCGCGCTAGACCAGGACTAGCCTGAGTTCTATGTCAGTACCCAACGACGCGCATGCCAAGCTCGCCTCCTACGCGCACCCGGAACGACTGGTCACCACCGAGTGGCTGGCCGAACACCTCGGCGATCCCGGGCTGGCCGTGGTCGAGTCCGACGAGGACGTGCTGCTCTACGACACCGGCCACATCCCCGGCTCCGTCAAGGTGGACTGGCACACCGAGCTCAACGACCCGGTGACCAGGGACTACGTGAACGGCACCCGGTTCGCCCAGCTGCTCGGGGAGAAGGGCATCGGCCGGGACGACACCGTGGTGATCTACGGCGACCGGAACAACTGGTGGGCGGCCTACGCACTGTGGGTGTTCAGCCTGTTCGGGCACCGGGACGTGCGGCTGCTGGACGGCGGCCGGGCCAAGTGGGTGGCCGACGGCCGGGAGATGACCAGGGACGTGCCCGCCTCGGCCCCGGTGGACTACCCGGTGGTGGAGCGGGACGACAGCGCCATCCGGGCGTTCAAGGACGAGGTGCTGGCCCACCTGGGCAAGCCGCTGGTGGACGTCCGCTCACCCGGCGAGTACTCCGGCGAACTGCTGCACATGCCGGACTACCCGCAGGAGGGCGCGGTGCGCGGCGGGCACATCCCCGGCGCGGCCAGCGTGCCGTGGGCACGGGCCGCCGCCGAGGACGCCACCTTCAAGTCCCGCGCGGACCTGGAGGCGATCTACCAGCAGGAGCAGGGGCTTTCGCCGTCCGACGAGGTCATCGCCTACTGCCGGATCGGCGAGCGGTCCAGCCACACCTGGTTCGTGCTGACCCACCTGCTGGGCTTCCCGAACGTGCGTAACTACGACGGCAGCTGGACCGAGTGGGGCAACTCGGTGCGCGTCCCGATCGCCACCGGCACTGAACGCGGCTCGGTTAAATGACCGCGCCGGCTGCTCTGCCACCGAAGCTGGCGGAGCTGGTCGACGACTTTTCCGGGGTCGGCGTGAAGGATCGGCTCCAGCTGCTGCTGGAGCTGTCCGAAGAGTTACCAGCACTTCCAGCCAAATACGCGGGGCACCGGGAGACGATGGAGCAGGTGCACGAGTGCCAGACGCCGCTGTTCCTGGCGGTGGAGGTGGCGCCGGACGAACACCGGACGGTGCACCTGTACTTCGATGCCCCGCCGGAGGCGCCGACCACCCGGGGCTTCGCGTCCATCATGGTCAGCGGGCTGGACGGCGAGCCGGCCGAGGAGGTGCTGGCCGTGCCGAACGACTTCTACCTGGCGCTCGGGCTGGGCGAGGCGGTCAGCCCGCTGCGGCTGCGCGGCATGGCCGCGATGCTGGCCCGGATCAAGAACCAGGTGCGGTCAGCGGGGTAGCTCGCCCGGCGCCACTTCGGTGGTGCCCGGGCCAGCCCCGAGCTGGCCGCCCGGAGCCGGCGGGCCGTCCTGGTTGGGGGAGTCCGGCCGGCCGCCCGGGGCCGCGGCGGGATCCGGCCCGACGGCGCCCGGCGAGTCGTCCTGCCCGGTCAGCACGATGGACTGCACGGTGTACGCCGACCCGCCGGTCACCGGGCGGGTACTGAACGAGGTCGGCGTGGTGAACCGGTGGAACTCGCAGTGCCGGCTGAACGTGGCAAGGCCGGCATCCCAGTCCTGCCCGAGCGTGTAGTACAGGTCGTAATCGCCGTCCGGCACCCCGTCCAGCCGCGCGGACTGCCCTGCGTTGACGGCCACCGACACCACCACCGCGCCCGCTTTGCCCAACAGCACCACCGCGTCCTTGGTGGCGTTGTTGCGCACCTGCAGCACGCCGTCCCCGGCCGCGCCGGCCCGCCGGTCGAGCAGTAGCGCCCCCGTGCGCAGCTGGCTGTGCACGGCGTCCTGTGCCGGGGGCAGCGCCCGGCCCCACCGGTAGGCCGGCCGATCGCTCCTCGGGGTGCCCAGCTGGGTTCCGACCACGCGCAGGTCGGGCATGGCCGGGGCGGTGCTGATCGCGGTCAGCGCCGTCGGGCCGGCGCAGATCGCCCGCAGGTTGATCTGTTGGCTCAGGTAGGCCAGCTCGCGGCCGAACTGGCGCAGCCCGGCGGCCAGCGCCGCGTTGTCCCCGGACACGCTCACCGGCACCGGACCGCTGGTGGTGAGCCGCTCGCTGGCGGCGCTGGCCGCCCCGGCCCCCTCCAGCACGGCCTGCTCGAGCGCCTCCAGCGACCGCGCCTGGCCGATCACGGCGAACGCCGCGGCCAGCTGGTCGTCGGTCTGGTTGAGCATGCTCTGGTAACCGTCCGGGGTGTCCACCGGCGCGGGCGGGGTGGGTGGCGGACCGCTCGGACCGGGCGGCGTCGCACAGCCGGCCAGCGCGAGCAGGCCGGCGAGCAGCACGGCCAGCAGCGCCTGAGCAGCGCGCTGCCGTGGTCGCGCCTCCTTGCCCCCCATGCCAACCACCCGCCTTCGCCGCCCAGGCTAGTGCGGCCGGCCCGAACCCGCGGAACGTGGCGGAACGCCGCCGAACCTCAAATGTTGCCCTGTGGAAGCTCAAGCTCCGATCAATGAGCTGGCCTGG
>DATHIT010001025.1:0-7110 GCA_035489915.1 Pseudonocardia sp. | reverse complement strand
CGGGGGCGCAGGTCCAGCACGCTGCCGTCGCCGGCCTCGGCGGCCGGGCTGAACCCGGCTGCCCGCAGGCTGTCCAGCAGCGTGACCAGCGGCAGGTCACTGATCAGCACGGTGGGCGCGATCCGGCGCAGCTCCCAGGCGTCCGCCGAGGGATGGGCGAGCACCTCGGCCAGCAGCACCTGGTCGTCCGCGCGCAGGAACGACCGCGCGGCACCGGCGCGCAGCCGGCCGTGCCGGCGCGCCACGTCGTCGATCAGGTAGCTCAGGCCCTGTGGAACCGGGGTGGCCGAGCGGGTGGCGAACAGTTCGTGCAGCTCCGCCGGCGCGCGCCCGGTGTCCAACGCACGCAGCACACTGCCCTCGGTGATCCGGTACACGGTGGCCCCGCCGGCCGACTCCACGTCCGCCACCATGGCCATCTCTTCGGCCACGTCGGCGCGCAGCGGCCCGGGGGCGATCGCCGTGAGGTCGGCCTGCAGCAGCACCTTGTCCACCGGTTCGGGCAGTGCGGCGCGCAACGCGGACAACACCGGGGCCGGGTCCGGCGAGGCCAGCAGTGCCCGCCCTGGCCCGGACAGCGCGCCCAGCGCGACCACGCCGAGCAGGGTCGCCTCGGCCACCGTCCACTCGACCAGCTCGTCCCGCAGCCGCCCGCCGCGCCGGGGCGCACGCCAAGCCAGCACCCTGGTCAACCGGTCGACACCGGCCGCGCCCTGGCCGGGTGGCAGGTCGGCCAGGGCGTCCAGCACCCGGCGCCGGTCCCGGGGGGCCAGCGGGCGGCGCAACTCGTCGGACATCGGCGCCAAGATCCGGTCCGCGTCGTCCCGGTGTCCGATCAGCCCGGGCAGCCGGGGTAGCTCCAGCCACGCCCTGGCCAGGATGATCCACCGCTGTTCGACCCCGCCGGCGGCCCACAGGTCGACCTGGGTGGTGGGCACCCACTCCGAACCGGCGGCGGCCGAACCGGTGCCCTCCGAGTCGGAGATCAGCCCGGCGGCGACCAGAACCTCGACCAACAGCCCGGCCTCGGGTACCTCCATACCCAGCTCGCGGGCCGCCTTACGCAGCTCACGAACGCCGAGCCCACCGGAGCGCAGCACCGGCGGCGGTTCCTCGGACCAGGAGGTGATCAGTAGCTCGGCCCGGCGCAGCAGCTCCAACACGGCGCCGGCGGCGGTGGCGTCCACCCGCTCGGCGCCCGGCTTGATGGTGTCCAGGGTGGGTTCGTCGGCGACCAGCCGGGCCAGCGGCGCCGGCCCGCGCAGCGCCAGCCCGACCTGCCTGGGCAGCTCCACGGTCTCCGGGTCGACCCTCAGCAGCAGGCCCCGGGAGATCAGCTGCTGGACCACCGACGCGCCGGGTTCCCTGCTGCGACCGATCGGCGGCCCGTCTGCCAAGGCCTGCAGCACCCGCCGCTCCGCGTCCGGGGTGTCCGCGAGCAGCTTGGCCAGTTGACCCGGATCGGCCAACGCCGCCGCCGGGCGACCCAGACCGCCGGGGTACCGGGACACCACCTCCAGCGCGGCGGGCAGCAGCCGGATCTCCGGTTCTCCCCAGATCAGCGCCCGCACCCGCAGCGCGTCCAGCGCGGCGGCCATTCGGCGTGCCGGCACCTGGCCGCCGAACAGCGCGGCGATGTGCTCCCGGGTCACCGGCTCGCTGTTCGCGCCGGCCACCGCGAACGCCTCGAGCACGGCCAGGGTGAGCGTGTCGAGGTCCTCGCAGGCGCGATTCACCGAGGCCCGGATGCCGGCCCGGGTGGCCAGCACGGTCAGATCGGGTGGTGGCGGCACGCCAAGATCGGGGCGCGCGCGCAGCAGGGCGGCAAGCGCCTCGTCGTCGCTGGCGCGCAGCCAATCGAGCAGGGAATTGCCGGCCATCTGCTCCACGGTAGCCTTGGTCAGGTGAGGTGCCTCGAGCCCGGGGCATGACCGCGTTCCACGTGGAACCTGACGCCAGGAGGAGACGGTGGCCAAGGCGGCTCGTCCCGAGCATATCGACCCGAGCTGGCCCGAGTTGCCTGACGGTGACCATCCCGTCAGCGAGCTCGCGGCGCCCACCCAGGGCTCGCTGTCCCCGTTCGGTGACCTGGAGTTCCCCCTGGAGTCCGTGCCCTACGAGCACCCGGTCACCGAAATCAACCGCTGACCTGCGTGCCGGGGTCGCCTAGGAGAGTCGCCGCGCCGGCGGGGCTGCTGCTGGCGGCCGGTGCCGGCCGCCGGATGGGCCGGCCCAAGGCGTTGGTCGAGTTCGACGGGCGACCCTTGCTGCTCCGCGCGCTGGACGTACTGCGCGATGGCGGGTGCGTGCCGTTGGTGGTGGTGCTCGGCGCGGCCGCTGACCAGGTCGCCGAGCTGGTGCCCGCCGACGTACACGCGGTGCTCGCCGAGGACTGGGCCGACGGCATGGGCGCGTCGCTGCGGGTCGGGCTGCGCGCACTGGCTGAGCTGCCCGAGGTGGACGCCGCGCTGGTACACCTGGTCGACCTACCCGGGGTGGGCGCGCCGGTGATCGCTCGGCTGGCCGAGGCCGCCGCTGAGGGGCCGTCGGTGTTGGCCAGAGCCGCCTACCACGGGGCACCTGGCCACCCGGTACTGCTCGGTCGGGCGCACTGGGCCGGCGTGCGGGCCGCCGCGCGTGGGGATGCCGGCGCCCGCGACTACCTGGCCGGCCATCCGGCGCTGCGCCTGGTGGAGTGCGGTGAGCTGGCCGACCCCCGGGACGTCGACACGCCGGAGGCGCTACGCGATTTCCGGTCGGGGCGTCCGGGGTGAGCTGGCGGCCCGCTTGCCGGCAAGCTCGGGCAGCCCGGTGTTGCCTTCCTGGTAGAACAGCCGCAGGGCCAGCTCGCTGATCCGCCAGTCGCCGTCGAGCCGGGTCAGCCGAGCCTGGTAGTGCCCGTGCACCCCCCACAGCTCGCCGCCCTCGGCGCCGGCCAGGCGGTGGTAGCCCCGCACGTGCGTGGAGAGCAGCAGGTCGCCGCCGTCGGGCTTGGTGAGCACCGGGCCGGTCATGTGCTGGGTGGCGTCGAACCCGGGCAGCAGGCCCTGCCAGGCGGCGACCAGCTCGTCGCCGCTCACCCGCTGCACCTCGCCGCCGAACAGCTCGGTGTAGTCCGTCTCGACCTGGTCGGCCAGGCAATCCCGGACACCCGGCCAGTGCAGTGCGTCGATGGCGTGCAGCAGGCGGGTGAGCACGGCGGCGGGGTCATCGTGTCCGGTCATGTATCTCTCCCCGTGGTGCGGTTGCCGGGCTCAGCGCCGCAGGGTGGCGCGGAAGTGCTGGTCGGCCGCCTCGACGGCGAATGCCACCTGCTCGTCCTGGTCGTAGAAGTCAGTCTGCGAGCCCTTGCCCCAGACCAGCTCGGCGCCCCCGGGCAGCCGGCGTGCCACCTCGCGCAGGTTGTCCGGCAGCACGGAGTCGTCGCTGTGCACCAGCAGCGTCGGCGCGGACACCTCGGCCGCGGCGGACAGCCCGTCGAAGGTCAGCCAGTGCGCCCAGCTGAGCTCGGCCATCTCGTTGCGCCAGGTCGGTACGGCGCCTCGGGTGGGGTTGGCGTAGTAGTCCATCTCGAGGGACATCGCGGCCCGCTCGTCGCCGGCTCGGTAGGCCGGGACGGTGACCACCTCGCCGCTGCGCTGGTAGGTCAGCAGCGCCCGCTGGGCCCGGTCCAGTCGGGCCGCCACGCCTTCGGCTCCGCCGTAGAACGGTGCGACCGAGGCGGCGTCATGGAACCAGCCGGCCACGCTGGCGAACGAGGTGATCGGCGCTCCCTCGGCGATGGCCCGCAGTGCGTACTGCGCGCTGGCGCACACGGCCAGGTGGCCGAGCCCGCCTGGGCGGACGAACGACAGGGACCGCACCGCGCGCGCCACCGCGGTGATGTCGGCGATCTTGCGGGTGGCCGCCTCGACTTGCCGGGGTGCGCCGCCGGTGGCGCCGAACCCGGTGAAGTCGAAGGTGAACGCGGTGTAGCCGAGACTGGCCAGCGCGGCGGCGTACCGGTCGGGCATCTGTTCCTTGACGGTCAGCCAGGAGCCGGTGACGATCACCGCCGGCTGGGGTTCGAGGAGGTCGGCCGGCTCGCGGTGCATGGTCGCGGCCAGCGGAATGCCCCTGGTGAAGAAGGCGAACGGTCTGGGCGGCGTCACCGGGCGACCGTGACACACCCCGGAGCGCTCGGGGAAGGTCGATTCTTGCGGTGTTGCGCAGTTCCGGGTTGTGGCCGGCGGTGCGGTGGCCGCAGCTGCGCGGGCCGCAGGCCGAACTCGCGGTGGAACAACCGGCGGAAGTGGCTGACGTTCCCGAACCCGACCGCCTGCGCGACCTCGGTGACCGGGCGCGGTGAGCCGACCAGCGCAGCCTTGGCTGTCTCCAATCGGGTCGCCGTGACGAACCGGTGCGGCGGCATGCCGGTGGTCGACTTGAACGCCCTGGCGAAGTGGTACGGGCTCAGCGCGGCGAGTGCGGCGAGCCGGTCCAGGGTGATCGGGCCGGCCAGGTACGCGTGGACGTACTGCACGACCCGGTCCAGGGTGGCGGGGCCGAGGGTGCCCGCCGGGGGAGCGCCGGCTCGAGCACCGGCCTGGTAGACGTGGCCCAGGTGCTCGACCAGCCGGTGGCTCAACGTGCTGGCCTCGATGTCGGACAGCTCGGCGCCGGTGACATGCGCCCGCTTGAGCAGCGAGGCCACCGCGAACACCACGCCGTCGCGGACTCCGGCGGCCGGCTCGATGCACGGCCGGCCGGTGCCGAATCCGACGCCGGCCAGCAGCCCGGGATCCGGGTAGATCTCCAGCGCCTCGGTCGGCTCGGCAACGCCCAGCCAGCTGATCGCGTCGGGGCCGGTGATGAACGCGGTGCCGGGCGGGATGTCGCCGCGCACCGTGCGCCCGCCCGCTCTTCGCTCCAACGCGGTGTGCGCCGAGAAGGAGACGCCGACCTGATGCGCTCCGGTGGTACTGGCGTCGGCATGGGGTGGCAGCCACGCATAGTGCGACCGCATGCCGGGCCACTCCAGCGCGGACCGCGCCGGACGGCCCCGCCAGCCGTTTTCTCGCACCATGACCAGGTCAGGATATGCGAGGGACTGGCGTAGTGGCCCGCGATGTTCCGTGCGGCACTGGGGCGGTTCGCCGGAGAGTTTCACCCCGTAGGCTGACGCCGTGCCAGTTCCAGGTCCCGGATACACGATCACCGCACGAGTCTCCGCACCACCCTCGGCCAGCGCGGCGGGCGACCTCGCCGCCGCCGTGGGCAGGGTGGGCGGCGTGGTCACCGCGTTCGACGTGGTGGACGCCGGCGTGGATCACATAGTGATCGACATCAGCTGCAACGCGCTGAACGAGGAGCACGCTGAAGAGATCACCGCCGCGCTCGCCGCGCTGCCCGGGGTCTCGGTACGCAAGGTCTCCGACCGGACGTTCCTGGTCCACCTCGGCGGCAAGATCGAGGTGACGCCGAAGATCAGCCTGCGCACCCGCGACGACCTGTCCCGCGCGTACACCCCGGGAGTGGCCCGGATCTGCCTGGCGATCGCGGCCAACCCGGAGGACGTCCGGCGGCTGACCATCAAGCGCAACACGGTCGCGGTGGTCACCGACGGCTCGGCGGTGCTCGGGCTGGGCAATATCGGCGCGGCCGCCGCGTTGCCGGTGATGGAGGGCAAGGCCGCGCTGTTCAAGCGGTTCGCCGGGGTGGACGCCTGGCCGGTCTGCCTGGATACCCAGGACACCGAGCAGATCATCGAGACGGTCCGGGTGCTGGCCCCGGTGTACGGCGGGATCAACCTGGAGGACATCGCCGCCCCGCGCTGCTTCGAGATCGAGGCGCGGCTGCGCGAGATGCTGGACATCCCGGTGTTCCACGACGATCAGCACGGCACCGCGATCGTGGTGCTGGGCGCGCTGCGCAACGCGCTGCGGGTAGTCGGTAAGCCGCTGTCGAACTGCCGGGTGGTGGTCTGCGGGGTTGGCGCGGCCGGCTCGGCGATCATCCGGCTGATGCTGCCTGAGCGGCCGGGCGACGTGCTGGCGGTGGACCTGGACGGCATCGTGCACCCCGGGCGTGCCGGGCTGGAGTCCGACCCGAACCTGACCTGGGTCGCCGAGAATACGAACGCGGAGCGGCAGTCCGGCTCGCTGGCCGACGCGATGGTCGGTGCGGACGTATTCATCGGGGTCTCCGCGCCCAATCTGTTCGGTGAGGCCGAGCTGAAGACGATGAACTCCAACGCGGTGGTGTTCGCGCTGGCAAACCCGGATCCGGAGGTCGACCCGGTGCTCGCCGGCCGGCACGCGGCCGTGGTGGCCACCGGGCGCTCGGACTACCCGAACCAGATCAACAACGTGCTGGCGTTCCCCGGAGTGTTCCGTGGCCTGCTCGACGCGCAGGCGCACACCATCACCGACGCCATGCTGCGCGCCGCGGCCGCCGCGATCGCCTCGGTCGTCGCCGAGCCGAACCCGTCGTTCATCGTGCCGAGCGTTTTCGACCTCACCGTGGCCACCGAGGTAGCCAGAGCCGTCCGCGAAGCCGCCTAGGCCGTCCCGAGGCCCCCTCCGCCGCCGCTGCGCTCGGCGGCCGTGGTCGGCGGCCGTCGTCGGCGGCCGTGGCTGGGGGCCGCCATGCTTCGGCACGTGGTTCCCCGACTTGTCGTGTCAATTTCGAACGACAGGTGGCTGTTGTCGCGCCTTTTTCCAACGACACGTGGCCGGGAGGGGGTGGTGGCGGGGTGGCGACTGGCAAGTCAGTCCGGTCTTGGGCTGCTTGAACCGGACTGCGTTGCCACTCGCCGTCATCGCCGCCCGCTGTCCCGCACGTGACGTCGCATACCCAGCGCACACTTCGCATACCGCACGCATACCGCACGCATACCGCACGCACTGTGCGAAGTGTGCTCCAGGTATGCGAGGTCAGGCGCGGGAGCATGGCTGCGACGGTGTCGGGTGGGCGGCCGCGACTGGTGTGGAGTGGACGGCGGCGCTCGGCCGGCGGCGGTCAGCCGGCCGAGCACCCGTCAGCCGGTCAGCCCAGGTTGAGCTGCTGACCGGGGCGAATCAGGTTGGCGTCCCGGAGTGCGGTCCGGTTCGCCTGGTAGATGGCCTCCCA
>DATHIT010001024.1:0-2924 GCA_035489915.1 Pseudonocardia sp. | reverse complement strand
GGCATGAGCATGCGACCGGTCCCCAGCACGTGGGAGGGCTTCCAGGAGTACTGGGAGGCCAAGTGTCGCGACGAACTCGAGATCAACAAGGCCACGTTGGACATCTTCTCGATCCGGATTCCCAAGCCGTGGTTCGTGCTGATGCCGACGCCCATCTGGGACCAGATGTTCAGGCCGCTGGTCGCCGGTCAGCGGTGGATCGCGGCCGGGCTGTTCGACCCCGCCGTCCGGGAGAAGGCGGGCATGCGGTGGACACCGAGCGACGAGGTGGTGCTGCGCCTGTTCGGCAAATTCGTCGAGATGGCCTTCGTCGTCGTACCCGACGAGATCCGGCTGCACCCCCGCGCGTTGGCGGCCTACAAGCGCGCAGCAGGCCGTCTACCCGCCGACGCCCCGCTCGCGGAGGCGCCCCGGTTCACCGCTCCGCCGCGCGATCGCCGGGACATGCCGGTGCACTATGTGCCGCGCCACAAGTCCCTGGCCGAGCGCGCCGGGCTGCTCGTTCACACCACGTTCTCCCTGGCCGGTCTGCGGCCTGCTCGCGGTCGGCAAAAGCCCGGAGAGGCAGCCTGATACATGCTCGAATGGTCCGACATGGATATCGCCGTGCGAACGTGCGCAACATGCTGTTTCGCGTGATCGAGGCGTCCAAGGCAGGCAGGCCGATCTCGCTGCCGGAGGCGTCTGCGATGAAGTGGTACTGCTCGCAGGCGGCCACCGACGTGGCGATGGAGGCGATCCAGCTGTTCGGCGGCAACGGCTACATGACCGAGTATCGCGTGGAGCAACTGGCGCGCGACGCCAAGTCGCTGATGATCTACGCGGGCAGCAACGAGGTGCAGATCACCCACGTGGCCCGGGGGCTGCTGAGCGGCTAGCCCTGCGCCCGAGCACTCTGATAGAGGCAGATCGCCGCCGCCGCAGCCACATTCAAGCTCTCCGCGCCACCGCGCATCGGGATGTGCACCCGCGCGTCCGCCAACGATGCGACGTCGGACGGCAGTCCATGGGCCTCCGGTCCGAACAGCCACGCGGTGGGCGTAGCCAGGTCGGTTGCCAGTTCGGGGCTGTCGAGTGACACCTCGCCATCCAGGGTGGTGGCGAGCACCCGCACACCGGCTCCCTGCAACACCACGATCAGGTCCGCGGTGTCGGTCACCTCGAGTACGGGTATCGAGAAGATGCTTCCTGCCGAGGCGCGCAGGCACTTTCCGTTGTAGGGATCGACACTGTGCCCGGCCAGCACGACGGCGTCGGCGCCCATGGCGTCGGCCAGCCGGATGAGCGTGCCGGCGTTTCCGGGTTCGGAGATTCCGACGGCGACCAGCATCAAGCGTGGATTCGTGGCGAGCACGTCGGTCAGCCGGACCTCCGGCAACGAGCACACCGCGACCAGCCCAACGGGTGTCACGGTGTCCGACAACGCCTTCGCGGCCCGTTCGGTCACCACGTATACGGGTGTGCCGTCGAGCATCGCGCCAAAGCGGTGGAGTGCGTCCTCGGTGGCGAACACCTCGCCAACGAGACCGCGCCGCAACGCTGCCTCGACGAGATTGGGCCCCTCGGCGAGGAAGCGTGCGGCGCGGGTGCGGCTCACGTGGCGGTGCAGCTTGGCCGCTGCCACCACGCGAGCCGATCGCTCGGTGAGCGGAGAGCCCGGATGGGAGCTCAGGCGGCCTCTCCGGACGGAGCGTTGACGTCCTCGGGCAGCGCAGCCTTGGCCACGTCGACCAGGGCGGTGAACGCCGCCGGGTCGCTGACCGCGATCTCGGCCAGGTTCTTGCGGTCCACCTCGACGCCGGCGGCCTTGAGGCCCTGGATCAGCCGGTTGTAGGTGATGTCATTGGCCCGGGCCGCCGCGTTGATCCGCGAAATCCACAGCTTGCGGAACTCGCCCTTGCGGGCGCGCCGGTCGCGGTAGGCGTAGGTCAATGAATGCAGTTGCTGCTCTTTGGCCTTGCGGTAGAGCCGGGACCGCTGCCCGCGGTAGCCCTTCGAGGCCTTGAGGACGGTACGCCGCTTCTTCTGGGCGTTGAGTGCGCGCTTCACGCGTGCCATGGGGTGTTCCTATTCTCGTGCGGTCGTTACGGGGTGCTGCGCTCAGCCGTTGAGCATCTTCTTCACGCGGCTGGTGTCGTTGGCAGACACCGTGGTACGGCCGTCGAGGCGGCGGGTGCGCTTGCTCGACTTGTGCTCAAGGAGGTGCCGTTTGTTGGCCTTCTGGCGCACGATCTTGCCGGTTCCGGTGAGGCGGAAGCGCTTCGACGCTCCGCTGTGGGTCTTGGCCTTGGGCATGCTGTCCTCTAGTTCTAGTGGTGAATCAGTTCAGTTATGGAGCTGGTGGCGCTTCGCTCGGCGGCGCTGCCACGGGCTCGGCGGGGGCCGGTGCCGCTGCCGGTGCCGCTGCCGGTGCCGCTCTCTGCGCAACCGGTGCGTCGGCGTCGTGCGCCGCCTTGGCGCGAGTCTTCGCACCGCGGTGCGGCGCCAGCACCATCGTCATGTTGCGGCCGTCCTGCTTGGCGGACGTCTCGACGTAGCCGTAGTCGGCGACGTCGGCGCCGAGGCGCTGCAACAGCCGGTAACCCAACTCGGGCCGCGACTGCTCACGTCCGCGGAACATGATGGTGACCTTGACCTTCGACCCGGCCTCGAGGAAGCGGACGACGTGTCCCTTCTTGGTCTCGTAGTCGTGCGGGTCGATCTTGGGTCGGAGCTTCTGTTCCTTGACGACGGTCTGCTGCTGGTTCTTGCGAGACTCGCGCGCCTTCTGAGCCGTCTCGTATTTGAACTTGCCGTAGTCCATGATCTTGCAAACCGGCGGTTTGGCGTCTGGGGCTACTTCGACGAGATCGAGATCGGCGTCCGCGGCGACGCGGAGTGCATCTTCGATGCGCACAATGCCTACCTGCTCACCACCCGGTCCG
>DATHIT010001023.1:0-2170 GCA_035489915.1 Pseudonocardia sp. | reverse complement strand
CCATGAACTATCTGGGTTACGACAAGACCGACGCCTTCCGCCTCGTCGACCGGGCATTGGCCCTGGGCGGCGACCCGCAGGAAGCCGTCGCGGAGTCCCGCGGCCGCGCGCACCCGGCCGCCGGATGACCGGCGTCGCGCCCCCGCGCCCCGTGGTGGAGAAGGCGTCGGCCGGCGTAGCACCGGATGTGACGTTGCTGCGCCGCACGCTGGGCCAGTTCGCAACCGGCGTCACCGTGATCACCACGGTGAGCCCTGACGGGGAGCCAGCCGGGTGCACCGTCAGCGCGTTCTGCTCACTTTCGCTGGACCCGCCACTGGTTCTGGTCTGCATCGACAGGGCCAGGGCCATGCATCAGCTGCTGACCACAGCGCCCGGCTACGTCGTCAATGTGCTGCGCGCCGACCAGCAGGACCTCGCCCTGCGCTTCGCCCGTCGCGGTGGCGACCGCTTCAGCGGGCTGACCCTGCACTACGGCCGCCACGACATCCCGCACATCGGCGGCGCGATCGCGCATATGGAGTGCGACCGCCACGCTGTTCTGGACGGCGGGGACCACGCGATCGTCCTCGGCCGGGTCCAAGGGCTCGCGGTCCACGACGGTGAGCCGTTGCTCTACGCCCGGGGGACCTTCCTCAACCTCCCCAAGGCCCAGTGGGACCGCGCCCTGGCCGACGCCCCACCTGAATGGTTGCTCACCGCGCCCTGGTAGCGCGCGCCGTTGTACGACCTCGCAGTCGAGCAGAAAAGAGTGCCCATGCCGTCGCCGTCGTTGGACCGTGTCTCCCCGCAATCGCCCCCGGAGAGCGCGCGCAAGTGGGACACACCGGTTTGGGTGGCGCTGGGCGCGACCGAGCACCAGGTTCGCTACGTCCAGGTCGACCGGTGGCGGACCCGAGTGCTCGAGGCCGGGCAGGGCGAAACTCTCGTGCTGATGCCGGGCACCGGTGGGCACCTGGAGGCATACGCGCACAACGTGGCCGCCTTCGCCGAACGGTTCCATGTCATTGCCTACGACTACCCCGGTCATGGCTACACCACCCACGCCACCGCCGACCTCGAGCTCGACACGTACGTCGAACACCTGGCGGGCCTGCTCGACGCGCTCGGTGTGCGGAAGGCGCACCTGAACGGGGAGTCCCTGGGCGGGTGGGTGGCGGTGAAGTTCGCCGCCGCCCACCCCGAGCGGGTGGGCAAGCTGGTCCTCAATACCCCGGGCGGAACGATGGCCCGCCCCGAGGTGATGGAGAAGATCCGCGGCCTGTCCCAAGCCGCCGCGGACGATCCGTCGGACCAACGGATCCGGGCCCGCCTGGAATGGCTGATGGCCGACCCGGCCACTGTCACCGACGAGCTCGTCGCGATACGCAAGACCATCTACGCCCAGCCCGGGTTCACCGAGTCGATGCGCCACATCCTCTGCCTGCAGGACCCGGACGTGCGGCTGCGGAACATGATCACCGAGGCCGACCTCGCGGCAGTGCCCGGTCCGGCGCTGGTCGTGTGGACCAGTGACGACCCGTCCGGCCCCGCGGGTGCGGGCCTGGACATGGCCGAGAAAATCACCGACGGCCGGTTCGAGCTGATTGCCGGGGCAGGTCACTGGCCGCAGTGGGAACAGTCAGACACGTTCAACCACATCGTGCTCCGCTTCCTCGCTTCATAACAGCAGAGAGGGAGGTCGGTGACATGTTGGCTCAGTTGCCCGAAGGGGCACGTGACTATGCCGTTCTCGTTGGCCGTCTGCTCCTCGGCGTGGTGATGTTCGCCTACGGATGGGACAAGTGGGTCACCAAGGGATTGACCGCGACCGCCACCGGGTTGGGGCGTGGTGGCGTGCCGTTTCCCTATCTGTCCGCCACGTACGCCGGCACTGTCGAGCTGCTCGGTGGTGCCTTGCTGATACTGGGCGCGCTCACCGCGCTGGTGGGCGTGTTGATGGTGTTGGACATGGCCGGCGCGATTGTGACCACGCATCAGTACGTCTCGATAACCGGCAGGCCCGGCATAGCCCTCACGGGCGCGATCCTCGCGGGGGCGCTGGTGTTCGCGGCCATCGGCGCGGGCCGGTACAGCGTCGACCACCTGCTCGCCGCCCGGCGACGCGCCAGCCAACCCGACGTTGCCTGAGGGCTCACCCGCGGCGGCGTCGCAGGGACGGATCTGTCAG
>DATHIT010001022.1:0-8176 GCA_035489915.1 Pseudonocardia sp. | reverse complement strand
CCGGGACGGACAGTCCGAACTGACCGACCACCATCTTCCCGGTCGGATCGCCGATCAGGGGGAACTCGTCGTGCTGCTCTCGGATACCAGGGGACAACGCGGTGCGAAGCAGCACCTCGTCCATCTCGTAGCGGGCGTTGCGGAGCCCGTTCTCGATCAGGTCCAGGGTGACCGGATCGACATCGACTTTGTTGATCTTCCCCATGCCGGTCTCGATGATGCGTGCCATGGTTCCGTCCTCATCGGTTGACCGGTCAAGCCGTCGGTCGGATCAGCAAACTTCCCGACCGGTGCACGGTAGCGGCGTGGCCGGGTAATACGAGGGTGGTGGAGTCCATCTCGGTGATGATCGCTGGACCTGCTATCACGTCTCCGGCAAGCAGCTTGGCCCGGTCGTAGATCCGGGCGTCCACCCGTTCGCCGGAGAGGTGGATTGGTTTGGTACCCACCACGGCGGCGCCGGGATTCCCATCGCCCTCCGGGAGGGTCAGCGGCGCGACCTCGGGGGAAGGACCGCTGACCGTGGCGCGGGCGTTGACCAGTTCGTGGTCCACGTTCAGCAGGAATGAGAACAGCCGTTCGTGTTCAGCGTCGAACGCGCTGGCGAGCCGGGCCAGCGCAGTGTCGGATTCGTCCAGTGAGGCCAGCCTCGGACCGCCGAGGTGGGTGGTCTTCTTCGGTGAGATGGCTGCGGTCAGGTGTGGGTTGAGCAGCGGTCCGACGCTGCCCTCAGGGAGGTCGCGGCGTTGCCGCGAAACTGGATCGCTGGTCAGTGGTGTAGGTAGCGGAGCAGGCTGGCGGTCATGGCCACCCCGGTGACGGTCAACGACGTCCTCGACGGGCAAGTAGCGCTGGATCTGGAGTGCTTGGATCGGGTCTATCTCAACGCCTATGTCCCGAACCTGCAGGTGGGTGGGCAGGTAGTCGGTTTCATGACCGCGCATCTGGGCAATCCGATCCCGTCTCCGGCGATCTTCGACAAGATCGGCGCCGCGTTCCGCAAAGCGGTGTCGCGCTTCGCCGAGGACGAGCACATTCCGGTGGTGCGCTTCACCAAGACCGACCGCAAGATCGATCGGATGCGGCCCTACCTGGCTACTCAAGCCGCGACCGGTCGGTCCGGGGTGGCCGCGATCGGGCTCGCCCAGGAGTACGCCAGCGTGTTCACCGGAACACAACGTGATGCCCCCAACGGCATCCCCTGGTTCTCCTTCACCAAGTCCCAACGGCGGGTCAGCTGCTATTACTTCTACCTGTGGTTGCGACACGAGGTCGCACGTTGTGAGTGGCTGCGTGAAGGAGGCTGGCTGATGCCGGAGACGTAGCCCGGTCAGTGTCGAAGACCTGTCCCTGCCCTGACCTGCGTCCAGGCATCCGATGTCTGGGGGTGGGAAGCTCAGGGGAAAGCCCAAGGGTCACCCGCTCCGTCTGGGAGGCCACAGGTGAGGGGAAGGCTGGACGGGCGAATACCAGTGAATCCTTGCTGATGCCTCGTGATAGACACATCCCGGGACGGAGTGCGACGTCGGGGTGACAGGGGCGGGCCGTTGCGAAGCGGCAGGCGGCGATCGGGCACCATTCTCGGTCGCGTCGACACCGCCGCCCTCGGGGTACAGAGGACGCCCTATCCCAGCTTGGTCTCATGCGTGCGGAACGTGGAAACCCCGCTCGGGTCCGCGCCGCCGGTGGTGGCGCGGTAGGCCGATCGTAAGAGGGGCGGAATCCCCGGGCGGGACAGGATGCCCAAGAAGCGAATGCCGGTGGCCGAAAGGCGACAGGAAACCGCGGCGGTCTTGATCGGCTCCTCCGCCGGTGGCCGTGGATAACTGACCGGATACCGGGCCTGGTGCCCGGGCCCGAAAGGGTGCTGACGTGTGGCAGGTGAGCCTTTGAAGACGAACGGCCGACTCCGCTGGAACTGAAGGGCAAGTTAGGCACGATGACGGCGCATGCGTTCGCGGTAGCGATGGCGGCCCTCGGAGTGAACGGACCGGAGGACCGGCCTCGTGATCGGGCCGCCATTCACGATTGGGAGACCATCGACTGGCGGTCCTGCGAGGAACAGGTACGGCGGCTACGGCAGCGGATCTTTAAGGCGACGCGGGACGGTGACTGGCCCAAGGTCAGGAGCCTGCAGAAGCTGATGCTGCGCAGCCGGGCTAACACGCTTGTGAGCGTGCGGCAGGTGGCGCAGCGCAATGCTGGGCGCAAGACCGCGGGGATCGACGGGGAGGTCGCGTTGACCTCTCAGGACAGGTCGGAGCTGGCCGTGCGGGTGCACTCCACGGTCACGTCCTGGCAACCTCGCGCGGTCAAGCGCGTGCACATACCGAAGGCCAGGGACAGGACAAAGCTGCGCCCGCTCGGGATTCCCGTGCTGATGGACCGATGTCATCAGGCACGGGTCCGTAACGCATTGGAGCCCGAGTGGGAGGCCCGGTTCGAACCCCGAAGCTATGGGTTTCGGCCGGGTCGCGGCTGCCATGACGCCATCGGGTCCATCTTCCAGACGCTGTGTCGCAAGAGCGCCACACGCGTGTGGATTCTGGACTCAGACTTGGCGTCGGCATTCGACCGGATCGATCATGACCACCTGCTCTCCATGATCGGCGGTTTCCCCGCCAGGGGAGCGATCGCCGACTGGTTGAAGGCGGGCGTGTTCGAGCCGGGTAAGGGGTTCGCGCCGACCGAGGAGGGAACTCCCCAGGGCGGTGTGATTTCACCCTTGCTCCTGAATGTCGCCCTGCACGGGCTGGAGGAGGCCGCGGGAGTCCGGTATTACTCGTCTGGCTCACGGGCCGGACAACCAAAGCCGGGCTCCCCGGTTGTGGTCAGGTACGCCGACGACCTGGTCGCCTGCTGTCATACCAAGCAGCAGGCAGAGCAGGTCAAAGCGAACCTTGCCGAATGGCTGGCGCCGAGGGGGCTGACCTTCAACGAGGACAAGACACAGGTTGTCCACGCCTCGCACGATGGGTTTGACTTCCTCGGGTTCAACGTCCGCCGCTACCGCAACGGCAAGCTGCTGATCAAGCCGAGCGCAAAAGCGGTCAGGCGGTTCCGGGAACGGCTCGCGACTGAGATGCGCGCTATGCGCGGAGCGAACGCGGCGGCGGTTATCGCCAGGCTCTCCCCGATCACCCGGGGATGGGCCGCCTACTACCGGGGAGTGGTGTCATCCCGGCTGTTCGCCAGCCTGGATCACTACCTGTGGAAGCTCATCTACAAGTGGGCCAGACGCAGCCACTCGAACAAGCCGATGAGCTGGATCGTCGACCGGTACTTCGGCAAGTTCAACAAGTTCAGGAACGATCGGTGGGTGTTCGGCAACCGTGACAGCGGCGCCTACCTGCCGAAACTCGCCTGGACCGGCATCGTGCGGCACGTCATGGTCAAAGGAGGGGCATCTCCTGATGACCCCGATCTGGCCAAATACTGGGCCGACCGGCGGCGGAAGGTCAAACCCCCGCTTGACAGGTACACGCTGCGCCTGCTCGCCAAGCAGGACGCGCATTGCCCGCTCTGCGGGGACCACCTGCTGTCCGCCGACCAGCCACCCCAATCCCCACGCGAGTGGGAACGATGGTGGCTACTTGTCACCCGCAAGGCGATAGTCTCCGACTATCTCGTCCACCACGGGGGACCCGGCTCCGCCGACGGCGCCCACACCCGCCTCGTGCACGCTTCCTGCCACCGCACACACCTCGCTCGCACGCGCAGGAGCACAGCACTTCACCCCGCGACGTCCTCGCGGCTTGCTTGAGCCGTGTGCAGCGACGAGTTGCATGCACGGTTCTGAGGGGGCCTCGGCGCGGCAACGCGCCGGGGCTACCCGGCGATGACCAGTTCGGTCCGGCCTTCATCAAGATCTGCGCCTACTTCCCCTACCCGGCCAAGATCTGGATCAACGGGCACGAGTGGGCGAAACGCCAGGCCCTCCACGCTGGTATCCAGTTCACCGAGTTGTCCAACGGCTTCGCCGCCACCAACGACCCCGCCGCGCTGCAAGCCATCTGTGACCAGCTCGGCCCTGCCACCATCGAAGCGTTCGCTCAACGCTGGCTGGCGGTGCTGCCGCTGCCACTGACCGAGCACGACCGCGCCGCCGGCTACTGGTGGCAGATCTCGATGCGCCAGATCGAAGTCTCGCGCACCATCGTGTTCACCGCGCCCCGCCACGCCCGGTCCTTTTTCGAGGCCCTGGTTGCCGACAATCTCGACATCGGTCGCCCCGAACAGGTCCAGCTGATCTTCACCGGGCATCGGGTACGCCCGGGTCGCAAACCGGCGAACCCCGAGGTGTTCAAAACCAAGATCGTCACCCGCGGTGTCGAGGTCACCGTCAACGCCTTCTACCAGCACTCCCGGATCAAGCAGTATTTGAAAGACGGCCGTGCGCTGCGCATCGAAACCGTCATCAACGACCCGTATGACCTGGGCTGCCACCGCCGCCTGCACAACCTCGATGCCCTACAAGCCAAAGCTCGTGCCGCCAACGCCCGACTGCTGGATACTGAACGCGTCGGCCAGGGCTGCGTCCTTGCGAGTCCAGCCTGAGACGTAACTGTGGTGACCAGGCACGTTCTGGACGCAGGGGTCGGTGACCCGGCGCCGAGGCCGGGTTGGTCGGTGATCAATATTGGTGACCCAGCTGGCTATGCGGCGGCGGGTTCGATGGTGACCCTGTGGCCAAGGGCTTCGAGTTCGCGGACGAGCCGGCGCTTGCGGGCGTCGGGGTGGTCAATGCGAACGGTGAAGTAGTCGGAGCCGAGGTCACGGTAGGCGGTGGTCTCGGCGAGCACATGCCAAATGATCACAATGAGAGTGTGTGCGGTGGCCACGGCGGCCTTCTGGCCACCTTTCTTGCCGAAACGGCGGTGGAAGCGGCGGAACTGGGCCCCGACATAGGTGTTGGTGCGCCCGGCGGACCAGGCGCACTCGGTGAGAACCGCGCAGAGCTCCTTGCTGCCCTTACGGGTCCTACCCGAGCGGTGCTTGCCGGCGGATTCGTTGTTGCCCGGGCACAACCCGGCCCAAGAGGCCAGGTGCGCCGCGGTGGGGAATCGGGCCATGTCGACGCCGATCTCGGAGATGATGACCTGGGCGGCGCGCTCACTGATCCCCGGGATCGTGGCCAGCAGCTCGGTCTGTTGGGCGAAAGGGAGGCTGGCCTCGTCGATGCGGGTGTCCAGGCGGGCGATCATGTCCGTGAGGTGGTCAATGTGCTCCAGGTGCAAGGTGCACATCAGTGCGTGCTGAGCACCGAACCGGCCCGAGCAGGCCAACGTCAGATCCGGGATCTTGTTACGCATCTTGCCGCGCGCCAGGTTCGCCAACACGGCGGGGTCGCGCTCGCCGTTGATCAGCGCCTCGATCATGTCGCGGGCCGACAGGGTGGTCAGCGCGGAGGCCACCGAGTCAATCTTGATCCCGCTGTCCTCGAGGACCTTCGCCAAGCGCTGCAGCTCGCTGGTGCGCTGCTGAATGAGCTTCTTGCGGTATCGGGCCAGCTCCCGGATCGACGCGATCTCGGCCGGCGGAATGAAACTGCCCCGCAGCAACCCGCACTCGGTCAACTCCGCCAGCCACACCGCATCAAGGGCATCGCTTTTGCGGCCGGGGACATTCTTGACATGGCGGGCGTTGACCAGCAACACCTCCAGTGGACGCTCGGCCTCGCACAGGGAATGGAACACCGGTCGCCAATACACACCGGTGGCTTCCATGGTCACGTGCGTGACCCCCTCGGCGACCAGCCAGGCCACCATCTCGGTCAACGTTCGGTAGTAGGTGTTGAACTTGCGCACTTCCTGCCGCCGCTTCCCGGCCCGCTCGCCCGGTGTCCGCACCGCCACCGCGATGATCTTCTTGCCGACGTCGATCGCCGCGACCCGCTCATACACAATCTCCACCGTGGGCTCCTCCCGGACGGCCAATAGGCGCGTCGACCGCGGAGCCCGCATGAACATCAAGAGTCTGAGACTCGCGCTCGAACAGGCGGCAACCCGGAGTACCCCACCGGGGCGGGCTCCAGCGTCAATCTTTGAGACGGGCTCAACCCGCACCAGGCTGAAACGACGTCAGCGGGCGACGCACCTCAAGTTTCAACAACCCGTGAGCGCCGCGCCAGAGGCATCACATCTTTGAGCGGATCGCGCACCCAACCACCACGGTGGACGGGCGGAGGGCCCCAGCCCTACGGTTCGGCGACCCTCGGGTCCAAGCCCTGGCCGGCGCCCTATGCACCACCCTGCTTGCCGTCACCGGCATCACCAACAAGAGCCTGCGCGCCTTGATGACCGGACTACTCGGCCACCCCTACAGCATGAACCGCGCCAGCTACGACCTGACCCGGCTACGCCGCAACGGACTGATCACCCGCATCGATGGGCGCAACCTCTACCACCTCACCGACGACGGCCTCGCCTTCGCGATCTTCTACACCAAGGTCCACAACCGGGTGCTCAGACCGCTGATGACCAACGCGCCACCGACCCCACCACCCCTGCGCGCCGCGCTACACGCCATCGACCAGCACATCAACGCCCGACTCGCCGACGCCCGACTACCAGCGGCTGCCTGAGACTCTGGACAAGTGCCAAAGACGCAGAGACCAAGGGTCTCTAGCGAGGACGGGTCCAGGTCGACGGCGATCTCGAAGCCCTGCCCGTGGTAGCGCACGTCTATCTGGTAGCTGGTGCGTTGCTCGTCGCTAGGCAGACCCTGATCGGCGAGCCGGACGCCCGCCTCTTTGGCGAGCTCACTCAGGATGTCGGCCAGATCGGCGCCGGATAGGTCGGTGAATCGGCGCAGCACGGTGCGGGCGGCCTCGTCGCGCAGACTAGTGGTCGCATCGCCCAGCGCACAGAGCACGCCGGGGGAGGGCGGTACGATCACCGGCGAGGCCCCGGTCAGCCGGCTCAGCGCGTTGGCGTGCAGCGGGCCGGCACCGCCGAACGCGACCAAGGCGAATTCGCGCGGGTCGAAGCCTTGCTGGACCGAGACCAGCCGCAGCCCACCCAGCATGTTCTCGTTGACGATGTCAATGATCCCGGCGGCGGCCGCCTCAACCGATTCCAGCCCCATTCCTTCGGCGACGCGGCCGACCGCAGCCCGGGCGGCCGCGGTGTCCAGGCTGATCTCTCCGCCAGCCAGGGAGGGTGGAAGGTAGCCGAGCACGACGTTGGCGTCTGTGACGGTCGGCTCCCTGCCGCCCTTGCCATAGGCGGCGGGGCCGGGGTCCGCGCCCGCCGACTGAGGCCCGACCCGCAGTGCCCTGGTCAGCTCCGGTACGTGCGCGATGGAACCGCCGCCGGCGCCGACCGTGCGTACATCCACGCTGGAGGCGCGCACGGTCAGGTCACCGACCTTGGTCTCTCGCCCGATCTGAGGGGCGCGGTTCCGAACCAGCGCGACATCGGTGGAGGTCCCGCCCATGTCAAAGGTGATGAAATCGGATATGCCGCATTGCTCGGCAACCCATAGGGCCCCGGTCACGCCGCCGGCCGGCCCCGACAGCAGGATGGTCACCGGCGCGGTGATCGCCGCGCCGGCGGCCGACAACCCGCCGTCGCTGCGCAGCACGGCAAGCGCACTGCCTGCGACACTGCGCACCCCGCCCTCCCGCAGTCGCTGATCCAGCGTCCGCAGATACCGCTTGACCTGCGGTTGTACGTACCCGTTGACCAAGTTGTGAGCGCGCGCTCGTACTCGCGCAGCTCGGGCAGCACGTCCGAGGACAGCGACACCGGTACCCCTGGGAGTTCCTCGGCGGCGATCTCGGCGATCCGTCGCTCGTGGCTCGGTTCGGCGAACGAGTTGATCAGCGACACGGCGAGCGCTTGGATCCCGAGCCCGGAAAGGCGTTTCAGCTGGGCGCGTACCTGGTCATCGTCGAGCGGGCGGATGACCCGGCCGTTCGACCCGATCCGCTCGTCGGCCTCCACCGTGTGTTCGAGCGCGGCGAGCGGCTCCGGCTTGGGCCAGATGATCCATCCGGCTAGCCCGCCGGGCACGAAGGAGCGGGCGATCTGTAGCACCTGCCGAAAGCCCTTAGTGGTAACCAGTCCGACGGTGGCGCCCTTTCCCTCCAGGATCGCGTTGGCGGCCACCGTGGTGCCGTGCAGCACCTGACCCACCTCCGCCAGTGTGATGCCCGCCTCGGCACAGACCTTGC
>DATHIT010001021.1:0-4173 GCA_035489915.1 Pseudonocardia sp. | reverse complement strand
GCCGACGACCGCCAGGCATTCGCCTGGATTGACGCTCAGGGAGACATCTCGCAGCGCCTGCAGTCGGGCGCCCCGCTTGAAACCGCGACCGAGGCGGAAGGTTTTGTTGACGCCGTCGAGGGTGACGACCGGACCGTCCGTCCCCTCGGGGGGCGACTCCGTCCGCGCCCCGGCACCGAGCGGCGCGCGGTCTCCCCCACCCGCTGGAGCCGCGCTCAGCTCGATCTGGTCGTGGCGGATGCAGGCGACTCCCCCCTCGCCGCCCCGCCGCGAGTCGAGCTCGGGCAGGGCGGCGGCGCACTCGGGGCGGGCGAACTCACAACGCGGCTCGAACGGACAACCCGGCGGCAGGCGCCGCGGGTCAGGGGGTTCGCCGGCCAGCGTCGGCACCTGGGCGTCGCGGGGGAAGTCGAGGGTGAGCCGGGAGCTGAGCAGGGCAGCCGTGTAGGGATGCTCGGGGCGGGCGAGGATGTCCGCCGCGCCGCCGATCTCGGCGACGCGGCCGGCGTAGAGGACGGCGACGCGGTCGGCGATCCTGGCGGCGAGGCTGAGGTTATGGCTGACGAGGACGAAGGCGCACCCGGCCTCGTCACGAAGGCGATGGATCAGCTCCAGGATCTGCGCCTGGATCGTCACGTCGAGCGCGGTCGTCGGCTCGTCGGCGATGACCAGCTCGGGGTTGCCCGCCAGCGCCATCGCGATCATCACCCGCTGCCGCTGCCCGCCGGAGAGCTGGTGCGGATAGCTGGACAATCGGCGCGACGCCTCCGGAATCCGCACCAGCTCCATCGCTTCCAGCGCCTTGAGTTTCGCCTCCCGCTTGCCGACCCGCTGGTGCAGCCGGATGACCTCGACCAGCTGGTCACCGACCCGGAAGAACGGGTCCAACGCGGTCATCGCGTTCTGGAAGACCATGCTGATCTTCTTGCCGCGGATCTCCCGCATCTCGCGATCGCTCTTGGTCAGCAGATCCTCGCCGTGGAAGAGGATCTGCCCGCCGGCGATGGTGGCGTTGCGGGAACCGAGCAGCCGCAGGATCGACAGACCGGTGACGGACTTACCCGAGCCGGATTCCCCGACCACACCGAGGATTCCGCCCCGCTCGATCTGGAAATCGACGCCGTCGACGGCCTTGACCGTGCCGTGCTCGGACGAGAAATGCGTCCGCAGGCCGGTCACCTTGAGTAGCGGATCGTTGGTCAATTGCGGCTTCCCGTCTGCTTGTGCGGGTCGAGCGCGTCCCGGATGCCGTCGCCGAGCAGGTTGAAGGCGATCGCCACGATGAAGATCATCAGCCCGGGGATCGTCGCGACGTGCGCATAGCCTTCGAGCAGCACCTGCCGCCCGTCGGAGGTCATCACGCCCCAGTCGGGCGCGGGCGGGGTGATGCCCACGCCGAGGAAGCTCAGGCCGGCGGCGAGCACGATCACCAGCCCGGCCAGGGTGGTGGCGTAGACCACCAGCGGCGACAACACGTTGGGCAGTAACTGCTTGCCCAGGATCTCCACCTCGGTGAGACCGGCCGCCCGGGCCGCCTCGACGTAGTCCTTGCCGGATTCCTGGACGGTGGCGGTGTACACCACCCGCGCCATGTAGGGCACCAGGGTGATGCCGATGGCGAGCATGCTGTTGACCAGCCCTGGCCCCAGCACGGCGGCGATCGCGATGGCGAACAGCACGATCGGGAAGGCGAACACCACGTCCAGCACGCGCATCACCAGCTCGCCCCACCGCCCGCCGGAGTACCCGGCGACCATGCCGAGCACCAGCGCGACCACCCCCGCGCACAGCACCGGCACGATCGCCACGGACAGCGAGTAGCGACCGCCCCAGATCAGCCTCGAGAGGATGTCGCGGCCCTGGCCGTCCAGACCGAGTAGGTGGCCGGGGGTCCCCGGGGGCAGCAGCCGTATCGTCGGGTCGCCGACCAGCGGGTCGTACGGGCTGATCAACGGCGCGAAGATGGCCACCAGTACCACCAGGGTGAGCACCACCAGCGCGCCCACCGCCACTTTGTCCCGAGCCAGCGCCCGGGTCGCCAGTCGGAACTGGGACCGACGCCGCCATGCCGTCGCGGCTGGCTGCGTCAAGGTCGCGGTGGTCATCAGGCCTCCTTCCTGGTGCGCGGGTCCAGCAGCGCCACCGCGACGTCGGTGACGAGGTTGACCACGACGAACACCAGCGCGATGAACAGCACTCCGGCTTGGATCATCGGCATGTCGCCGGCGGTGATCGAGGTGTAGAGCTGCCCGCCGAGGCCTGGCCAGTTGAACACCACCTCAACGAAGATCACGCCGCCGAGCAGGTAGCCGGCCTGCAGGCCGACGATGTTGACCACCGGCGGCAGGATGTTGCGCAGCGTGTGCTTCCAGATCACCAGCCGCTCCGGCACGCCGCTGGCCCGCAGCATCTGGACGTGGTCGGCGTGCAGCGCCTCGACCATCGAACCGCGCGCCATCCTGGCCACCACCGCGGTGGGCACCACCGCGGCGGCGACCGAGGGCAGTACGAGATGCACCAGCACGTCCTCGAACCCGCCGGGATTACGCGTGTCGTACATGCCTGAGGTCGGAAACCAGCCGAGCTTCAACGCGAAAATATTGATGATGACCAGCCCGGCCCAGTAGACCGGCACGCTCGCGCCGCCCAACGCGACGAACATCGAGCCCCGGTCCACCACCGAGTACTGGCGCCGCGCCGCGACCATGCCCAGCGGTACCCCGATCACCAGGCAGATCAGCAGGCTGCCGCCGGCAAGGATCATCGTGTTGCCCAGCTTGGGGAACAGGATGCTGGACACCGGCTGGCTCAGCGTGAGGGATTGTCCGAGGTCGCCGTGCAGCACCCCGAGGATCCAGTCGAGGTACTGCACGATGAGTGGACGGTCCAGCCCGAGCTGATGGCGGACCTCGGTCACCCGTTCCGCCGTGGCCGCCTGGCCCAGCATGCTGCGCACCGGGTCGCCCGGCACCAGCTGCATGATCAGGAACACCAGGATCGACACGCCGATCAGCACCAGCACGGTGCTGAGCAGGCGGCGGACCAGGAATCCGACCATCAGGACAGCCAGACCGTGTTGAGGTCGTACCACTCCTCGCTCGGCGACACGAAACCGTGCACCTTCGAGCTGAGGATGTAGGGCGCCTTGTCGTTCACGATGGGCGCGATCGCCGCGTCATCGGTGACGATCCGGTTGGCTTCCTTCCACTTCTCCACCGCCCCCGCTTCGGTGGTCGCCGTCATCGCCTGCTGCATCACCTGGTCCAGCTGCGGATTGCTGTAGCCACCGACGTTCGGGCCGTTGGGCGCCTTGAGCGAGGACGACGTGACGATGTAGAGCCAGTACGGCGTCGTCATGCCCCAGGATTGCTGTGCCCAGCCGACCCCCGGCGGAGTGCCCTGCGCCCACTTCGACAGGTACGAGATCCACTCCGTGGTCTGCAGCTGGATCTGAATGCCGACCTTGGCCAGGTTCTGCTGGATGTACTCCGCCATCGGCACCGGGATGATCTGCCCGGAGCCGTCCACCGAGGTCATCATCACGGTGGAGAAACCGTTGGGATATCCCGCCTGGGCGAGCAGCTGCTTCGCCTTGTCCGGGTTGTAGCCGTAGGCCTCGGTGTTCGCCACGTACGCCGCGTTCGCCGGGGCCTGCACGTCGTAGGCCGGTTTGACGGTGTCCTTGAGCAGGTTCGTGGCCATGCCCTGGCGGTCGATGGCCAGGTTGATCGCCTGCCGGACCAGCTTGTTCTTCATGATCGGGTCGTTGAAGTTGAACGACAGGAACCACACGTGCGGCGGGGCGCCCTCGGAGACCTGGAACCCGGACTGCTGCAGGCTGGCCACGCTGTCCGGCGGCGGCACGGCGATCATGTCCACCTCGTTGGCGCGCAGCGAGGCGACGCGGCTGGAGGGGTCGGGCAGCGGTCGGAACACCACCTTGTCCAGATACGGTTTCGTGCCCCAGTAGTCGTCGTTGCGGGCCAGGGTGATCCGCTGGCCGCGCACCCGGTCGACGAACTTGAACGGCCCGGTGCCCACCGGGTGCTCCCCGACGTTGTCGTTGCCGTACTGCTTGATCGAAGCCGGGCTCATGATCCCGGTCGAGCCGTTGCCACCTTGGGAGAGCAGTCGCAGGAACGGTTCGAACGGCTGCTTCATGGTCAGCTGCAG
>DATHIT010001020.1:0-2713 GCA_035489915.1 Pseudonocardia sp. | reverse complement strand
CGCGGCGCCGACAGCGCCAATGCCCGATGGGGCAACAACATCGCGATCCTCGCAGGCGACTACTTGTTCGCGACGGCGTCGCGTCTGGTGTCGCGGCTCGGGCCGGAGGCGGTGCGCATCATCGCCGACACGTTCGCGCAGTTGGTCACCGGTCAGATGCGGGAAACCCGCGGTGCGGTCGAGGGCGCCGACTCCGTCGAGCACTACCTCAAGGTGGTCTACGAGAAGACGGCGTGCCTGATCGCCGCGTCGGGCCGGTTCGGCGCCACGTTCTCCGGCGCCGACGACGAGCAGATCGAGCGGCTGTACCGCCTCGGCGGCATCGTCGGCACCGCGTTCCAGATCTCCGACGACATCATCGACATCGACAGCGATCCCGACGAGTCCGGCAAGGTGCCGGGCACCGACCTCCGCGAGGGTGTGCACACGCTGCCGGTGCTGTATGCGCTGCGCGACGGCGGTTCGGACGCCGACCGGCTGCGCGAATTGCTGGCGGGTCCGGTCGACAACGACGCCGATCTGGCCGAGGCGCTGCGGCTGTTGCGTTCGTCACGCGGCATCGTCGAGGCCAAGGAGACCGTCTTCCGGTACGCCGCGGACGCCCGGGCTGAGCTGGCCAAACTGCCCGACGTTCCGGGCCGGCTGGCATTGGCCAACCTCGTCGACTACACGGTCAACCGCCACGGCTGACGATCCGGAACCGCGGGGGGGTCGCCCGGCGTTCAGTCAGCGAAGACTTCCCGAGTTTCATAGGAAGAAGCAAACGATGACGTGGCATCCACACGCGAACCGACTCAAGACGTTCGTGTTGCTGGTCGGGTTCTCCGGGCTGATCGTGTTCGTCGGCGCGCTGTTCCAGAGCAGGGCCATTCTTGGCCTGGCCGTTCTGTTCGGCGTCGGCATGAACGCCTATGTCTACTTCAACAGCGACAAGATGGCGCTGCGGGCGATGCACGCCCAGCCGGTCAACGAGTTGCAGGCGCCGCTGATGTACAAGATCGTCCGCGAGTTGGCCAATACCGCGCACCAGCCGATGCCGCGGCTGTACATCAGCGACACCGCCGCGCCCAACGCGTTCGCGACGGGCCGCAACCCGCGCAATGCCGCGGTGTGCTGTACCGCAGGCATCCTGGAGCTCCTCAACGAGCGTGAGCTACGCGCCGTGCTGGGCCACGAGCTGTCGCACGTCTACAACCGCGACATTCTGATCTCATGCGTGGCAGGCGCGATGGCATCGGTGATCACCGCGCTGGCCAACCTCGCCTTCTTCGCCAGCGTATTCAGCGGGAACCGCGAGGGCGGCACCAATCCCCTTGCCATTCTGCTGGTTTCATTGCTCGGCCCGATCGCGGCGACGGTCATCCGCCTGGCGGTGTCCCGGTCGCGGGAGTACCAGGCCGACCAGTCCGGCGCCGAGCTGACGGGCGATCCGCTGGCGCTGGCAAGCGCCTTGCGCAAGATCAGCGCCGGGGTGCAGCAGGCGCCGCTGCCGCCCGAGCCGCAGTTGGCCGACCAGGCGCATCTGATGATCGCCAACCCGTTCCGGGCCGGCGAGAAGATCGGCAAGTTGTTCTCGACGCACCCGCCGATGGCCGAACGCATCGCGCGGTTGGAGCAGATGGCCGGCCGCGGTCCTGGTCAGTACTGAGCGCAGCGCCGAGCCCGAGTGACTGGCCCCGCTCGCGCGCCCAATGTGCGCCCATGGCGGAAATCCGGCCCGGAACCCGCCCTCCGCGCACGTTGGGCGCCGAACCGTCGAGCGTTGCTCGTGCTGCCGTAGTAGTGCGAGTGACGCCGCCAACCTCTAAGGTAGGCCTGTGCTGACCAGAATCCTGATCGGCGTGGTGGCTGCGGGGGCAGCTGTGATCGGCGTGCCCGGTGTTGCCGGCGCCGATCCCGAACCCGCGCCGCCTCCTCCCCCGCCCAACGCCAACGCGTTCGCGCCCGTCAAGGCGTCCGACTTCGCCATGCAGGACGGCGCGATCTACGCCTTTGCGGTGCCCGGTGACATCGCCTGCGTGATGAGCCGCGGATCCGGAAGCTACGGCTGCAGTGGCCCCATCCCCGCCGCACCGGGCGGCGCCAACACCGTCACCGGTGCACAGCAGGGACCGGCCGGCTTCGCCAACGCCGACCGCCCGCTGTACATCTTCGACACGTTGCCCAAGCGACTTCCCGCCGGATCGCGGATCAACTTCCGCAACGTCGCGTGCGGAACCGACGGCACCACGACGGTCTGCAACAACAATTTCGACGGCGGTGGGTTCGTGATCAGCCCGACGGGCAGCTTCATCATCGAGCCCAACAACCCACTGCTGCTGAACACCGGCGAGGGCCACAACCCGTACTTCAACTGACGGCGTGAGGCCGGCCGCCTTACCATCGCCCAATGGCATCCGTTGCGGTGCTTGGGGGTGGAGTGGGCGGACTGAGTGCTGCCCACGAACTCGCCAAGCGGGGGTTCGAGGTCACGGTCTACGAGGCGCGCGAGGTGTTCGGCGGTAAGGCCCGCTCGATACCGGTGCCCGGCAGCGGCACGCCACCGCTACCTGGCGAGCACGGCTTCCGGTTCTTCCCGGGCTTCTATCAACACTTGGACGCCACCATGGCGGAGATCCCGTATGAGGGCCGCACGGTGAAGGACAACCTGGTCCTGGCCACCGAGATGCTGATGGCCCGGCCGGACGGGGCCAATGAACTGATCGCGCCGCTG
>DATHIT010001019.1:0-3246 GCA_035489915.1 Pseudonocardia sp. | reverse complement strand
TTGGACCAGGGCGCGTTCGACCTCGTCTCCAAGGGCTTCGCCATCCCCGACGTCCTCAGCTACAGACAAAACCCTGACTTCAACGCGACCACGGTGCTCGGTTCCTCGATCATCGTGCTCTGGATGAACTTCGGCGCAGGCATCTTCACCGACAAGGCACTTCGGCAGGCGATGATGACCGCCCTGGACCGCCCCTCGATCGTCGATACCGCCTTCCAGGGCGTCGTTCAGGTGGCCGAGAACTTCTGGCCCGAGAACACCTTTCCAGCCGGGCTGACGCCGGTTTCGACCAACTTCGACCTGGGGCCACTCGAGGCGATCGTGCCGACGCTGCCGTCCAAGAAGATCGACCTCGCCTGGGTGACGTCCTACGGCGCGCCGGGTCAACAGGTGGCCGAGCTGGTCCAGACCCAGCTGGCCCCGACCGGGCTGGAGATCACCGTGCGCGCCATGCCCAGCGCGGAGTCCTTCGACCTCGCCAACCAGCCGGCCGAGAAGCGGCCCGACCTCATGGTCGCAGGCATCGGCGGCGATGCGTTGCACCTCGACACCGTGCTGCGGATCTTCCTGCGCACCGGAGCCAAGCCGCTCAACTACTTTCAGTACGGCAACCCGACGGTGGACCGGCTCATGGACGAGGCGATCACCAAGCCGACGATCGACGCGACCAACCAGGCATACGTGCAGATCACCAAGGTCATCGAAGACGAAGCGCTCTGGGTGCCGCTGTGCCGGCGACCGGAAAACATGATCGCCCACAAGGGGATCGACGGGATCGTGCAGAACTCCTACCTTCCCTCCATCTTCGACGCCGGCACCATCAAGCGCGTCTAGTCCTCGCTAGCTCGCCGAACGTACGGTTGTTTCCGGCCCTACTCGAGCGATGTGTACAACAACCGGACGTTGGGCGTTTGATACACGGCGCAATATGCCAGGCATCGCGGCGACCCCTCCGCGTTACGCGGCCGGGCTTTCATCGTGACACACCACAGAAGAGGTAGCGTCCATGACCACATTGCGCGATGTCGCCACCGCTCCACCCGATGCGCCGAACGTCCCGCGCGCCCGCGTTGCGGACCTGACCGTCACCTTCGAGCGGCGCGGGGTCGCGGTCAACGCGTTGCGCGGTGTCACGCTGGACATCAATCCCGGCGAGATCCTCGCCGTGGTGGGCGAGTCCGGCTCGGGCAAGAGCGTGATGGGGCTCGCCCTGCTCGGCCTGCTGTCCGGCGAGCCGATGCCCACGATCACCGGCCGGGCCGAGGTGTGCGGCGTGGACATGGTCGCGGCCTCCGACGACGAGCGGCGCGAGGTCCGAAAGGCGCACCTGGGCGCCGTCTTTCAGGACCCGATGACCTCGCTCAATCCGACGATGCGGGTGGGCCGCCAGGTCGTCGAGGCCGCGGGATCAGACGAGGAGGCGCTGCGCCTCCTCGACCTGGTCGGCGTCCCCGACCCAGCCCGGCGCATGAAGGCATTTCCACACGAACTGTCCGGCGGTCTGCGGCAGCGGGTGATGATCGCCATGGCGGTGGCGGGCAAGCCGGATCTGGTGATCGCCGACGAGCCGACCACGGCCCTCGACGTCACCGTCCAGGCTCAGGTGCTCGGCCTGATCCGCGACCTCTGCGACCAGCTCGGCACCTCCTTCATCCTGGTCACCCACGACGTCGCCGTGGCCTCACAGGTGTGCGACCGCGTCGCCGTCATGTACGGCGGCCGGATGGCCGAGGTTGGCCAGATGGCTAGCGTGCTGCGGGCGCCATCGCACCCCTACACCGTCGGCCTCCTCAAGGCGCGCCTCAACCTGGACCTGCCGATCGGGCACGCGATCCCCTCGCTGCCCGGAGAGCCGCCCGACCCTCGCGCGCACCCACCCGGCTGTGCCTTCGCGCCCCGCTGCCCGGCCGCAGTCGAGCCGTGTCTGGAATCGGTGCCAGCCCCGCGGCCGGCCGCCACCCACGACGGAGTGAGCGCCTGCGTGATCTCCGACGCCACCCAAGTGATCGGCAGCCTCGCCGAGACGGCGTCCTTCGCACCGATGGCCAAACCGGACGACCCCCGGCCCGCGGCGCAAATCAACGGCGTGGACAAGCATTTCGACGTACGGCGCGGGCTGCTGCACAAGGACAAGCTCCACGCGCTGCGCAACATCATCCTCGACATCGCCCCCGGCGAGTCGGTGGCCGTGGTCGGGGAATCCGGATCGGGCAAGTCCACCCTGCTGCGAGTCGTGGCCGGGCTGATGAAGCCGGACGGGGGCACCGTCAACTGCCCCGGCGGCCAGCCGCAGATGGTGTTCCAGGACGCAGGCGCCTCCTTGACCCCCTGGCTGACCGTCGGCGAGATCGTCGGAGAGCGGCTGATCAAGACGACCGGTCGAGCCGAGCGGCGCGAGAAGGTCGGCCGGGCACTGCGCCAGGTGGGGCTGCCGCCCGAGGTCGCCGAGGTCAAGGCCGGAATGCTGTCGGGGGGCCAGCGGCAACGCGCCGCGTTCGCCAGGGCGATCATCGTCCCGCCCAAACTGCTGCTGTGCGACGAGCCCACATCCGCGCTGGACGCGTCGCTTGCCGCGTCGGTGCTGAACCTGCTGCAGCATCTGCGTCGTGAGCTCGGCATGGCGGTGATGTTCGTGACGCACGACCTCGCCGCCGCCCGGTTCATCTCCGACCGCACGGCGGTGATGTACCTCGGCCAGATCGTCGAGGTCGGCCCCACCGTCGAGGTCATCAGCAACCCGAAACACCCGTATACCAAGGCGCTGCTGGCCGCGATCCCGTCACCGGGCACGGCGCCGGTCCGGCTGGCGGGCGAGCCGGCCAGCCCGCTCGCCGTGCCGCCGGGGTGCTCCTTCCACCCACGGTGCCCGGACCGGACCGACCGGTGCACCACCGAAGCGCCGATCCTGTACTCGCTCGACGGCACCAGCAGCCGCTTTGCGGCCTGCCTGCTCACCGAAGTGGATCGGGATGGCCCGGAGCGCGCCGCCTCCTGACAAGCCGCATGTGACGGCCAGCGAAATCCCCGCAACATCGGCGCAATGGAGGCGCCACGGTGACGCATTCACGGTGACATGCGCGGGGACTGTGATGGCTTCGAAAGGACGGCGGATTCAGGAGATATCGCGATGACCAAGAAATTTCACCTCGGCTGGTTCATGAACTTCACACCGCCGGACTGGGAATCCGAGTGGGCCTCACCGGATGTAACCGATTGGGCGAATGGGCGTTTCCACGTCGACATGGC
>DATHIT010001018.1:0-5969 GCA_035489915.1 Pseudonocardia sp. | reverse complement strand
ACAGAAGTGTTGCCATTGCGTGTTCCTCTCGATAACCGGGACCGCGCCGGACCCGGGGTCTGTTGGTTAGCGCGCCGCTCGAGCGCGCTTGGTGGCCAGCTCGGTGACTTGGCCGTTGGCCGCCGGGTCGCCCTTGATCCGCCCCTTGTGCTCGGCGAACTCGGCGGCCATCTCGGCGGACCACACCTCGTATTGCAGAGCGCGCTGGTAGAGCTTGTTCAGCTGGGAGATCTTGGTGGCCTCGGCGGCCGCCGCGCTCAGCGACTCGAGCAGGCCCACCGGACGGATAGGGCCGCGCGCCAGCGAACCGGCGCCCTTCCACCAGTGGTAGCGGGCTAGTGCTCGTTCGAACTGCGGCCAGGCCCGGCTCAGGTCGTAGTCGAACACCCGGAACCCCTCGGGGCGCACCATCACGATGAGTCCGATGTCGCCAACCTTGACCATGTCCGACTCGGACCCGTCATCGAAAAACATCACCTCAGCGCGCGAGTAGGCGCCCAACTGCTGGCCGTTCTTGCCGTGGGAATACCAGGGCTTGTCATACATCGAGGCGGACGTCTTCCAGTCCACGATGATCGGCAGCGTGGCGTCGGACTGCGGAACCTTCCCAAGGGTGTCGCTGGTGCCCGCGTAGCCGATGGTCCGGTTCGCCAACCGGATCTCCGACTGCAAGATCTCGACCTTGAAATCGTCCAGGAAGGTGAGGATGTGCTCGGCCATGGCGCGGGTGTCGCCGTTCAGATACAGCGGGACCTGTTGTCCACTGAGGTGCAGGTCCACCACGCTGTGCAGGTCCGAGCCGGCTACGCCCTTGGCGTTCATCTCCCGGTTGGCGGCCTTCTGCACGTATTCCTTGGCCGGCTCGTCACCCTCCAGGCGGCGCAGCTTGTCCACGTGCGCGGTTTCCTTGATCGCGCACTCGGCGGCCCGTTCGGCGTACCAGTTGAGCAGCCCGGACTTGTCCTCGTCCTGGCCGATGACGGCGGAGACGGCCGGGAGGTGGCGCTTGCCGTCGTAGTACGTGTGATTGCTGCTGCGAAAGACCAGCAGTGACTTTCGATCACCATCCATTGGCTACACTCCCGTGGTCTGCTCGATGTGCGGGTGAGACAGCGCGAACCGGTGTGTGAGGCGGCCGGCGCGCACGCTAGGGACGGGTGGAGTCCCCGGCGGCGGTGGTTTGCGGAATCCTCGGCGAGACAGGGGGTCCCGCAAACCCCCGTCACGGACCGCCGCGTACAGCGCGTGCCGCAGCCCATCGAGACCGTGTAGTGCCATCCCGTTTGCCAGGCTGGCCAGTCCGCCGGCGTGCATCCGCTCATCGGTGGCCCAGCTCCGCACCTGGTGCGCCGGCCAGCTCCACCAGGCATCCGCGCGCTCATCGGCCAGCCGGATGAGGTGTTCGACCAGCGAGCGAGTCAGCCCGGCCGCGCCGCCGTCCTGGGTCAACCCGGACACGTAATGCTCGATGGCCACCCCGACGTGCCCGGGGGCTTCCTCGATCAGCGAGGCCACCACGGCCAAACACAGCCCGGAGTCGCACTGCAGCACGTGCGCCGAGGCGACCTCGGGTTCGTTCGAGTCCCAATCGATCACGCCGATCCCGCAGATCACGCCGGGGGCGACGCCAATAGTTCGGATCAAGGTCACAGTGAGGCTCCTACATTCGGTTGGTCGGGCATGGCGGTCGCGCGGTACTCCGACTGCTCGGCCGCCGCTTCGGCTTGGTGTTGATTCAGTCCCCAGGACACTCGGGACCAGCCGGGGCTGGCGTCGGTGATGAACTCCCAGACGCACCAGTCCGCGCTGGGTGTAATTCGTTCGTCGAACGAACGAGGCACGTTGCGCGCGCCCCAATTGGGCTCACCGAGGGCTGGCGCGACGCCAGTGGCGGACGCGCCTCGGGGCGGAACGGGCGGCGAACCTTGGGGATAGGTACGCCGCCCGGGTGAATGCGGCATGAGTGAGGCTCCCGGGGGGTTCAGACAGACTAGCGAGGGGTGGTGACCACCACACGGGGTCTAACGGCACGGACCCGTGTGAGTGACGTTCGGACTAGAGCCGCACGCCCATCCGGACCCGAGCGTGACGCGCGGCGGCCAGCATCATCACCGCGTCCTGCTCCAGCGCGCGGGGCGAGAGGTCCGTGTGCGTCGTCATGCCCGGGGTGTACACACAGTCATCCAGGGCGTAGATCTTCTCTCCGCTGGACAAGGTCCAATACACCGTTCCATCGGTGTGGCGTCCCTCGGGCAACGGCAGCTCGATGCGCATGATATCCATGATCATTCCCTTGGTCGGGGCGGTTTGGTAGGTCTATCACCGCCGGCTGACAGTCCCTTGCCGGGGTCAACGGGCGGAGTCTGGTCCAGGTGCGGTGAACGGTTCAGTTGGTCCGTGCTGTACCTCGAACGAGCGATCGGCGAGCTCGCGATAGGTCCAGTCCGCCTCGATTAGCCACGGCGGGAGCGGTACGAACGCCCGCACGATTTCCTCGCCGATCCCTGGGTTGATCAGCCGGAGATCTACGTAGGTACTGCGGCTGAAGTTGCGGACGCCCACCTCGGTCACCACCACGTAGAGACCGAGGTGACGGAACTTGTCCCCAGGGTGGGGATCAACATGGGGATCGCGGTGGTGGCGGTTCACGAGGTGGACCGTTTGCGGCGCGGCGCGCGGCTGGCATGCACCGTGCCACCCTGACTCATCGCCTGGTGGTCACCCTCGTGTTTCGGATCCCGGGTGCACACCCAGCCGAAGCGGCCCGGGGTGCGGTCGGTCCAGCGGAATCCGCAATGCACCAAGGGGAACTCGAGCTCCGGCTCATCGGCAAGCTGTGCAACCTCCGGCCGGGCCGGCGGATCCTGCCATGGCGAATCATCGGTTTCGCCGGTTACCATCGGTGACATCCTTTCGGATCAGGCATGTTCTTTGGTCGGGGCGTGCTTTCGAGGGTGCTGAGATGCCCGTCTAGGGGAAGTGAGGCCCCTGGGCGGGCATTTTGCTGTCTGTGATCTGGTGCAGACTGTGTGTAGCGTGAGCCAGTAAACCACCACCCGCAGTATTGACACTACCCCCAATAGAACGAGGCGTGGTTTACCGGTCGCTACCCGCCCGTGCTTGACCCCCTGGAGCACATGCCGGTCTAACTCCCGGCGGGCCGGGAACAATTTACGCCCTCGCTCCGTTGTGCACTCTCGACGGGCCGGGAATATCTCGGGCCGCACCCGAGAGGAGCAACACCATGGGCACTCGACCCCGAGGGCCACAACCGCACTGGGAGCCGCGCACACCGCGCCAGCGAGCGATCCTGAGCGATCTGCTCGGGCTGTACTCGCGTCACTCCGACGAGGGCACCCTGCCCCGTGGCCCCCGTGGCGCCTTTTACGACCTGCGCCCGATCGGCTCATCCGGAATCCGCTACGAGAAGCGACCCCCGAAGGTGCCCGGCACCAACCGGATCGCCGACGGGTACGCCGATCAGCAGGCGGTCGCCGAGGTGCTCAACCTGGCGCGGCGGGCTGGAATGATCCCAGAGGACTGGATCGCCGACACGCGTACTCCCGACCCGCTGGTGCCCCTCTACGACGACGACCCCGAGCAGGCGGTCGCGGACGCGGTGCGGGCGGTGAAGGACGCCGGCCCCGGCTACCGGCTGGACC
Organism: Pseudonocardia sp.; assembly: GCA_035489915.1. GTDB lineage: Bacteria > Actinomycetota > Actinomycetes > Mycobacteriales > Pseudonocardiaceae > Pseudonocardia. Next base: position 2,307 of record DATHIT010001018.1, on the reverse strand, counting down.
CGCAGACCGGGCAGCGCGACTACTTGGAGATCTGGAGTGAGGCCCGCGAGCTGACCGAGCGGATCGCGCGCACCGCGACTCCGCTGGGCGTGCCGGTCTACTCCGGCGGGGGGTTCGACTCGATCAAGGTCAAGCGGCGCACCGCCGACCGCGTGGTGGCGCGCGCCCAGGAGACCGGGCAGGCCACGGTGATCTTGCACATCGGTGACCTGGACCCGCACGGCGAGAGCATCGTCACCGCGTTCACCGAGGACGTCACCGGCTGGATTCTGGCTGTGGTCGGGTCGAGCCCACTGCACGTGGAGCGGATCGCGCTGACTCAGGCGCAGGCCGCGCGGTGGGGACTGCTGGACGCGGACGGCAAGGCGGAAGCCGACGGTATCCCGGTCCGGGAGCTGGATCAGCTGATCACCTCGTGGGTGAGCGCGCTGCGCGACGAGGACAGGCTGACCGCGCTGCGCGAGCGGGAGCTGACCGAGCAGCATCGGGTCCGGGCGAGCGTGCGCGAGGAGATGCGCCGCTGGGTGGCGTAATGGTTGGCGTCGGCGCTGCTGCCCAGGTAGGCGTGCCAACGGGTGGGGAATAAGGCGTCCAGTGTGGCGTCTGGTAGGATGCAACCACGCCCCCACTGGGGCTCAACACCAATAGGAGACTGAGTTGACCACAATCAAGATCCCAACTGCGGGGGAGCTGGAGGCTGGCCTGCAAGGGCTGGAACGCCTGCTCACCGCCAAGGAGTGGGAGCGCGCGGCCATCGTGCACGCGTTCACCCGCAACGATGGCAAGGGCCGACCGGAGAAAATGTCCGATAGCGGACATTTTCCAGCCACCGTGGCTGACTTCGCCAAGCTCGGGTTTGCCGGGCTCAAGAAGCGGGCGACCGTGGCGACCTACCGCAAGCGTTGGCAGGAAGCCATCGAGGCTGGGCTCGCGCCCTCGGTACAGCCGGGGGACGAGATCGAGCTGCCCAACCTACCCTGGCCGCCCACCCGCACCGGCACCGACGGGGACGCCAAGAAGGAGTCCAAGAAGGCCAAGGCCAAGGAGTACCTGGCCGACCCAGAGATCGGGCTGGAGATCGTCCAGGAATACCTGGCCGACCCCGAGCAGGCCCGCGAGGTGGTCTCGGACGAGGCGACCAAGGTCAACCTGCGCAAGGCAGCCAAGGCCGACGCGGACGAGAAAGCCGCCGTGGCTGAGGCGGAGCACGAGGCCATGCTCGCGGCGATGACGCCCGAGCAGCGGGCGAACTACGAGCAGAGTGAAGCGGACGCCCAGCGGATCGAGGATTCCGGGCTGTACGTCCAGGCCCAGGGCAAGCTGGACAGTGCCGCCCAGGCATTGCGGGACGCCGGCAAACTGGTGCACGACGCCAGGCAGGCCGGGGTGCTTGGTGAGGCCCGGGTGGAGTCTCTGATTTCCGCGTTCGACCGGGTACTCCGCCACGCCGAGGCGGGCAAGGCGTTGCTTTCCGACTCCGTGAACGACCTGGATGACGAGCTGGCCAAGCTGCTGGCCGACGAAGGCGGTGCCTGATGGCCGCCGGAGACCGACGGCGCAAGCTGCGCCGCAGGGGCGCCCACCAGACCCCGCGTATCCCCACCGAGATGCGTAGGGATGCCGCCGTGGGCCTGCTCGATCGGCTGATCGAGGGTCCGGCGAGCACGGCCGAGCTGGCGGAGGAGAAGGGACTGTCTCAAGGGCAGGTTCGATCACTCGCCCAGCGGGAGATCAACCAAGAGCTGGCCAAGGAACGGGGTCAGCCGGTCGGGTACGACCCGAAGCTTGGCAAGCGCGTGGCTCCGCAGACCAAGGAGGAACACCTGGTCATCAAGCTGCGGAGCTTCCACCAGCTACACAAGCGGACGAACACCGTGATCCTCAGCCAGATTGATCCGGGCGAGGTGTTGTTCCCGGATCAGACCTACGAGGACGGGGTGATCGCGCAGACGCTGCGGCTCTCCGCGCAGATCTACCGGATGGCGGACGACGACATGCGCGCCCGTGAGAAGGCAACGGCCGAGCGCCTCGAGCGTGAGACCAACGGCTCCGCCGGCACCACCGATTGATCGGCTCGGGTGGACCTGGGCATCGGAACTACCCAGGTCCACCCGGTCATCGTTGCATCACCGAGACTAGGGAGGAACCCAGCAATGATGAACAGCGGATGTGACACGCTTTCAAGCCTCACTCCTGGTATACCGTCGGGTACGGTGTCCAGTATGGCTGTGGATGTAGAATTCAAGCGCCGGGAGGTCCGGTTGCGGGAGACCGCCAAGCGCCGGGGCCTGCTATTGAGCAAGTCGC
>DATHIT010001017.1:0-16573 GCA_035489915.1 Pseudonocardia sp. | reverse complement strand
ACCCCTGGGATGAAGGGGATGCGGCCATGGATGGCGCCGCCGGTGCGGGTTGCGGTGTCCATGAAGTTGACGCCTGCGTACTCGACGTCGACGAGCAGCTCACCAGGACCCGGCACCGGGTCCGGCCACTCCTTCAGCTGCAGCATTTCCGATCCGCCAAGCTGTTCGATCACCACAGCACGCATTTGTTGCACCTCCGATTGTCAGGCACGTATAAGAAACAGCGTTGTTGACGACGATGTCGATGTGTTCGCCGAGTCGGCGGACCGCCTCGGCGGCCAGCTCGTGGCCGGCCGACGAGGTTCCGTCGAGATCGGCGCGGACGAGATCGGTGCGGCCGATGGTGCTGGTGGAGCCGGTGACGAGTGCTGTCCGCCCCTCAAGTCGTTGACCCATGGGCACGAAGGTAGGTAGATTTTTTTGGACCGGCAAGTCTGGAAATCACCATCTGTGGCGAACCCGTCGGAACGAATGCGGAACCTAACTGCACTCGAAGGTGAGCTATGCGAGAGGACAGGGGAACCGGCCCCTTCCCCTTATTCTGGACTGCTCGTCCCATAAATTTGGTAAGCTCGAGAACGTGGCATTGACGACGAAGGGCCGGGCCACCCGGCAACGCATCATCGACGGGGCGTCCATCTACCTGCGTAGCGACGCCCCCGGGGACATGACGTTGGACGACGTTCGGGCGATCACCGGCACCAGCAAGGGGCAACTGTTTCACTACTTCCCGGGCGGCAAGGAGGAACTCCTGCTCGCCGTCGCACGGTTCGAGGCAGACAAGGTCATCACTGACCAGCAACCGCATCTTGGCGCGCTCACCTCGTGGGCAGCCTGGGAGCGCTGGCGGGACGCGGTAGTGGCGCGCTACCGCGCGGAGGGGGCGAGCTGCCCGCTCGGTAGCCTGATGAACCAGGTCGGCGCGACCCCCGGCGCAGCCGAGGTGGTGACGTCGCTACTGGGTCAGTGGCAAGGACACATCCGCTGCGGTATCACCACGATGCAGGCGAAGGGCGCCGTCGATCCCGCGCTCGACGCCGACCGCACGGCGGCGGCGTTCATAGCCGGCATCCAGGGAGGCGTGCAGATGCTCCGCTCGACCGGCAGCACTGCGCACCTCGAGGCGGTCATGGACCTTCTAATCGAGCACCTGCGTCGCTGAGATGCGGGTGGGCGGCGCTTCACATGTGGAACGACGGTAGAACGGGTCTGGCTCACTTTGCGTGAATCCCGGCAGCCCAGCGGCGGTCCTGGCTGACCCGATCGCATCTGTGGAGCGTCGGTAGATCGTCCTACCGACGCTACACACGTAACTACTGCCACGATCACGGCGTGGATGACGAGGCGAACCGGGTCGCACACTCGTCCACAAGTCTCAGTCGCTGGGTACTGCGACGATGCGCAGGGTCACCTCGACCTCCGGCCGCACCTTCAGCCCGAACATCGACGGTGGCCGCAGCCCGAAATCCCGGATGTCCAGCTGGACCTGACCGTCCACCAGCAGCTCTCCGGCCTCGCCCACCCGCAGCTCGGCGGTGCCGCGCACCGGCTGGCGTTCGCCGTGCAAGGTGAGCTGGCCGGCGGCTTCGTAGCGGCCGCCGCCCACGTCGCTCACCTTCTCCACCTCGGCGATGGCCACCGGGTACCGGCGGATCGCCAGCCGCCGGTCCAGCTCGCGGCCCAGCAGCGGGTTGTCCACCCGCAGCGCGGACATGGGCAGCTCGAACCGGGCGGTGGCCGGGTTGTCCAGGTCCAACCGGCCGTCCACCAGGGTGGCCTCCACCCAGCCGTTGAGCTGCTGGGCCAGCGCCCGCACCGGGTGCAGCGTGGAGTGTGCCGTGGCGGTGAGCTCGCAGCGCTCGGCGTCCAGCAGGAACCGGGTCACCGGGTCCCCCCGCCGGCCGGCCGGCGTCCGAAGGTCGGCGGCGCGGCTCCCCGGCCGATGGACCAGGTGCCGCCGCCGAGCTGTCCGGGCACCGGGTCGTGGCTGCGCGGCCGGTAGCCGGCGGTGAGCAGGCTGGCCGGGTCGGTGCCGGCGTTCATCGCCAGGCAGGGGGCACGGAACGCGCATCGGGCGCAGCGCCGGGATGCGGGGGTCGGGTAGCACACCAGCTCAGGGTCCACCATCTCGCGGACCTGCGCCGCCAGCCGCTCCCCGAATCCCCTCAGCTCCGCCCTGGCCCTGGGCAGCCGCACCCGGCGGAACGCCTCGGTCTGCGCCACCTCGGCCTCCGGCTCGGCGCTGGGTTCCGAGGACTCGGCCGCGGACCAGGGACGGACGTAGCTGTCGCCGCTCTGCTGGAGCCGGCCTCGGCGTTCCGGGCGGGCCGGGGCCACCGAGGGCAGCTCGGCGTCCGCGCGCAGCTCGTTGAAGACCGTGCCGGCCACCCGCATGCCCGGGTGGGCCTGCTCGAAGGCCCAGCACCAGGACAGGCAGCGTTCGTCCAGCCGGAGCAGCTCCACGGCGCGCCACGGCCCACGGGATATCCGGTGCTCCACCATCCAGTACCGGTGTTCGGCGTCGATGGCCAGCAGGTGTGGCCGGTCCCGGTAGTGCACCGCCCGCCCGTCCGGGCTGGCCAGGTCGCTCCCGGGGTTCGTCGGGTCGGGCACCCGCACGTCCAGCTCGGTGGTGACCGCGATCGGGGACATGTCGTCGATCGTCGGCGCCCAGTGGAAGTACGCCTCCAACAGGGCGAGCCCGTCGTCCCAACTGTGCCGCTGGGGCAGCGCGTCCAGGAAGGCGGTGCGCACCAGCCGCAGCACCAGCTGGGGCTGCCAGTCCCACATGCCGGGGAAGTAGTAGACGGCCAGCGCGGCGCGCACCGCGTCGGCGCCGGTGGCCGGGGCGGTCTCCCGAGGCTCGAGGTTGCCCCGCTCCCAGGCGCCCAGGTCCCAGGCGCGCCGACAACTCAGGAACGACTCGCGGTCACCGGCGGGCAGCACGTATTCCAGCCCCATGGCCGGTCGCCGCTCACCCGCCGGCGCGGTCGCGCAGCCAGCGGTACCAGTCGGTCAGGCCGTCGCCCCGGGTGGCGGAGACCTCCAGCACGGGCACCCCGGGATTGATCCGCCGGGCGGCCGCCACGCAGCGGGAGACGTCGAACGAGACATAGGGCAGCAGGTCCACCTTGTTCAGCAGCACCAGGTCGGCGGCGGCGAACATGTGTGGGTACTTGAGCGGTTTGTCGTCGCCCTCGGTGACCGAGATGATCACGATCTTGGCCGCTTCGCCGAGGTCGAACAGCGCCGGGCAGACCAGGTTGCCGACGTTCTCCACGAACAGCAGGGACCGCTCCGGCGGAGCCAGCGCGCGCAACCCCCGCGCCACCATGTCGGCGTCCAGGTGACAGCCCGAACCGGTGTTGATCTGCACCACCCGGCAGCCGGTGGCCTGGATCCGCTCGGCGTCCAGCAGCGTCTCCTGGTCGCCCTCCAGCACGGACACCGGCGGGTCGCCGGCCAGGTCGGTGATGGTGCGCTCGAGCAGCGTGGTCTTGCCGGCGCCGGGGGAGCTCATCAGGTTCAGCGCCAGGATGCCGCGCCCGGTCAGCCAGTCGCGGTTGCGCTCGGCCAGCTGGTCGTTCTTGGCCAGCACCCGCTGCTCCAGGGTGACCGTGTGGCCCCGGGGGCGCTCCTCATGCCCATGGTCGTGATCATGGTCGTGCCCAGGCCCAGGCCCAGGCCCAGGTCCGTGCTCGTGGTTGTGGTCGTGTTGCGGGTCGGGTACCTGGTCCGGGTCGATCACCCGCACCCCGCCGGCCGGGTCGTCGGAGCACCCGCAGGTCGCGCACACTCAGACCACCTCCACCTCTCGGATCCGCAGTTCCCGGCCGCCGAACACCTCGATGTCGGCGCTGCCGCAGTCACACAGCGCCAGGAAGTCGTCCGTGTCGAACTCCGCGGCGCAGTCCCGGCAGTGCCCTCGGCCGGGCCGGGAGACGATGTCCAGCGCGGCGCCGTCCAGCGTGGTGCCGACGGTGGCCAGCTCGAAGCAGAACTGGAGCGCGTCCGGCACCACTCCGGACAGCCGGCCCACCTCCACACACACCCGGCGGACCGGGACGTCGGCCAGCTTCTCCCGCACCGCCGCGACGATGCTCTCGGCGATCGCCAGCTCGTGCACCCCGGACCCCCGATCAGCAGATTCGTGGCAGCGGGTCGCCGACCAGCATGTCCACGATCCGGGTGCCGCCGAACGTGGTCTTGAGCAGCACCAGCCCCGGCGGGTCGTCGCCCACCCGGCCGATCACCGCCGCCCCTTCGCCGAGCGGGTGCCCGTGCAGCGCGGCCAGCGCCGCGTCGGCCTGCTCCGCCGGGACGACCGCGACCAGCCGACCCTCGCAGGCCACATACAGCGGGTCGATGCCGAGCAGCTCGCTGGCGCCGCGCACCTCCGGCCGTACCGGGACCGCCTCCTCGTCCACCACGATCGCCGTCTTCGAGGCGGTGGCCACCTCGTTCAGGATGGTGGCCACGCCACCCCGGGTGGCGTCCCGGAGCAGCCGGGTGTCCGGCGCGGCGTCCAGCAGCGCGGCGGCCAGCTCGTGCAGCGGCGCGGTGTCCGAGACCACGTCGGCGATGATGTCCAGCTCGCCCCTGGCCAACATCACCGTCACCCCGTGGTCGCCGATCGGGCCGGACACCAGCACCACGTCGCCGGGCCGGGCGTTCGCCGCGTTGAGCTCGACCGCCCGCTCCCGCACGCCGATGCCGGCGGTGTTGATGTAGCAGCCGTCGCCCTTGCCGCGCTGCACGACCTTGGTGTCACCGGTGACGATCTGTACCCCGGCGGCCTTGGCGGCGGCCGCCATCGAGGCCACCACCCGGCGCAGGTCGTCGGTCGGGAAACCCTCCTCCAGGATGAACCCGGCGGAGATCACCAACGGCCGGGCGCCGGCCATGGCCAGGTCGTTCACCGTGCCGTTGACCGCCAGCTCACCGATGTCGCCACCGGGGAAGAACAGCGGCGAGACCACGTAGGAGTCGGTGGTGAACGCCAGCCGCGCATCGCCGACCTGCACCGATGCCGCGTCCGATAGCTGCTCCAGCTCCGGGTTGCGGAACGCGTCCAGGAAGATCGCTTCGATCAGGTTGTGGGTGGCCTTGCCGCCGGCGCCGTGCGACAGGGTGATCCGCGGCTCCTTCACCCTGGCCTTGCGGGCCCGCGCCCGGTCGATCCGCTCCAGCACCTGCTGTTCGCGGGTCAGGTGCTCGGCTCCGATCCGGCCACCGGCGTGCGGGCTCTCCCGTTCGGCTTCGGCGACGGCTTCCTCGGCCCAACCCGCCTGTGTCGACCGGGTCGGAATGTTGGAACCGAGATCTTGGGTCGTCACGCTCGGGTCGCCTCCTTGACCCGCTCCCGGGTGAACCGGCCGAAGTTGTAGTACGCCGCGCAGGCGCCCTCGGAGGACACCATGCAGGTGCCGATCGGCGTCTCCGGGGTGCAGGCGGTGCCGAACACCTTGCACTCCCACGGCTTGAGCACGCCCTTGAGCACCTCGCCGCACTGGCAGGCCTTCGGGTCGGCCACCCGGACCCCGGGCACCGAGAAGATCCGCTCGGCGTCAAAGGCCGCGTACTTCTCCCGCACCTGCAGCGCCGACTGGGAGATGAAGCCCAGCCCACGCCACTCGAACCAGGGCCGCAGCTCCATCGTCTCGCCGATCACCCGCAGCGCCTTCGGGTTGCCGTTCCACGGCACCACCCGGGCGTACTGGTTCTCCACCTCCGAGCGGCCCTCGCGCAGCTGGCGCATCAGCATGTACACCGACTGCAGGATGTCCAGCGGCTCGAACCCGGCGCAGACCAGCGGCTTTCCGTGCTCGCGGGCGATGAACTCGTACGGTCGGCAGCCGATCACGGTGGACACGTGGCCCGGCCCGATGAACCCGTCCAGGCGCAGGTCGGGGGAGTCCAGGATGGCCTTGATCGCCGGGATGATCGTCACGTGGTTGCAGAAGATGGAGAAGTTCGAAAGCCCCTCGGCGGCCGCGCGCAGCACGGTCATCGCGGTGGACGGCGCGGTGGTCTCGAAGCCGATCGCCATGAACACCACCCGCTTGTCCGGGTTCTGCCGGGCGATCTTGAGCGAGTCCAGCGGCGAGTACACCATCCGGATATCCGCGCCGGCCGCGTTGGAGTCGAAGAACGAGCCGCGCCCGCCGGGCACCCGCATCATGTCGCCGAACGACGTCATGATCACTTCGGGTTCCTCGGCGATCGCGATGGCGTCGTCCAGGCGCCCCATCGGGATCACGCAGACCGGGCAGCCGGGGCCGTGCACCAGCGACACGGTCTCCGGCAGGTAGTCCTCCAGGCCGTGTTTGTAGATGGTGTGGGTGTGCCCGCCGCACACCTCCATGAACTTGTACTGCCGGCCCGGCTCACACAGCTCCGCGATCCGGGCGGACAGCACCCGGGCCTTCTCCGCGTCCCGGAACTCATCCACGAATCTCATGGCTGGACCCCCAAGTCGGACTGGGCCAGCGCAATGAGCTCGTCGGTATAGGCCTGGCCCATGCCCTCCAACATCCGGATGGCGTGGGCGGCCTCCTCCTCGTCGATCTTGGAGAGGGCGAAGCCGACATGGATCAGGATCCAGTCGCCGGCCTTGAGCTCCTCGTCCTCCAGCAGCCCGATGTTGACCACACGTTTCACCCCGGCCACGCTGACCATCGCGAAGTCCGCGCGGTCGGCCATCAGCTCGACGATCTCGCCGGGTATGCCGAGGCACATGGCGGGCTCCCTTCCTGCAGAAGATCAGTGACAACCCGCAGCACCGCGGTCGCCGCGCGGTCCACGGACGCCTGGACCGGTTCGCTCAGCCCGATGTCGTCGGCCACCGTGGCCGGCTCGCAGCCGACCACCAGCACCCGGCGCAGCCCCGCCGTCGGGTCCATGCCGGACGCGGTGGCCAGCGAGCCGAGCAGCGCGAGCACCGTGTCCGGAGTCATGTCGTGCGCGTCGGGCACCCCGGTGGGCTGGTGGGGAGCGGACAGGTCGTGTTCCAGTAGGTACAGCTCGCCGGGGGAGCCGCCCCGGGCAGTGGCGTCGATCAGTACCAGCGCGGTGTAGCCGTCCAGCAGCTGGTAGGCCAGGTGCATGCCGCGGATGCCGACGTCGACCAGCTCGACCCCGTCCGGCAGGTCCACATCTCGCAGCCGGCGCACCACCTCCACGCCGAACCCGTCGTCGGACCGGAAGATGTTGCCCACGCCGGCGACCAGCACAGTCATCCCGGCACCTCGATCTCGTCCGGCCGGAAGTAGCGGAACCGGCCGTGCGCGGCCTGGAACTCCGAGCCGGGGTCGTCGAGCAGGCTGACCGCCAGGTGGATGTCGCCGTCCACGTCGTGCAGCACCGCCTCCACCAGCGCGGGCCGGCCGGCCAGGAACAGGTCCTGGGCGTCGGCCCGGCCGTTCGGGCGGAGCACCACCTGGGTGCCCTTGGCCACCGGCCGGCCGCCGATCAGCACAGAGTCGGTCTCCGGGTCGACCGAGGCGTCCTGCCCCGGGTCCCACCACGGCTTGCCGCCCGTCTCGTCGGAGTAGGTGGGCACCTCGTCGAGCACCTGGCCGAAGGTGGGCGCCCCGCCGGCCACCGGCATCGACATCGAACGGATCACCCCGTGCAGCCGCTCGAAGATCTCCGGCGGCATCGAGTCCACCGCGTCCACCAGCGCCGCCGCCCTCGGATCGGTCGCCCTGGCCTCCCGTTTCTCCGCGTCGGTGAGCACCAGTGTGCGCAGCGTGAGGATCTCGTCGTTCTCGGTGCCGTCGTAGAGCTCGTTCGGGCTCTCCGGGGCGATCTCCGGGAAGTCCGGCAGGATGATCGGCGAGGACAGCACCACCGTGGGGCGGGCACCGTTGCTCGGCCCCGGCCCGGCCAGCACCGGCCAGGTGTGTTCGTTGACGCACTCCGCGGCGGCCGGGCGGGCCCACTCGGGTGGATCGGTCATGGACAGGAACTCCCCGTCGGACAGCGCCAGGATGCTGTGCGCGCCGATCAGCGAGTACCGCAGCGCGTCCTCCCGGCTCGCCTCCGGCTCATCGTCGGGCGACACACCCAGGTTCTCCACCCGCACCCGCAGCCGCAGCGCGCCGTACGGGCCGGGCACCGGTTCGGCGGCCGCGGTGATCCTCGCCCGCACCGGCCAGCTCTGCCGCACCAGCCGGCCGGCCACCGCGCCGTCGGCATCCAGCAGCGGCTCTTCGGTCTGCTCGCCGGGCAGCTCGATGTTCACCGTGCGCTCGCCGGCCAGCAGGTCGGCCACCGGCAGCACCGCGTCCACCACCTCCGGGATGCCTTCGTCCCACGGCAGGTACAGGTCCTCGCCGACGGTCAGCTCGGGCACCTCGGTGAACCCGCCGGCGGAGTCGTCGGCGGACTCGAAACAGGCCCGCTGCACCTGGCGCCGGCGCAGCCGCAGGAATCGCTGCCGGATCCGCAGGCTGATCGACTCGCCCGGTTCGAGCAGGCACTCGGTGCGCGCGTACCAGCTCTCCCCGGTCACTTCGGCCCAGCCGCGCGGGGTGAGCACGCCGAACTGCCAGCGCAGCTGGTTCTTCCGCGCCGAGGCCCGGTACGGGTAGAGCAGGTAGCCCTCGAACAGCACCGCGTCGGCCACCGCGCTGACCTCGTCCAAGGTGTGCGCCAGGTTCCCGGTCACGGCTGCTCACCGGCCCGCTTGAGCAGCTCGGCGAATGTGTCGTCCCAGCTGACCTGGCCCCGGTCGGCGCGGTAGCTGCGCAGCGCCTCCAGCGTCTCGGTGCGCAGCCGCAGCCAGGTGGCGCCGGGGAAGTGCTCGGCCATGGTCGCTCGCCAGACCTCCACCGGCAGCGGGTACTTGACCTCCAGGTGCCAGGGCACCAGCTCGACCTGCAGCCCGGTCTCGCCCGCGTAGAACGCGGTGCCGCTGAACAGCAGCAGCAGCGGGATGTCCCCGTCGTCCAGGCCGTGGAAGTACTTCGTGGTGGCCACGTCGAGGTCGGCGGTCACCGGCACGGTCAACGGCACCTCGATCTCCTCGGCGAAGCTGGGCACCATCACGGCGATCGTGGCCAACTGCATCGGCTTGAGCGTCTCGCCCCACCGGGAGGTGTCGCCGAACAGGTCGACCAGCCGGGAGGCCTCGTTACCCGAGTAGCGGCGGCGGTGCGGCTCGATCCGCACCTGGCAGCGCAGCGCCACCGAATGCATCCGGACCCCGGTAGCCTCGGTGACCCGCAGCAGGAACTGCAGGCTGGGGCTCGCCGAGTACGGCTCCGGGCGGGCGTCGGTGCAGGAAAACGAGAGCTCCGGCATGGTCAGCCGCCTTCGGTCCGGGGGGCGATGTCACGGGCCAGCTCGGCCAGCCCGGCGAAGAACGCATCGATGCGTTCCCACGCCTCGCTGCCGCCGTCGAAGCCCTTCCAGTAGACCCGGACCAGGCCGACCAGCTCGTAACACACGTCGATCGGCACCAGCAGACACGCGGTGTCCTGGGGCCGGTCCCGGGTGCCGTGCCGGACCAGCAACGCCTCCACGTCCGGCTCCAGTTGGCTGCCCAGCGAGCTGGCTCCCAGGCCGTCGCGCCAGGCGTCCATCGGCAGCAGGCTCTCCGTGGCGCCGGCCGGGCTGGGATAGAAGGCCAGCGTCTTGTCCAGCTCGGAGTTGTGGAAGAAGAACGCCATCCGGACCGGGATCTGCAGCTCGTTCCACTGCATGTCGGTCACCCGCAGCGCGGGATCGCGCAGGTAGCGGTCCGGTACCGCGCGGTAGCGGCCCCGCGCGGCGCCCCGCTCGGTGAACAGCAGCGCGCACGGCCGGCAGGTGCACAGCAGCGATCGGTTCTCCAGGTGCACCACGTGCGAGTGCTGCTCGGCGATCGGCACCCCGCACATCTCGCACCGCTCGTGCTCCGGCTGTCCCGACCCGCCGGGGCGTAGCCGTCCGGCCGGTCGTTCCCCGGGCTGGAGTGGCCCGGGGAACGCCGGTCCGGGAAGCGGCGGCTCGGTGAACAGGGCGGGGTCGGGCAGCGTGGGGACCGGATCGGTGGCCGGCCGCGTGCGGCGCAGCCGGCGCAGCGCGTCGGCTCCGCCTCCACGACCGCGGTCGGAGGCCACCCGGCCCCCGGTCACGAGGCCATCCCGGCCGGGGTGCGGGGCAGCGCGAGCCGCCATCCTTCGCCGCGGCGGACCAGCGGCAGCGGTTCCAGGTGCAGCGCGGAGCCGTCCAGCGCCCGGCCCGCGTGCCGGATGTCGTAGCCGACCGCGCAGGACGGGCAGGCCAACCGCTCGCCGACCAGCGGAGCGCCGGCCAGCTCGCCGGCGCAGGCCGGACAGTGGTCCCGGTAGGCGAGCATCCCGCCGCCGGCCAGGTCCACCGACCCGGCGGGCAGCGCCAGCAGCACCGAGTGCCCGGCCACGTCCAGGGTGGCGCACTGGCCCGGCCGCAACTCCGGGGGCGACAGATTGACCCAGCCCACCGCGACCTCCGGTGCCGAGGGTGCCGCCGCCGAGCCGATCTGGATCAGCGGCAGCGCCTTGGCTCCGGGTGGGAGCCCGCCGGCGTCACCCAGGGCGGGCGCGGACGGGTCGTTCATGCCCTCCACGTCCACCCGGACCACCTCGGGACAGATCTCCTCGATGGCCTTCTCGATGGCCATCTTCACGGTGATCGCCGAGGACGGGCAGCCGTCGCAGCTGCCCTGCAGCCGCAGCTGGACCACCTCGCCGTCCGGCTCGCTGACCACCCCGAGCAGTTCGACGCCGCCGGCGTGCGACCCCAGGTAGGGCCGCACCGACTCCAGCGCACGGGTCACCCGCGCGTGGGTGTCCTCCGGGTGCAGGTCGTGCAGCACCAGCAGGCTGGCCACCAGGTCGTCGTCCACCAGCTCGGCGAGCAGGCCCGCGCCGACCTCGCCGGCCCCGGTCAGGGTCGCCATGATCCGACCCAGGCCGGCGCCGTACATCTCCATCAGCAGCGCGGCCACCTCCTCGGCGGCCTCGCCGACCGCCGGCTCGGCGTGTCCGCCGAGCTCGGTGAGCAGGTCGGAAATGCGCTGGCCCAACTCGTTGGGGTCGATCTCAGCTGTGGGGTGAGTTTCGGTGTCCATCCCCTCAGCCCAGGTTGAGCATCGCCGGCGAGGTGGTCTTGTTGACCGTCTTGCCGTTGCCCAGGTACATGTGCACGCCGCAGGGCAGGCACGGGTCGAAGCTGCGTACCGCGCGCATGATGTCGATGCCCTTGAAGTTGTCCGGCGGGTTCTCCTCGAAGATCGGCGTGTTCTGCACCGCGTCCTCGTACGGGCCCGGTGTGCCGTAGACGTCACGCACGCTGCCGTTCCACGGCGTCGGCGGGTACGGGTGGTAGTTGGCGATCTTGCCGCCGCGGATCACCATGTGGTGGCTCAGCACGCCGCGCACCGCCTCGGTGAACCCGCAGCTGAACGCCTCGTCCGGGACCTTGAACGACTCCCAGGTCTTGGTGTGTCCGGCGCGCACCTCGGACAGCGCCTTCTCCACGAAGTGCAGCGCCAACCCGGCCGAGTACGCCTGGAAGTAGGTCCGCGCCCGGTTGCGCTCCAGCGCGTTGGACCACTGAGGGATCTTCCACTCGAAGCTGACCGCCGGCTTGATCGCGGTGCGCGGCAGGTCGATCGTCACGCTGTGCCCGGTGGACTTCACGTAAGGCGTGTCGACCAGGCCGGCCAACGCGGTCGACCAGAGCCGGGCCAGCGGTCCGCCGCCGGTGTCCAGCGCGAGGTGGTCGGTGCCGTCGAACCAGCGCGGCGACATCGTCCAGCTGTACTTGTCGTCGAAGTCGCGCTTCTGCGGCGCTGGGATGGTGTGCTGGTTCCACGGGTGGTTGCGGTCCACCGGGTTGCCCAGCTCGTCCCTGGTCACGAACATCTCCTGGTCCTCCCAGGAGCGGTAGAACGAGCTGCCGAGCAGGATGCGCAGGCCCAGGTTGATCTCCACCAGGTCGGTGGTGACCAGGTTGCCGTCCACCACGACACCTGGCGTCACGTACATCTTGCGACCCCAGTTGGACATGTTCTTGTAGGTGAAGTCGCAGTGGTCCGGGTCGTTCAGCGAACCCCAACAGCCCAGCAGGGTGCGCCGGTAGCCGACCATTTCGTAGCCCGGCAACGCCTCGTAGAAGAAGTCGAACAGGTCGTCGTGCAGCGGCACGACCCGTTTCATGAACTCCACGTACCGCATCAGCCGGGTGTAGTAGTCGGTGAACAGCTGGTGGGTGGCCACCGTGCCCACACCGCCGGGGTAGAGCGTGGAGGGGTGCACGTGGCGGCCCTCCATCAGGCAGAACATCTCCCGGGTGTAGCGGCTGACCTGCAGCGCCTCCCGGTAGAACTCGCCGCTGAACGGGTTCAGCGCGCGCATGATGTCGCCGATGTACTTGTAGCCGTGCGCCTCGGCGTGCGGGCACTCGGTGCGGTTGGCCAGCTCCAGCACCCCGGGGTTGGTCTCCGCGACCATCTTCTCGCAGTAGTCCACCCCGACCAGGTTCTCCTGGAAGATGTTGTGGTCGAACATGTACTCGGCGGCCTCGCCCAGGTTGATGATCCACTCGGCGAGGTGTGGCGGGCGGACCCCGTAGGCCATGTTCTGGTTGTAGACCGAGCAGGTCGCGTGGTTGTCCCCGCAGATCCCGCAGATCCGGCTGGTGATGAAGTGCGCGTCGCGCGGGTCCTTACCCTTCATGAAGATCGAGTAGCCGCGGAAGATCGACGAGGTGCTGTGGCACTCGGCAACCTTCTTGTTCGCGAAGTCGATCTTTGTGTAGATGCCCAGGCTGCCCACGATGCGGGTGATCGGGTCCCAGGCCATCTCCACGAGGCCCTGGCTGTTGGGGGTGAACGGGCTGCTTTTGTCCTGTGTGGCGGTCATGGCGCGTCTGCTTCTTCCGCTGAAGAGGGGTCCGTGGTGGGGGAGTTCGGGAGACTGGCCGGGCGAATGCCCGGAGCTACCAGGGCTTGCGGTAGCCGGTGGTCAGCTCCCGCCCCTTCGCGCGCCACTTGGGTTCATTGTTCAGCCGCTTGGTGGTGATGTCGCGCAGCTTGCGGATGATCCCGCCGTACGCGCCGCTGGCCGCGCCGGAGACCTTGCTGCCGGGTGGGGCGTCCATGAACGGCATGAACTTGTCCGGGAAGCCGGGCATGGTGCAGCCGATGCAGATGCCGCCCACGTTGGGGCAGCCGCCCACGCCGTTGATCCAGCCGCGTTTGGGCACGTTGCACTTGACCACGGGTCCCCAGCAGCCCAGTTTCACCAGGCACTTCGGTGAGCCGTACTCGGTGGCGAACTGGCCCTGCTCGTAGTAGCCGCCCCGGTCGCAGCCCTCGTGCACCGTGGAGCCGAACAGCCACAGCGGCCGCAGCTCGTCGTCCAGCGGGATCATCGGTGCCGCGCCGGTGGCCTGGTAGAGCAGGTAGAGGATGGTTTCGGACAGGTTGTCCGGGTGGGTGGGGCAGCCCGGTACGCAGACGATCGGGATGCCGGCCTTGGACTTCCAGTTCCAGCCCAGGTAGTCCGGGACGCCCATGGCGCCGGTGGGGTCGCCGGCCATGGCGTGAATGCCGCCGTAGGTGGCGCAGGTGCCGACCGCGAGGATGGCCAGGGCTTTGGGGGCCAGCCGGTCGATCCACTCGCTGGTGGTCATCGGCTGGCCGGTGGCCGGGTTGTTGCCGAAGCCGCACCAGTAGCCCTCGGGTTTGATCGCCTCGTTGGGGATGGAGCCCTCGATGACCAGGACGAACGGTTCCAGCTCACCCCGTTCGGCCTTGAAGAACCACTCGATGAAGTCGTTCACCCCGCCGACCGGACCGTTGTCGAAGTCGATCAACGGCCAGTGCACGGCGATCTTGGGCAACCCGGGCAATGCGCCCAGGGCGATTTCCTCGATGCTGGGCTGGGTGGCCGCGGTCAGGGCAACGGAATCCCCGTCGCAGCTCAACCCCGCGTTGATCCACAAAATGTGTACGGTCGGATCTTCGGTGGTCGACATCGGTGTCGCCCCTAACCGCATTCTCGGCGCCCGCCGGTGCGGCGCCTGGCCTCGTGGTGGGAGAGGTTTGGTCTACCAGCCATGCACCGTCCGGAGTAAGTGGTTCAGGTCACTAGGGGCGGCGCGCATGGAGCAATTGGGGTGACGGCCCCTACAGGGCATGTCGGCCGAGTTCTAGGCCCCTTCGGCACTACATTCACAACCAGCTCGACAATCTGGAAATAGTGGAGGAATGCGAATATGGCGTCCATCGAGGAGGTGCGGTCCGGCATCGCGCTGGCCAACCAGAAAGCCTCGGAGAGCCTCGGCGCGCTGCAACAGGCCCACTCTCAGTTGGAGGAGGCACAATCCTCACTGACCAGAGTGACCGACGGCAGCTCGCAGGCCGATGTGAACGAGGCCAACGGGCAACTGCAGCAGGCGGTGCAGAGCATTTCCGAGGTGCAGCAGCTGGTGCAGACCGCGATCAGCACCGCCGAGGGCATTTCCCAGCGACTGTGACTGTGACAAGCCGATGACTGAATCGCTCGGTGAAGTCAGAGCGGCATTGGCGGAGGTTTCGTCGCGGCTGCACAGCGCTTATCGTTGTGCACAATCGGCCGAGCAGCGGCTCACCGAGGCAGTAGCGCTGCTGACCGAGCTGAACCAGTCGCATCACGATTCGCTGGTTCCGCCCGAGTTGCCGCGAGCGGACCAGGAGTTGACACGAGGGCTGGGGTTGATCATCGGTGGAGCCGACTCGGTGGCGGCTATCGAAGCCCGGCTGTGACCCCGTGAGTGGTATTGGCTGCTATGGCGACCAATGCCACTCACGGGCGGGGCTGGCGCGGTGGTGACCCGGCGGCAGGACCGTCGGGAGCGCGTCGCGGCGGCTTTCGACGACTTCCGTCGGGCGGTGGGCGCGGCGTTGGGCGCGGCGGCGGCCAGCCGGGACGCGGCGGTGCTGCGGCACGCCAGCGCGATGTTCGAGATGTGGCTGCGCAGCGAGGGGCTGGACGCGGTCCGGCGGGATCCCTCGTTCGCCAGGGCGCTGGCCAACCCTCGGCTGGCCGAGCCGTTGCGCCGGGTGCTGGCCGACCAGCGCGCGGTGTTCGGCGGCTGGGTGGCCTCCGAGCCGGACCGGTTGACCCGGCTGGTGTCCGACGCCGCGCCCGCCGCTGCCGGCGAGCCCGCGGAGCAGTGGCTCGGCGAGCCGGGCAAGGTGGACGGCGTCGGACCGGTGCCCGAGCTGTGGCGGATCGGGTCCGCCGTGGCCGACGGGGCGCCGGCGCACCCGCCGTTCCCGGTGGCGGTGCCGCTGCTGGACGAGGCGCACCTGGAGATCCGCTCCACCCCGCACACCCGTGCGGCGGCCGAGTCGCTGGTCGAGGCGCTGCTGCTGCGGGTGGTCAGCTACTTCCGGCCCGGGCTGGTCGCGCTGCACGTGTGGGACGTCGGCCAGCTCACCGGCGCGGTGCCCGGGCTGTACCCGCTGACCCGCACCGGGCTGCTCACCGTGCACGACCCCGGCCGGCTGGACGAGCTGCTGGAAGAGCTGTCCGACCACATCCGCCGGGTACACACCCGGGTGCTGGTGGACGGCCACCCCTCGCTGCGCGCGCTGGCCGCGCTTACCGGAGTGCGCAGCGAGCCGTGGCAGATCGCGGTACTGGTGGGCAACCACACCGAGCTGCGCGACGAGGACCGCCGGGCGCTGCAGCGGGTCGCCCGCAACGGGCTGGCCTGCGGGATCCAGCTGGTGCTGGTGGACGTGCCGGTGACGCTGAGCGCCCCGCTGGAGACGGTGGCGCTGCGTGAGCCGGCCGACCGGGCCGCGCCGGTCACCGCGACCTGTACGATGTCCGGCCCGCACGCCACGGTCACCTTGGATGCCCCGTTGCCGCGCGAGCAGGTCACCTCGGCTTGCCATCGCATCTCCGACGAGCTGGAGGGTTTGCGCAGCCGGGTCGGCTCGTTCGGCGATCTGCTGCCCCCGGAGCGCTGGTGGGCGGCGAACTCCACCGCCGGGGTGCGTGCTCCGATCGGCTTCCGCGACGGGCTGCCGGTGGAGCTGGCGCTCTGTGATGCCTCGCCACATGCGCTGATCGGCGGGCCCAGCGGGTCGGGCAAGACGAACTTCCTGTTCGCCATGATCGGTTCGTTGGCGGTGCGCTACTCACCGGACGAGCTGGAGCTCTACCTGCTGGACTTCAAGGAGGGCGTGTCGTTCGCCCAGTTCACCCCTGGGCGGCGGGATCCCTCGTGGTTGCCGCATGCCCGGCTGGTCGGGGTCAATATCAACACCGACCGCGAGTTCGGGCTGGCCCTGCTGCGCTTCCTGGCCGACGAGATGCGCCGGCGGGCGGAGGCGGCCAAGGCGCACGAGGTCACCAAGCTGGAGGAGCTGCGCGCCGCCGACCCGTCCGGGCGCTGGCCGCGGATAGTCGCGGTGATCGACGAGTTCCAGTTCCTGTTCGCCGACCGGGACGCGGTGACCAGGGAGGCGGTCACCCTCCTCGAAGATGTCGCCAGACGTGGTCGGTCCCAAGGCATCCACCTGGTGCTGTCCAGCCAGGACGTGTCC
>DATHIT010001016.1:0-22231 GCA_035489915.1 Pseudonocardia sp. | reverse complement strand
CCGGGTCAGCCCAGATCCTGGAAGCCTACCGACCTATGTTGATCACGACACCAGGAATGCGAGACTTCGCGCCAACGACGTTTGGTCTGCGTTTGAGCAGCCATTCGAGGGTCCTGACCCAGTTAGTCCGTGCTTAATTGTTCGTGTAGCGCGGTCAGTGTGCTGGCGAGCAGCCGGGAGACGTGCATCTGGGAGATGCCGATCCGAGTGCTGATCTGGGTCTGAGTCATGTTGCCGTAGAAGCGCATCAGCAGAATGCTGCGCTCCCGCTCGGGAAGCGCAGCCAGCAGTGGCATGAGTGCCTCGTGATCCTCCACGAGCTCTAAATTCGGGTCGAGCTCGCCGAGCCGCTCACCACGGGTTTGCCCGTCCAATTCGCCCGAGAGCGGTTCGTCTAGCGAGCCGGTTCGGTAGGCGGTGCAGGCCTTGAGACCCTCCAATACGTCCTCAACCGGTCGATCCAGCAGTTCCGCGATTTCACTGGGCCGGGGAGCCTGACCGCGCTGCTGAGACAGATCCGATACCGCCCGGTTGATGGACACGTACAGGTCTTTCAGTCCTCGGTGGACCCGCATCGACCAGCAGCGGTCCCGGAAGTGCCGGCGCAACTCACCCACGATGGTGGGGACAGCGAACGCCAGGAACTCGCTGCCGATCGCGGGCTGGAACCGGTCGATCGCGAAGATCAACCCGAGGATGGCCACCTGGGTGAGGTCTTCTAGCGGCTCGCCCCGGTGGTGGAACCGTAGCGCGATGTGCCTGGCAAGGGGTAGGTAGCCGCGGACCAGTTGGTCGCGCAGCGGGGGTCGGCGCGGGTCGGAGGGCTCCATTGCCGCGTACTCGTCCAACAGCGGCGCGAGCTGTCGGTATTGGACGTCGCGGCGCGCTCGCGCCGTGCGCATGACACGACGCCCAGGCTCGCCCCAGCCGGGGTCGGTGGCTCCACTGGCCACGGGCGATCCCCGAGTCGCCCGCGCTGAGTTCGGCCGGTGGGGGTCAATGTTGTCCCGCGGCCCGCCGCGCGAGCGGGTTGAATGCGACCTCAAAGCCATAGCACGCCCCTTCCGAGAGTCTCCGTACGCGAAGCCCGTGTCACAGACGCACTCAGAACCTCGAGCCGGCCCCTCCGCGATCGGAATTAGCCGGGCCAGAGGCGCCTGGCGGGCGAGTATTCGAGTGAGCCACCGATCTTGAACTGCGCCGCAATAATCAGGCCGGCACCACCGGTTCTGTCGTGCCCAATATGGCCTCACAAACGCCGGGGATAGGCATCGACCCCACAGAGTCAAAGGCCGCGGCGACTACCGGCCTCGACGGCCGAGACACAGCGAGACCTGCATTCTTGGCTCCAAACTCACCGATCCTTGGCGGTGAGAACCACGTTGGGCGATGAGGACCATGTGCAGCCACGTTCCTCGCACAACGGCTGGATGCCGACACCTGGGGCGACACGGGCGTGTGGATTGCGCTGCACGAATCGATGGCTCACGCTCGACGCACCAATCCACCGCCACCGCGTCCTCGGCTGCAGGTTCTGGGCTCAGGTTTCCTCGTGCGTGGCTGCGCTGGGCGGGTGGCCGCGGTGCTCAGGTTTCCGCGCCGACGGCTTCGCTGACCGCATTCGGGCCGTTGTATTCCCGTTCGGGGATTGCGCGCAGCGTGGTCAGCACGTTTTCGTCGGCGCCGTGTTGCTCGGCGTGGCGTATCAGATCTTCCTTTCGCGCCGGGTAGTCTACTTCTCGGAGGTATTTCTGCAGCTGGATTGGGTTGACCGCCATGGTGTGCTCCCTTGTCGTGCTGCCATTTACTCCGGCAATAGTGCAGGCGCTTGACCGAGTGGACCTGAGCATCACGCCACCAGATGAGGCCGGACTAGTTACTCCGCCAGGCCCAGTACCCGCGCAACCACGCTCGACCTTCCTGCGGGCGGCCCCGGCGGAGGCGCCTTGCGAGAGCGTCAGCCCATGGTGTTCGGCCGGGTTCGGTAGGTAGATGATCGTGGCCTCGTGGGGTCCAGCCCGGCGAGCGCGGCGCGGATGGCGACGGTCTTCCCGGCGCAGACCTCGCCGGTGATCACGCCGATGCGGTGCTCGGCAACGCATTAGCCGATCCGGGCGACCGCCTCGCCATGGCTGGCGTGGCGGTGCAGTATCCCGGGTGCGAGGTCGCGGCCGAACGGGGTTCGGGTGAACCCGAAGAAACCCTGGAGGCGGTCGAGACGACCCCACTCCGCTGTCGGTGATCTCGCCGTCGACAGGGGTGCCGGTGAGGAGGTCGAGCTGACCGGGCAGCTGGTCTGCGAGGGCGGTGTCGCTCAGCGCGGCGTTCGTCCATGCCGGTGGCTCTGTTCTGTGTCACGAGCCCGCCAGGAACTGTCGGGCCGCTTCGCGGCGACCGGCGCTGCGTGGACTGATTCGGCCCAAAAGAAGGCTGACCCGCTGAGTAGCGGAGCTGCGCACCCGGCGAACACCCCGGCCGTGCCGACCGCCTCCGCGACGACCGACGACCGTCACTGTGGCGTTCCGCGCGGCGGTGATGATCCGCATGGCTGCGGTGCCTACCTCCGTGGACGGCTTGATCTCCTCCCTGGGCGCCCTACGGGATCCGGCTAAACCTCCCGGTCAGGCACCGCTACGCACCAGGGGAGAGGATCAACTCCGCGACGTGGTGTTGGTGATGGCGTCACGGGCCCGGTCCACCAGCGAGGCGAACGGCCCGACGGTCCACTGCGCCGCTGTGGAGCCCGCAGTGGACGGATGCGGATGGGTGGGTGCGATCTTCTCCGCCGCCTTCAGACGCTTGCCCATGGAGACAAGCTTGTCCTGGTCCTCCCGCTCACGCACGGCCGGGAACTCCTCGCGCTCCTCGTGCTCGGCGTGGTCGAGCACCGCCAGCTCGAAGTTGGCGAACGCGCGGTCGAACTCCACGCTCGAGGTGTCCATCTTCTCCAGGTCGGCCAGCATCCGGTTGGCTTTCTCCTCCTCCTCGTTGCGGGCCTCGGCGACCTCTCTGCCCGCGTCGTCCTCGCTCACCGGGCGCAGCACCATCTCCTCGCCGGTCTCGTGCGCGGCCAGCAGCGCGCGCAGCTCGCCGAACGCCTGCTCCTTGTGCTCGCCCTCGGCCCCCTTGACGTGGGTGAAGAGCTCGCGGATGCGCGAATGCTGGTCGAGCAGGATGTCGATGATGTTGCCGTCCGGCCTGTCGATGGCTTCCGCCGCCGAGCCCTTGAGATCGCTCATTTCCTAGTCCTCCGACTGGTCTCGTCGCTCCTGTTGGCGTGTCGGGGCAGCGGATACCACCCCAGTTCGCGACCAAACGTCCGGGCTACTCCCACCGGCTTGACCGTGATTGGCTCCATCCGGCCGCAGCGATCCACACCTGAGGGCAGCGCCGCCACGGACAGCGCCGCCACGGCGCTACCACGGGGCTGCTGATCGGCGATCACCCGGTCGGCTTCGTGGGTCCAAAAGCCGTTTTAGTAGTCCGGGTGGCCGAGGATGTTGAGCTCGAGCGGTTGGAGCTGCAACACCGGATCACGTTCCGAGCCGAACCACGCGTCGACGCGGTTCCCGGTGCGGCGGGTGGATGGCGGGGGCGGGTCACCCCGGGTGGCCGGCCACGGCGTGGCGGACGTGTGCACGATGGTCAGTTGGACGCGTTTGATCGCTGCCCGGGTGGCGGTCTCGACGTGGCGGTCGGGCATGTTGAGCGCGGCCAGGGACTGCACGATGGCGGCCGCGCCGGAGGTGCCGACCACCTGGTCGCCGTGCAGGATGACGAGTGCGTTGTGCTCGGGTCGGACGGAGAAGTCCGCCGGAATAACCTCGTTGAGCCTTGCGGCGAGCTCGCTGGCCAGGAGATCCGAGGACAGTTCGGGCAGTGGCACGACGGTCATGGTGTGGCCGTACCCGCTGTCCACCGCGTTATGCAAGCTGAGCCAACCGGCTGACCGGCGCTCTCCCGTCGGCCGGCCCTGCCGCAGCTCCCGCCGCAGGTGCCGGGCCGCGACCTGACCGAGGCCGACTGACCCCGACGTGACGATGCGGCTGTCCTCGGGCGGCGCCGTCCTCGGGCGGCGCTCCTGAGTCGCGCCGGCTCAGCCGGGGTCGACGGTCAGCTCCAGCCGATCGTGATGGCTCGCAGCTGCTCTCTGCCCGGCCCCTTGAACAGCACCACGTCGTCTACCCGGTTGAGGAACTCGGGGCGGAAGTGACCCCGGGCCACCGGTTGTTCTTGCACACCCGCGCCGGACGAGCTCAGTCGAAGAACCGGGCCATTCGGGTGGCCCCGGGTGCCGGTGCGCTGGGCGCCAGCGGGGTGAGGTCGGCGAAGACGGTGGCCTCGTCCCGCGCGGCGTGCAGCGGGTACCAGCGCAGGTCCGCGCCGGCCCGCTGGCAGATGCCCTTCACCGTCTGGACGTCGAACAGCCGCAGGTGGGTGGGGTCGGCCACGGCGTTCACGTGCTGCCACCACGGGGACAGGATGTGCAGGATGCCCCCCGGTCTGAGCACCCGGTGGCACTCATCGACCAGCGGCAGGAAGTCCATCAGGTGCTCCAGCAGATGGACGGTGAAGATCCGGTCCACGCTCGCGTCGGCGAACGGGAGGCCACCCCGCAGATCCGCGAGCACCGACACCGCGTCGGTCCGGCGCTGGTCCACGCCGATGTTCTCCGGGGACTGGGTGGTGGCGCCGCAGCCCAGGTCGAGCACGACCGGCGCCCTGCCCCCCACCCGTACCCAGTCCCACACCGCGAGCACGCCGGCCAACCGCCCGAGCAGCTCACGGACCGAGGCTAGTTGGCAGGCGGAGTCGACCTGGCCGGTCAGATGCAGCACCCGGCCGTCGGATCGGACGGACAGGTCCAGGTCGGGGAGCCGGGCGTCGTGCCGCAGCAGATCGGTGGCGGCTCGGGCGAGATCCTGGTCGACCAGCTCGGCGCGGCTCACACAGGTAGCTCCGTCCGGCCGAGCAGCAGGTCCAGCGCTTCCTCGATCACTTCTCCCGGGTGTACCTCGGCCACGAACGAGCGGGGATGCTGGCAACCCTCGCCAAGGCCCCGCAACGGGTACAGGTCGCCGTGGCAGGCGGCGCCGCACTCCGGGCAGCGCAGCGTCCAGCTCATCAGCACCCGGTCGTGGGCCCGGCCGGCGGGCGCCGCGTTGATCGCGTTCCCGCACCAGAACACGGTGACCGTGGGCACGCCGACGGCCCGGGCCAGGTGCAGCGGACCAGTGTCCACGCCCACCACCACCGCGCAGCGCCGGTAGACCGCGCCCACGCCGCCCAGCCCGGTCCGCCCGGTCAGGTCGATCACCGGGGCCCGGGTGGATGCGGCGATCTCGGTGGTGAGCTCGGCGTCGGCGGGTGCCCCGGTGAGCAGCACCCGGGCACCCTGGTCGGCGAGTGCCTCGGCCACCTGGGCAAACCCCGTGGTGGGCCAGCGGCGGCGCGGGTCGCTGACGCCCGGGTGCAGAGCCACCAGCGGCGTGCCGTCGTCCGGCGGGAGCGCCGCCCTGGCCTCGGCATGGTCGGCCTCGGTCAGCTCCAGGTGCGAGTCGGTACCCAGCGGTGTGGCCCCGACCAGCCCTACCACCTCGAGGTATCGCGCCACCTCGTGCTGGTAGTAGCGGTAGGCCACCCAGCGGTCCAGCGGCGCGGCGCCGGGCGCGCGCAGCCCGACGGTGACCCGGGCTCCGAAGGAGAGGGCGAGCGGGTTCGCCGCCGCACCCCCGCCGTGCAGCTGCACCGCGAGGTCGGCTCGCGCCGCGACGACCCTGGCCCGGAACTCCGGGAGCAGCTCGGCCGACGGTGCCTGGACTGGCTGGCCGGCCAGCCCCGCCACCTGGGGCAGCACCCACACGTCGTCCACCGGACCGGGCCGTTGATCGAGGAAGCCGGGCTGCCACGGGGAGCCGATCAGGGTGATCCGGGCCTCCGGGTAGCGCGCCCGCAGCGCCCGCAGCGCCGGCTCGGCCAGCAGATAGTCACCCAGCGCGTTGGCCCGCAGCACCACGATCCGCCGGACGTCCTCCAGCGGGCCCGTCACGGCGAACTCACCAGCTCGCGGGCCTCGTGGTCGCGCACCGGCAAGGTGGTCGGCGCCTCCTGGTGGTAGGCCCCGGTGGGCAGGATGCCGGCGCCGCCGAACCGGGCCATCACCCGTTGCTGGGCGACCACGTCCTCACCGACGTGCTCATCCGGCAGCTCCCGCCAGAAGGAGAAGCCGCCGCAGGCCAGCAGCGCCTCCCGGTCGTAGAGCACGCAGCCCCCCACCCAGGCCACCTTGTAGGCGATCCACCGCTCGCCATGCACGTGCCGCTGGGCCAGGTGGGTGGGGTTGGCCGCGTTGTGCAGCGTCCAGCGCCGCCACTCCGAGGTGTCCGGGCGTACCCGCTCCGGTGCGGGGCGGCCGGTCCACCGCTCGAACGGCGCCAGCTCGGCCGGGCGCACGTCGTCCAGGTAGGACAGCCCCTGCACGGCGGCGCCGACGAACCCGCAGCGCAGCTCCCGGATGGCGGCCAGCATCCTGGCCAGCGCGCCGGGTTCCAACCACACGTCGTCGTCCAGGTACAGCACGTACCTGGCGCGTGCCATGGCCAGCAGCGCGGCGCGGTGCTCGGCCAGCCCCCGGCGGGGCAGGTGCCGCGCGGTGTGCACCGGCCGGCCCTGCATGCGTAACACCCGGATCAGGGTGCGCGCCGAGGGCGTGTGGTACCCGGCCTCGCCGTCGGACTGGTCGGACAGCAGCACGCCGAACTCGACGTCCTGCTGCGCGGCCAGCCCGGCCAGCGTGGTGGCCAGCTCCACCGGCCGGTTCCGGGTCGGCACCAGCACCTCCAGCTCCGGCACGGCCGTTTCGGGTACGTCCGTTTCCGGCACGGCCGTTTCGCGTACGTCGGTTTCTGGGGCGGCCGTCCCCCGGGCGTCGGCCGGCCCGGTCACGAGACCGCCCGATCCCGGATCCGGCGGACGATGGCGGTGGTGGAGTGCTCCGAGAGGTAGTCGAGCACCCGGACCTCGCCGCCCAGCCACCGCACCACCGGCGTCTCCGGCAGCATCTGCGGGGTGTAGTCGCCGCCCTTGGCGTACACCTCGGGGCGGACCAGCTCCAGCAGCCCGATCGGGGTGTCCTCCTCGAACACCACGACGTGGTCCACGCAGCGCAGCGCGGATAGCACGGAGGCGCGGTCGACCGCCGGGTTCACCGGCCGGTCCGGACCCTTCAACCGGGCCACGCTGGCGTCGCTGTTCAACGCCACCACCAGCACGTCGCCCAGCTGCCGGGCCTGCTCCAGGTAGGCCACGTGCCCTCGGTGCAGCACGTCGAAGCAGCCGTTGGTGAACACGATCCGCCGGCTCTCGGCGCGGTGCTCGGCCACCGCGTCCACCAGCTCCGAGGCGCTCAGTGGGGCGGGCCGGCGGGGTGCCAGCCGGGCCGCCAAGGCCTCCGGATCCACCCGCACGGTGCCGACGCCCGCTGTGCCGACCCCCGGTGTGCCGACCCCCGCTGTGCCGATCCGCACCCTGCCGGCCTCCTCGGTGGCGGCCGCGATCGCGGTCTCGGTCGCCACCTGGGCCAGCCGCAGCGCCACACTCAGCTCGACCCGGCAGACCAGCGCGGCGGTGAGGCTCGCCGCGAACACGTCGCCCGCGCCGCAGGCCCGGCTCTCCGGCGCGGGCACCGTGGACACGTGCCGCACGTCCACCGCGGGGTCTGCCGGCACCAGCACCGCGCCGTCCCGGTCCAGGGTCACCACCACCGAGGCGGCGCCGCAGCGCTCGACCAGCCGGGTGCGCTCGCGGACCACGAAGTCCACCCGGTGGGCGGGCAGCGGCTGCTCGAGCACGCCGGCCGCCTCCGCGGCGTTCGGGGTGACCACATCGGGCCGGGCGGGCGCCCAACGCGTCGGCCGGTGCGCGTCCACCACCAGCAGCCCGATCCGGTCGCGGCACCTTCGCAGCACCTCGACCACCTCGTCCGGCACGCCGCCGGCGCCGTAGTCGCAGAGCAGCACCGCATCGGCGGTAGGCAGCGCACGCTCGACCGCGGCGGCCAGCGCCGAGGCGTCCCGGTCCGACATGCGCCCCGGCCCGCAGCGGTCCCAGCGGGCCAGCACGGTGTCCCCGCTGCACACCCGTTGCTTGGTCACCGTGGCCCAGTCCGCCCCGATCAGCAGCTCGGCGGTGTCCACGCCGGATCGGTCCAGCTCGCGGCGCAGCTCGGCGCCCTCGGAATCGTCGCCGACCACGCCGACCAGCCGGGTCGTGGCGCCCAACGCGGCTACGTTGGCCGCCGTGTTGGCCGCGCCGCCGGGCAGCGGGCGCCGCTCGGTCACGTCCACCACCGGGACCGGCGCCTCCCGGCTCACCCGCTGGGCCACCCCGCTGAGCCAGGTGTCCAGGATGGCGTCCCCGACCACCAGCACCCGGGGCGCCCGCTCGGCGATCAACGCCGGAACCGTGCGCAGGTCCGGGGGCCCGCTCGCCGCGCCGCTCACGGCCACGACGGCTCGGTAGACGGGCAGACCACCAGCTCGCGCAACTCCACCCCGGCTGGTCGGGTCAGCGCGAACAGCACCGCCGCGGCCACCTCGGCGGGATCGTTGAGTTGGGCATCCGAGGCGGGCTTGAACTGGTCGGGGCGCCGGTCGAAGAACGCGGTGCGCATGCCGCCGGGGATCAGCGTGGTCACCCCGACCTGGCCGGCCAGCTCGGCGGCCAGCGCCCGGCTGAAGCCGATCACGCCGAACTTGCTGGCGCAGTAGGCGGTCGCGGCGGGCAGCGCGCGTAGCCCGAGGGTGGAGGCCACGGTCACCACCCGGCCCCGGGACGTGCGCAGCGCGGGCAGCGCCGCCCGGACCACCGCCGCGGTGCCCAGCAGGTTGACCAGGACGGTGCGGTCCCAGTCCGCGCCCGGTACGTCGCCGAGGTCGCCGCATGCATCCGTGCCGGCGGCGGTCACCACGGCGTCCAGCCCGCCGGCGGCCTCGGCGGCCCTGGCCACCGCGGCCTCGGTCGCCCGGGAGTCGGCCAGGTCGCAGATGATCGGGTCGTCCGGCCCGGCCGGCTCCTCCGGCGCCACCCGGTCCAGGGACAGCGGCCGGCCCCCGGCGGTGCCGATGGCCTGGGCGATCGCACGGCCCAGCCCGGACGCGGCGCCGGTGACCAACACGGTGCCCAGCAAGCTGCCGGACAGCGCGGAGCGGGGTGAGTCGGCCGAGGAGCCAGGTCCGGGGTTGGTCGTGGAGTCAGTAAACAGGCTCATGGTGTCCTTCCTGTGCACGTTGTGGAAGTCGTGGGGGAGCAGTGCCGAGGCGCACCGCGGCGGCGCCGCCGCACCGGACGAACTCGCTGGCGTTGGCCACCGCCGCGCGTGCCGCTGCGACCGGGTCGGCATCGCTGAGCAGCGCCACCGCGAGCGCGGCGGCGAAGCAGTCGCCGGCGCCGCACGGGTCGGCCCGCTCCGGCGCGGGCGCCGCGCGGATCAGCTCGGCGTCCGGCCGTTCCCCGGCGACAGTGACGGCGACGGCGGCGCCGAGCGCGCCCGCCGTGACCGCCGCCGACCGGGCGTACCACCGTTCCGGTAGCAGCCGGGCGGCATCCAGCGCCGCCGCGCCCGGCTGGTCCGCGATCGCGGTCGGATGCAGCGCGCGGCGGGCCTCGGCGAGGTTGGGGGTGACCATGGCGCATCCGGGCACCGGCGCCACGCCGCGCGGGTGCGGGTCCCAGACCACCGGTACCCGCTCGCACAGCCCGGCCAGCGCCTTGGCCAGTTCGGGGTCGGCGCTGATGCCCCGTCCGTAGTCGGCCAGCAGCACCGCCCCGGCATCCTCCAGGGCCTCCAGCATGTCCGAGGTGACCGGGCCGGCGGTGCCCTGGCCGTGGTCCACCCGCACCAACGGCCGGCCCCGGTCCAGCATCCGAACCTTCAGGCACGTGGCGCCCAGCACCGGGCCGGCCACCAGCTCGACCCGCTCGCCCAGGATGTCGGCGAGCCAGTCGCCCTCCCGGTCGGCGGCCAGCGCGGTGACCAGCCGCACCGGGATGCCGGTGGCGGCGGCCAACACCGCCGCCAACCCCGCGCCACCGGGCCGGCCGAGCGCCCGCTCCGCGTCCAGCACCGGAGCCGAGGCCGCGTCCGGGCAGTGCCGGGTCACCGAGCCGGAGATGTCCAGGTCGTAGAGCGTGTCGCCGACCACGACCAGTGGGCCGGCGGTCACGAGGCCATCCGGGGATGTGCGCCCAGGTGGGCCGGCAGGGCGGCCTCCACCGCCAGGCACAGCAGATGCACCCCGACCAGGTGCGCCTCCTGCACCGCGGCGGACGGCCCTGGCAGGCAGAGCACCTCGTCGCACCGGGCGGCCAGCGGGTTGGGGGCCGGTCCGGTCATCGCCCAGGTGGTGATGCCGGTGCTGGCGGCGGCCTTGGCGGCGGTGAGCAGGTTGGCGCTGGCCCCGCTGGTGGACAGCAGCAGCAGGACGTCGCCTGGCCGTCCGTGCGCGTGTACCTGGCGGGCGAAGACCTGTTCGTAGCCGTAGTCGTTGCTGATCGCGGTCACGCTGGAGCTGTCGCCGTGCAGCGCGATCGCGGAGAGCGCCTGGCGGTCCCGGTCGAACCGGCCGACCAGCTCCGCCGTCAGGTGCTGGGCTTCCGCCGCGCTGCCGCCGTTGCCCGCGACGAGCAGCCGCTGCCCGGAGGTGAGCCGGGCGGCCAGCTCGGCGCCCCAGCGGTCCAGCCGGGCGCAGGCCGCGCGGAGCTCGGGCAGCATGGCGGCCAGCTCGTCCAGGTGATCAGCCAGCGGGCGCGGGCTCACCGGGCACCTCCGGCCGAGCTGACCCGGTCGGACCCGGACCGGCGGCCGCCGCGCAGCCGTTGGTACACCTTGGCGGTGTCGGCGGCGACCCTGGGCCAGCAGTACCGGGCGACCGCTCTGGCCCGCCCGGCGGCGCCCAGCGCGGTGCACAACTCGGTGTCGGCGAGCAGCTCGGCGAGCGCCGCGGTGAGCCGGTCGGGGTCCCGGGCCGGGACGTGCAGCCCGGTCATGCCGTCCAGCACGGTGTCGGTGAGGCCGCCGACCGCGCTGGCCACCACCGGTACCCCGCAGGCCATAGCTTCCAGCGGCACGATGCCGAACGGTTCGTACCAGGGCACGCACACCACGGCGTCGGCGCTGGTCAGCAGGGGCGCGACGGCGTCGCGGGCGATACCGCCGACCAGCCGGACCCGATCGGCGACGTCGAGCTCGCCGGCCAGCTCGAGCAGTCGGCGGGCGTCCGGGTCGGTGTGCAGCAGGTCCTGAGCGGGCCCACCGGCGATCACAAGCTCGGTGTCCGGCAGCCCGACCAGCGCGCGGATCACGTCGTCGGTGCCCTTGCGCGGGACCAGCCGCCCGAGCACCACCAGCCGGTGGCGGGCCCCGCGCGGTTCGGGTGGCACGTCCGGGCGCAGCGCCTTGGTGTCCACCCCGCTGGGCACCACCGAGATGCGCCGGCGGGGGACCCCCTGGCGGACCAGCTCGAAATGCTCGTGGCTGCAGGTGGCGACCACCCGGTCCACGCCGGTGGCGATCTGCCGTTCCAGCTCGATCCGCGGCCCCGGGCTGGTGTCCTGGTTGCCCTGGTGGCGGCGCTTCACCACACCGAGAGCGTGGAAGGTCTGCACCACCGGGATGTCCGGCAGCTCCCGGGTGGCGTGCAGGGCGGCCAGCCCGGACATCCAGAAGTGCGCGTGCACCACGTCCGGTGGGTCCTCGCGCCAGGACCGCGCCAGGTTCTCCCCGAACTCCTCCATGTGCTCGAAGAGCTCGTCCTTGGGCAGCGGCGCCGGCGGGCCGGCCACGTCGTGTTGCACGGTGACGCCGGGGCGCAGCGGTACCTGGTCCGGCTGGTCGGGGTCGGTGCGTCGGGTGTGCACGACAACCTCGTGCCCGGCCCTGGCCAGTGCCGAGGACAGCTCGGCGACGTGGACGTTCTGCCCGCCCGCGTCCGGGCCGCCCAGCGCCGCCAGCGGGCTGGCGTGCTCGGATACCATCACGACTCTCATCGGCTGAGCGCCCCTTCCTCGGTGAAATCGCGCATCAGCGCGGCTGCCCCAGCACGTCGTCCCACCGCCGCAGGAACGCCGGTAGGCCGTAGTCGGCTAGGGCCGCCTTGCGTGCGGCGCGGCCCATCTCGGTTGCTCGGTCCGGGTCGGCCACCAGCTCGGCGACCGCGCGCCGCAGCCGGATCACGCTGGTGGACACCACGCCCGCCTCCGGCGGCACCGCGACCGGCGCCTCGGTGCAGGCCAGTGCCACCACCGGCATGCCCAGCTGCATGGCCTCCAGCAGGGACAGCCCAAGCGAGGTCCAGCGCATCGGGTGCAGGTACAGCCGGCGCCGCGCCATCTCGTCGTGCAACCGGCGCTGCGGCAGGTCGTCGATGGCCCGTACCGCGCCTTCGGCCGGGGGATCCGGGGTTTGCGCCAGCCGCTCGGTGAGCCCGGCCAGGCCCATCCCGAACACGTCGATGCCGGCCGCCGTGCTGAACCCGGGCAGCAGGTCGGTGCCGGTGACCCGCCAGCGACGGACCGGTTCGTTGATCACCACGGCGGCCCGGTCCAGCTCGCCGGTGTATCGCTCGCCCGGGTCCACGATCCCGTGCGGGACCACCACGGTCGGCGCGCATCCGTTGTCCCACATCAGCTGGTTGAAGTCGGTGACGTGCACGATCGGGATGTCGTCCCGGTCGGCCAGCGGATGCCGGCTGATCGCGGCCGGCCCGCGCGGCGTGTTGTGCTCCAGGTAAACCGCCGCCACGTCCTGGCCAGGGCGCCGGCCGCACCACTGCTCGACCAGCTCGAGCTCCTCGGGCCGCTGCAGCACCACGACGTCGATGTCCGCCTCGGCGAGCTGCTCCGGCGGGGTTTCCACCGCGCCGGCCGGCCAGTCCCAGGCGGCCGGCCGCCCGACGCCCCACGGTCCCCGGTCCGCCTCCGTCGGGATCAGGTAGTCGTGGCCGCCCTGCACGAACGACGTCGTCCACGAGCCGTGCACGTGCCAGACCAGCACCTTCACGCCGCCACCTCCTCGTCGAGCAGGGCCGTCACCGCGGTTACCACGTCCGCCGCGGTGACCTGGTTGAGGCAGGGGTGGCCGGGTACCGGGCACTGTCTGGCCCGGTTGCCCCGGCAGGCCGCCCGCTGGTCCCCGAGCAGCACGTGCGGCACCCGGTACGGCGCCCAGCGCACCGCCGGCACCACAGGGGCGAACAGCGACACCACCGGGGTGCCCACCGCCGCCGCCAGGTGCGCCGGCCCGGTGTTGCCCACCACGACCGCGTCCGCGCCGGCGAGCACCCCGGCCAGCTCGGCGAACCCGGTGCGGCCACCCAGGTCGAGACCAGCCGACCCGGCCACCTCACGGGTCAGCGCCACCTCCGAGGGAGCGCCGGTGACCAGCACCCGCTGCCCGGCGGCGGCCAGTGCGCGGACCGCCTCGCGGCAGCGGGCGGCCGGCCAGCGCCGCGCCGGGACCCGCGCGCCGGGGTGCAGCACCAGGTAGCGGCCGGGACCGGTCAGCGCCGATACGTCCGGGGTTGGCCGCACCGCGAGCCGGCCCTGGTCGCCGGCCGGGAGGCCGAACCCGGCGGCCGCCGCGATGGCCAGCGCCCGCTCCGGCTCCGGCAGGTCCTCGTCCAGCTCGGCACCCGGGCGCACCCGGACATCCAGCAGCGCGCCCGGGTAGTCCACCGAGGCGCCGGCCACCCGGGGCACCCCGGCCAGCCGCAGCAGCAGCGCCAGCGGCAGCGGTGACTGGTGGAACGAGGTCAGCAGCACCGCGCCGGCAAACCCGAACCTGGCCAGCCGACCCACCAGCTCGCCGATGTCGGCCGGGTCCACCGGCGGCGCCGGGTTGGCGATCCACGGGCAGTCCCAGGTGAGGATCCGGTCCACCCCGGGCAGCAGTTCCGCCGCCGCCCGCCCGGCCGGCCCCACCAGCATGGTCAACTCGTCACAGCCGGCCGCGACGGCGCGCACCGCGGGCCCGGCCAGCAGCACGTCACCGTCGCTGTCCAACCGCGCCACCAGCATCCGGGTCATCGGGACCTGCCCAGTGGGGCACCGCCCAGCGGGGTGGCGGTCCGGGCCGGCAGCAGTCGGGTCACCGCGGTGAACAGGTCGGGGGCCACATCGGGCGCTGAGGCGATCTCCTCGGGCAGGGTCGCCTGGGTGGGTACCAGCACCGCCCGGGCGCCGGCCGCGCGCGCCGCCGCCACGTCCGAGCCGATGTCCCCGATCACCACCAGGTACTCGGGGTCGATGCCCAGCTCGGCCGCGGCGGAGCGGATCATGCCCGGCGCCGGCTTGCGGCAACCGCAGCCGTCCCGCTCGCCGTGCGGGCAGATGCGCCACACGTCGAACGGACCGAGCAACTCCTCCACCCGCGCGTTCACCCGGTCCACCTGGTCGCGGTTGATCAGGCCACGGGCGATCCCGGACTGGTTGCTGACCACGCCGATCGGAATGCCGTGCTCGCGGAGTAGGTCCAGGGCGGCCCGCGCGGTGGGCGTCGGGACGACCGCGCTCGGGTCGCCGATGTAGGGCACGTCCACCACCAGGGTGCCGTCCCGATCGAACAGCACCCCGTGCGGCGCGCCGCCGTCGGCGGGTCGGTTCATCCGAATCACCAGAGTACGATTGCCGTGAGGAGCGCTGCTAAACCGCAGAGTCACGACTACTACTGTGAGTAGCGACACTGCGGCCAACGGCCTCAATATGTGTTTGTTTTTCGATGCCCGGGGTAGCCGCAGACCCCATGACCGTGCCTCGCACCCTGCTCGCGCTGCGCGCGCTCGGTTTGGGGGACCTGCTGGTCGCGGTGCCCGCGCTGCGCGGCCTGTGCGCCGCGTTCCCCGGGCACCACCGGCTGCTGGCGCTGCCCGGGTGGCTGCATCCGCTTGCCGAGCTGATCGGCGGGTGGGACGAGCTGGTGGCCGTTCCGGGCCTGGACGAGCCCCTGCCCGCCGGTCTTCCGGATACCGACGTGGCGGTGAACCTGCACGGCCAGGGGCCGAGGAGCTCGGCGCTGCTGGACACGGTGCACCCGCGTCGGCGGATCGGGCACGCCCAACCGGGCTGGCCGGGACCGGCCTGGGTACCGCCGCTGCCCGAACGACAGCGGTGGTGCCGCCTGCTGGCCTGGCACGGCGTACCGGCCGACCCGGCGGACATCGCGCTGGCCCGGCCTCGGGCGCCGGCCCCGGTGGTGGGCGCCGTGCTGGTCCACCCCGGTGCCGGGTACGGCGCCAAGCGCTGGCCGCTGCCCCGGTTCGCCGCCGTCATCGCGGCGCACCGGGAGCACGGGCACCGCGTGCTGATCACCGGCGGCGCGGCGGACCATGACCTCGCCGACCAGCTCGCCGCGCTGGCCGGTGTACCGCCCTCGGACGTGCTGGCCGGGCGGACCGGGATGCCCGAGCTGGCCGCCCTGGTCTCCGCCGCCCGGTTGGTGATCAGCGGCGACACCGGGATCGCCCATGTGGCGTTCGCCTATCGCACGCCGTCGGTGACTCTGTTCGGGCCGGCCGATCCGCACCAGTGGGGCCCGCCAGCCGGTGGGCCGCACCTGCTGCTCGGCGGTCGGCGGCGCAGCGGAGACCCGTTCGCCACCGATCCGGATCCCGCGCTCCTCGCGGTCACCGTGCCCCAGGTGCTGAGGGCCAGCGGTGTATTGGGCGTATTGCCGTCCGCCATCGATTCGACTGGCGCGGCCTGA
Source organism: Pseudonocardia sp. (assembly GCA_035489915.1). Taxonomy (GTDB): domain Bacteria; phylum Actinomycetota; class Actinomycetes; order Mycobacteriales; family Pseudonocardiaceae; genus Pseudonocardia. The sequence continues at coordinate 6,474 of DATHIT010001016.1, read as the reverse complement.
ACTGGCGCCCGGTGGAGTTCCGCCACATGGCGGAGTTCGCCGGATACATGGCGCACCGGTCACCGTGCTGCGCGGAGACCGCGTGCTGCTCCAAGGCTCAGCCGTGGCCGAAGCAGTGGCTGCCGCAGTGCGAGAAGCAGTGGCTCACGCACTCGGCCTCGGCGACGATCGCGGGCAACGCCGCCGCCGCGACCAGCTGCCGGAACTCGTCGCTCTGGAAGGCGGCTTCGCGCTCGTCCTGGGGCAGGCCCCGCGCCCGCGTCTTGAATTCCCGCAGCTCGGTGGACTCCTCCGAGCTGCTGGTCTGGCCCTCGGACGGGGTGCTGGCCTGGCCTTGGGAGGGTTGGTCGCCCGTCGTGCTCTGTGAGCGCCTACGCCCTCGTCCACCTGTAGTCATCCGATGTCCTCCATTTGCGATGTTCCTCGGATCGTTCCGGCCGGGGCGGCCGCTTCAGTGGCCGGTGCAGTGCACCCAGCAGTGAGCCGCGCAGTGCACGCCACCGGAGCCCGCGTTGATGACGGCGCCCATCCGCGCGCGGGCCGGCCGGTAGACCCACAGGGTCTGTGTGGTGTCGAGGCCTTGCACCTCCCGCGCCCGCGCGGGGCGGAGGGTGAGGATGCGCCGTTCCTCGTCGGTGGTCTCGAGCAGCGTCTCGTCGTCGCCGAGGACCAGCCCATCGCGCGAGCGCAGGTGCGCCAGGCCGAATATCTCGCGCAGCCCGAGGTCGTCGAGCGTGGCCGCGAAGGCGGCGAGGAAGGCAGTGGAGCCGGTCAGCCTGTCCAGGTCGCGCTCCACCTCGACCTGGTTGTCGGGCGGGTACGCGCAGAACTCGAGCGGGAAGTACGTGGCGCGCCCGCCGTCGACCTGGGCCTTCCAAAGGTAGGGGAGGACCCGAGGGAGCGCGTCCACGTTCCACGGGGTCATGTAGGAGACATTGTCGACGAACTCGCGCACCACCATCTCCTCCTCGGCGATCTCGAAGTGCCTGTGCAGCAACGTCACGCCGACGACGTCATGCAGGCCGTAGTTGCAGATCACGTCGCCGAGCTCGGTCACGTAGTCGCGGCTGTGACCGAGGTACGCCCGGGCGACCGGGAAGTCGTTGAGCCCCTGGAAGACGCCGACGTCGTAGTCCCGGACGTCCACGTCGCGCACTGCGGTGGTCATGGTCGTACCTCACCGCGCGGACGCCGTGGCGGATCCGCGCTCCGTCTCGAGAGGTGCCGCGCCGTACGCGGTGCTCGGGCCATCTGCTCCAGGAACGTGAGCATGTCGTCGGCGTGCTCCTCCTCGACCGCGTGGACGTCCTCGAACAGCCGGCGCGTCGTGACGTCGCCGTCGTCGAGCCAGTTGATGATCTCGGTGTAGGACGCCATGGCGACCCGCTCCGCCACCAGGTTCTCTTTGATCATCTCGATCAGCCGCGGGGCGGTCGTGTACTCCGAGTGCGCACGGCCGACCAGGGTCGCCGGGTTCAGGTCCGGTGAACCGACCAGCTGGAAGATCCGCTCGGCGAACCGGTCGGCGTGCTCCTGCTCCTCCGAAGTGTGCTCCGCGAACTCGTCGGCGACCGCGGGCACGTGCCCGGTCGCGCAAGGTCTGGATGTCGGTGAGGAAGTCGGCCATCGCTCTCCTTCGGTCCCGGCAACGGCACCGGCCCTGACCCTCGTCCTCCCGACCGCTGTGCGGCGCCGACCCGGGATGACCAACGGACGGCCCGCCGCTGGCACCCCCAGCGCCACAGCGGCGAGGCGCGCCCGGGCCGACGGGGCGGCTGTGGGCGACGAGCTGCGACCTCTGGGCGGAAGCGCTCGGCCTCGCGCACGCCCAGCGCCGTCATCGCGACGGCCGTGTCCGAGGGGGGCCGGGCAATGCGGCGCCCAGGGCAGACGGAAGCCGCCTCCCGACCCGGCCCGCGCCGCTGCCGTAGTGCCGGTCCCGCATGGGCGCAGGGTTCGATCGCGTCCGTACCCCCTGCCCAGGCTGGATACACCTGATGGCCGGCCGTCCCCGGCGCGTGCTTGGTCACATCTGGGCGTCCTCGCGGACCACCTGGTCGGCGGGCTTGTCCTCGCGCAACCCGAGGTAGCGGGGGTGGCGCAGGCGCCCATCGCGGGTCCACTCGGTGAAACCGACCTGGGCCACCAGCTCCGGCCGCAGCCAGTGCGCGCCCCGCTCCCGAACCGGGTCGGCGAACGGGGACTCGGAGCGCTGGAGACGTTCGAACTGCGTCCGCAGCCGGTGCAGCACCCGTTCATCGAAGCCGGTGCCGACCTTGCCGGCGTAGCGCAGCGCGCCCCGCTCGTAGTAGCCGATGAGCAGCGCGCCCAAGCCGACCCGCGAGCCGGCCGGGTCGGTGAAGCCGGCGACCACGAACTCCTGCTCACGCACGCACTTGAACTTCAGCCAGTCGTCGGACCGGCGGCCCGGGCGGTACACCGAGTTGGCGCGCTTGGCGATCAGGCCCTCCCAGCCCCAGGTGCAGGCCTCCCGCAGATACCGCTCGCCGTCGGTGTTGCGATGCGCGCTGAACCGCAGCGGGTCGGCGAACCGCACACTCGCCCGCAGGATGCGCTTGCGATCGCGCAGCGGCAGCCCGGTCAGGTCGTAGCCGTCCAGCACGAGCAGGTCGAACAGGTAGAGGTAGACCGCGATGCCGGTGGCGCGGGCACGCCGAGGATCGGTGATGCCGAGGCGGCCCTGCAGCCGGGAGAAGCTGGTCTGGTTGCCGTCGAACGCGACGATCTCGCCGTCGGCCACCATGCCCTCCGGGGCGCTGGCGTCCAGCGCCTCGACCAGCTCGGGGTAGGCCGGGGTCATCGGATTGTGGTTGCGCGAGTGCAGTTCGGTGCCTCGGGGGCCGCGAACCGCCACCGCCCGCACCCCGTCCAATTTGCGCTCGAACAGCCAGGCCGGGTCGGAGAAGTAGTCGGTGGTCAGGGTGGCCAGCATGGGGCGCACGAAGTCAGCCTTGCCCGGTCGCAGCAGCGCCTGGGCCTCCGGCTCCAGCAGCTCCTCGACAATCACCGACTGCCACCCTCCTCGCTGCGCCACGCACCGGGCTATACCCCCCGGCGCGGGTGGGAAACCGGCGGCCGCGCACCCGCCACCGCGGCGGTTAGGGCGGGAAGCAGTGGGTATCGCACGGGGGTGGCGGTGAGCGATTCCGCGGAGGTCACGGCCCGGTACCGGCGGGCGTGTGACTACCTGGCCCTGGCGATGATCTACCTACGGGACAACGTGTCCCTCGCCGAGCCGTTGACCTCGGCGCATCTGAAGCCCAGGGTGCTCGGCCACTGGGGCACCTGCCCTGGGCTGAACCTGGTGTACGCCGGGCTCAACGGTCTGGTCCGCCGGACCGGGCAACGGACCTTGCTGGTCACCGGTCCCGGCCACGGTGCCCCGGCCATCCACGCCAATCTCTGGTTGGAGGGCAGCCACTCCGACCGGGATGCCGAGCTGCGCCAGGACGGCGCGGGCATGCTCGAGCTGGTCCGCCGGTTCTCCTGGCCGGGCGGGTTCCCCAGCCACCTCTCGCCGCAGGTCCCCGGAGTGATCCACGAGGGCGGCGAGCTGGGCTACGCGCTGGCCACCGCCGCCGGGGCGGTGCTGGACATCCCCGACCTGATGGCCGCCTGTGTGGTGGGCGACGGCGAAGCGGAGACCGGTCCGACGGCGGGGTCGTGGCAGAGCTCCAAGTTCCTGGACCCGACCACCGACGGCATCCTGCTGCCGATTCTGCACCTCAACGGGGCGAAGATCTCCTCACCGACGGTGTTCTCGGCGATGCCGGACGAGGACCTGCGTGACTACTTCAGCGGCGCGGGCTGGTCGCCGATCCTGGTGCGGGCCACCGGGGCCGGCGTGGCGGACGACCAGGCGCTGGGCGACGCGTTGGAGATCGCGCACCGGTACATCACCGCGCGGCGGGCCGAGCACACCGTCGGTGGCCGGCCGGATCGGCTGAAGCCACCGATGATCGTCCTGCGCAGCCCGAAGGGCATGGGGGCCCCGGCTCGCGGTCCGGACGGCACGCCGATCGCCGGCACCTTCCACGCCCACCAGGTGCCGCTCGAGCAGGTCCACTCCGACCCGGCGCAGCTGCGGGCGCTGGAGGATTGGCTGCGCTCCTACCGACCGGAGGAGCTGTTCGACGCCGACGGCCGCCCCTGGCCGGACCTGCTCGAAGTGCCCCCGAACGGCGATCTGCGGCTGGGCTCGGTGCCCGAGGCGAACGGCGGCGCGCTGCGCCGTCCGCTGCCACTGCCGCCGGTGGCCGACTACCAGGTCAAGGTGTCCGAACACGGCACGACCCAGGTCAGCGCCATGCAGACGGCCGGTGGCTGGCTCGCCGAGCTGGTCCGCCGCACCGAGGGGAGCCGAAACTTCCGCATCGTCTGCCCGGACGAGCTGGCGTCCAACAAGCTGGACGCGGTGCTCAGCGCCACCGACCGGGTATTCACCTGGCCGCTGGACCAGTACGCCGAGGACGTCGCCCCCGGCGGCCGGGTGATGGAGGTGCTGTCCGAGCACCTGTGCCAGGGCTGGCTGCAGGGCTACCTGCTGACCGGCCGGCACGGCCTGTTCCCCTGCTACGAGGCGTTCGCCGCAATCGTGGACAGCATGGCCAACCAGTACGCCAAGTTCCTCACCATGGCGCGTGGGGTGCCGTGGCGGGCGCCGGTGTCCGCGTTCACCTACCTGCTCACCTCGGACGGCTGGCGCCAGGAACACAACGGGTACTCCCACCAGGGCCCCGGGTTCATGTCCAACCTGCTCACCAAGCGTCCCGAGGTGACCAGGGTGTACCTCCCGCCGGACGCGAACACCGTGCTCCTGGTGCTGGCCGACGCCCTCGCCGCGACCGGCCGGATCAACCTCATCATCGCCGGCAAGCAGCCCGGCCCGCAGTGGCTGGACCTGGATTCGGCCCGCGAGCACTGGCGGCGCGGCGCCGGGGTGTGGGAATGGGCGGGGCATCGCGACGACCCGGCGGCCGGCGCGCCTGACCTCGTGCTGGCCTGCGCGGGCACCACTCCCACGGTGGAGACCCTGGCGGCGGCAAAGCTGCTGCGTGAGCACGCTGCCGAGCTGCGGGTGCGGGTCACCAACGTGATCGATCTCCGCTCGCTCAGCACTACCGAGCGGTACCCCGGCGGGCTGCCCGAGCAGGCCTTCGAAACCTGCTTCGGCGGCCCGGACACCCCGGTGGTGTTCGGCTTCCACGGCTACCCGTCCGACGTCCACGAGCTGCTGCACGGCCGGCCCGAGCCGAACCGTTTCCACGTGCACGGCTACCTCGAGCAGGGCACCACCACGACCCCGTACGTGCTGCTGTCCGGCAACCGGATGACCCGCCACGACCTGGCCGCCGACGCGTTGCGCCGGGTCCGCGGCGCCGACGACCGCACCGCCCGCCGGCTGGAGACCGACCGGGACAACCTGGTCGCCTACGCGCACCGGGAAGGCCGCGACGCCGAGGAGATCACCGGCTGGAAGTGGGCCGGCTGATGCGGGTGCTGACCGTCAACCCCGGGTCGAACAGCCTGCAGCTGCACATGGTGGCCACCGACCGCACCGAGCCTGTGGTGCTCGACCAGCGCAAGTTCGAGCACCGTCCCGATGATGCGACCGCCCGCGACGAGCTGCGTGCCCTGCTCAAAGGTCACGAACCGGCGGGTGCGGTGGCGCACCGGCTCGTGCACGGCGGCCCCGAGCTGCGCCAACCCACCCGGGTCGGGCACCGCGCGCTGGCCGCCGTGCGCGCGGCGGAACCACTCGCCCCCGGGCATGTCCCAGCCACCCTGAGGATGATCGAAGCGGTCTCCCAGGTGGCCGCCGAGCTGGGCGCCGAGCCGGCGCAGGTGCTCTGCCCGGACACCGCCTTCCACGCGGGACTGCCCGAACCGGCCGCCCAGTACGCACTGCCGGCCGAGTGGCGGGCGCGGTACGGCCTGCGCCGGTACGGGTTCCACGGGCTGTCCTGCGGCTGGGCGCTGCGCCAGGCGGCCAGCCAACTGGACCGGCCCGCCGAGCGGCTTCGGCTGGTCATCGCGCACCTGGGCGGCGGCTGCTCAGCCACCGCGGTGGACCGGGGGCGCAGCCTGGACACCTCGATGGGCTTCACCCCGCTCGAGGGCATGGCGATGAGCCAACGGTCCGGCAGCGTGGACCCCGGAATGCTGCTCTGGCTGATCGAGCACGCCGGGCTCACCCCGGCCGAGGTCCGGGAGGGCATCAGCACCAGGTCCGGGCTGCTCGGCCTGTCCGGTCGCTCCGGGGACACCCGAGACCTGGTGCCGGCCGCCCAGAACGGGGACCGGGAGGCCGCTCTCGCCCTGGCGGTGTTCGCCCACCGTGCCCGGCGGGAGATCGCCGCCGTGGCCGCCAGCCTGCCCTCGGTCGACGCCCTGGTATTCACCGGCGAGATCGGGTTCGACCAACCGGAAGTCCGCGACCAGATCACCGACGGC